>CAYTFW010000072.1:0-28723 GCA_964437145.1 uncultured Rhizobiaceae bacterium
AAGCCCCTCATCCGCCCTTCGGGCACCTTCTCCCCGCCTTCGCGGGGAGAAGGAACGCATGTCAGCCCTTGAAGCTGCCGTCGGCGCGCATCTCGGCGAGCGCCGCGTCGAACGCCTTGCGCAGGCGGTTGAAGAGCTCGTCCGTCTCGACCTGGCTGATCACCAGCGGCGGACAGATGGCGATGCGATCGGCCATGTTGCGCACGATCAGCCCCGCCGCCATCGCGTGCTTGGCGATCTTGTTGCCGGCGGCGCCGGCGGGTTCGAAGGCCGCCTTGGTCTTCTTGTCGGTGACGACCTCGATGGCGCCCACCAGACCCACGCCCATGGTCTCGCCGGTCAGCGGGTGGTCCTGGAACGAGCGCAGGCGCGCCTGGAAATGCGGCGCCAGGCGCGCGGCGTGGCCGAACAGGTCGGTCTCCTCGTAGATCTTCTGCGCCTCGAGCGCGACGGCGGCGGCGACCGGATGGCCGGAGTAGGTGAAGCCGTGGCCCCACACGCCGATCTTGTCGCTCTCGCTCATCAGCGCCTGGTAGACGCGCTCGTTCACCATCACCGCCGAGATCGGCAGGAACGACGCCGACAGCGCCTTGGCGCAGCTCAGGATGTCGGGCTGCAGGCCCAAGGTCTGGCTGCCCCAGACATTGCCCGTGCGACCGAAGCCGCAGATCACCTCGTCGGCGATCAGCAGCACGTCGTACTTCTTCAGCACGGCCTGGATCTTCTGATAGTAGCCCTTGGGCGGCACGATCACGCCGCCGGCGCCCATCACCGGCTCGCAGATCATCGCCGCGATCGTGTCGGGACCTTCCTTGAGGATCAGCGCCTCGAGCTCCTCGGCGCAGCGCGTCGCGAACTGTTCCTCGGTCTCGCCGTCCTTGGCGAAGCGATAGTGGTGCGGGCAGCTGGTGTGCAGGATGCCGGCGATCGGCAGATCGAACGATTTGTGGTTGGTCGGCAGGCCGGTGAGGCTGGCGGCGGCCACGGTGACGCCGTGATAGCCCTTGATGCGGCTGATGATCTTCTTCTTCTGCGGCCGGCCCAGCGCATTGTTCATGTACCAGACCATCTTGATGACGCTGTCGTTCGCCTCCGACCCGGAATTGGCGAAGAACACCTTCGACATCGGCACCGGCGCCATCTGCAGCAGCTTCTCGGCGAGATTGATCGCCGGCTCGTGGCTGCGGTGGTTGAACGAGTGGTAGAACGGCAGCTGACGCAGCTGGTCGTAGGCGACCTTGGCGAGGCGCTCGTTGTCGAAGCCCAGCGAGGCCGACCACAGGCCGGCCATGCCCTCAATGTACTCCTTGCCGTCGTCGTCGATCACGTGCACGCCGCGACCGCGCACGATGGTCAACGGGCCCTCGCTCTCATGCTTCTTGAAGTTCGTGTAGGGATGCAGATGGGAGGCGATGTCGCGGGCGGCGTTTGAATTGCCGCGCAGCGAGCGCGTGATCTGATTCATTGAGAGACCCTCCGGACGGACCGTTGGGCTCACTCTAGCGTCGCCCCGACGACGCTGTCCATGCGACCGCCGCCGACTAGCGGGTGGTCGCGATTGCTAGAACTTGTTGGCCAGGTTGATGAACATCGTGTCGATGCTCGTGGTCAGCAGCTGGGTCGCGGTCAAGATGCCCATGGCGATGAGCGACGCGAGCATTGTGTACTCGATGACGACGGTACCAGACTCGTCGTACCAGAGCTGGGCAAACAATGTGGGGAGCTTCTTCATTGGTTGGCGTTCCCTCAGATCGCGGACGCCAGGCCGACGGCGGCAAGCGCCCTGGCAAACGAGCCGTAGTGAAGCAGCAGCCCGGACGCAGCCGCCGCGACAAGGCCGACAAGGGCGTTGACGCAGAGGAATTCACGGTCAGTAAGCGTAAAGGCCCGCGCGACACGCATAATGGCGATCATGACAATATTCCCCAGAAATCAATTACTTATGTAATTTCAGCCCGGTAAACATTTCAATCGAACAAGCGCTTTATACACCGCCGTCGGCGCGCAATCAATGGTTTCGTGAAAATTCCGCGAAAAAATCAGCATAGTGCTGGGCGATCTTCGGGCGTGAAATTGACTGGGCTTTGATTGTATGCTGCGCGGCACAGGTGGTGGCCGGCGAGCGTTCAGGGGTGTGAATCCGCCGGCCCGGCAACCAAGGGAGCTTTCGATGGGCAAGATTTCGCGGTGGGGCCTGGCAGGTGCGACGGCGCTTGCGCTGGCGGGGGCGCTGGCGATCGCACCCATCTCGCAGGCTTCGGCCAAGACGTTCAAATGGGCGAACGCGGGCGACGTCAGCTCGATGGATCCATACTATCGCAACGAGACCTTCCTGCTGGCCTTCCTCGAGAACATCTATGAACCGCTGGTGCGGCGCGACCAGAATCTCGGTCTCGAGGCGGCGCTGGCGACAAAGTGGGGCCAGAGCTCGCCGACGGTGTGGTTCTTCGACCTGCGCCAGGGCGTGAAGTTCCACGACGGCACACCGTTCACCGCCGACGATGTCGTGTTCTCGCTCAACCGCGCCAACAGCGGCGGTTCGAACATGAAGGCGTATTTCGCCTCGGTGAAGGAGATCCGCAAGGCCGGCGACTTCCGCGTCGAGGTCGAGACCCGGTATCCCGATCCGCTGCTCGCCTCGAAATGGGCGGCGATCCTGATCATGTCCAAGGCCTGGGCGGAGAAGAACAACGCCGCGGTAGCCTCGGACGCGACCAAGAACGAGGAGAACTTCGCCACCCGCAACGCCATGGGCACCGGCGCCTTCATCCTGCGCGAGCGCAAGGCGGGCGAGAAGACCATCCTGGTGAAGAACCCGAACTGGTGGGACAAGCCGACCCATAACCTCACCGAGGTGATCTTCACGCCGGTCGCCAATGCCGCGACCCGCGTGGCGGCGCTCAAGGCCGGCGACATCGACATGATGTACGAGGTGCCGCCGCAGGACACCGACAACCTCAAACGCGACGCCAACATCAATGTCATCGAGGGGCCGGAGACTCGGGTGGTCTATCTCGGCTTCGATCAGGAGCGCGACGAGCTCCTGGAATCGAACATCAAGGGCAAGAACCCGTTCAAGGATAAGCGGGTGCGCGAGGCCTTCTACCGCTCGATCGACGTCGATGCGATCAAGCGCACGGTCATGCGCGGCCAGTCCTTCCCGACCGCGCTGATGGTGGCGCCGGGCATCAACGGCTACGTCAAGGAGCTCGACAAGCGGCCGACCTTGCTGAAGCCGGAGGAGGCCAAGAAGCTGCTGGCCGACGCCGGCTACCCGCAGGGCTTCGAGGTCGGCTTCGACTGCCCGAACGATCGCTATGTCAACGACGAGAAGATCTGCCAGGCGGTCGTCGGCATGCTGGCGCGCATCGGCATCAAGGTGAATCTGCTGGCCCAGACGCGCAGCAAGTACTTCACCAAGATCCTGCGCAAAAGCGACTTCAAGCCGGGCGAGACCAGCTTCTACATGCTGGGCTGGTCGCCGGCGGCGACCTACGACGTGCACAACGTCTTCGAGGCCCTGCTGCAGACGCCGAACGCCACGAGCAAGAAGGGTCAATTCAACGTCAGCGGCTACTCGAACAAGGCGGTCGATGAACTGGCCGACAAGATGGAGGCCGAGACCGACGTCGCCAAGCGCAACGCGATGATCCTGGAAGCCACCAAGCTCTACACCCAGGACTACGCCTATATCCCGCTGCACCAGCAGGCGGTGGTCTGGGCGGCGCGCAAGAACGTCAGCCTGCACCAGCCGGCGGACAACCGCTTCCCACTGCGCTTCGTGACGCTGAAGTAGGCTAAGCGACCAGAATCCCGCCCCCGCATCGGCCCGCCAAGGGCTGGTGCGGGGGCGGTTCGATTCATGCTACATCGAACCTCATGATCGCGTTCATTCTGCGGCGGCTCGCCCAGGCGGTCGGCGTCCTGCTGGCCGTGGGCTTCATCGCCTTCTCGCTGTTCACCTATATTGGCGACCCGATCAACGCCATGGTCGGCCAGGACACCTCGATGGAGGACCGCGAGGAGCTGCGCCGCAAGCTCGGGTTGAACGATTCCCCGCCACTGCAGTTCGCGCGCTTCATCGGCAACGCGGCGAGCGGTCGTTTCGGGCTGAGCTATCGCACGTCCGACCCGGTCGGCAGGCTGATCCTCGAGCGCCTGCCGGCGACGCTGGAGCTGTCGCTTTGCGCCGCGATCTTCGCCGTCGGCCTCGGCGTGCCGCTGGGCGTCTATACCGGCCTTTATCCGCGACACTGGACGAGCAGGGCGCTGCAGGCGGTGTCGCTGGTCGGCATCTCGCTGCCCACGTTCCTGATCGGCATCATGCTGATCCTGCTCTTCGCCGTGATCCTCAACGTGCTGCCCTCCTTCGGCCGCGGCGACACGGTGAAGTTCGGCTGGTGGACCTCGGGCTTCTTCACCTGGTCCGGGCTCAAGGCGCTGATCCTGCCGTCGATCACGCTCGGCCTGTTCCAGCTCACCCTGATCATGCGGCTGGTGCGCTCGGAGATGCTGGAGGTGATGCGCACCGACTACATCAAGTTCGCGCGCGCCCGCGGCCTGTCGAACCGCGCCATCAATTTCGGCCACGCGCTCAAGAACACGCTGGTGCCGGTCATCACCATCACCGGCCTGCAGCTCGGCGCCATCATCGCCTTCGCCATCGTCACCGAGACGGTGTTCGCCTGGCCGGGCATGGGGCAGCTCTTCGTCCAGTCGGTGCAGTTCGGCGACATCCCCGTCATGGCGGCCTATCTGCTGCTGGTCAGCTTCTTCTTCGTGGTCATCAACATGATCGTCGACCTGCTGTACTTCGTGGTCGATCCGCGGCTGCGCGGCATGGGCGCCGCCGCCGCCGGGAGGCACTGATGGCGCTCATCGACAGCTTCCGGCGCGCCGCCGACAGCGACATCTGGCACAGCTTCCGCTCCTCGCCGATGACCATGGCGGCGGCGGCGGTCACGGTCTTCATCATCCTGGCCGCGTTTCTCGCGCCGCTGATCGCCCTGCAGAATCCATTCGATCCAGCCAATCTCAATCTCAGCGACGCCATGCGGCCGCCGAAGTTCTTCGGCGGCGAGTGGAGCTTTCCGATGGGCAGCGACGACCAGGGTCGCGATCTCTATTCGGCGATCCTCTACGGCACGCGCCTGTCGCTCGAGGTCGGCTTCGCCGTCGTCTTCTTCTCGATGATCCTCGGCATCGGCCTGGGCCTGGTCGCGGGCTATGTCGGCGGCACGCTCGACGCGATCATCATGCGCATCGCCGACGTGCAGCTCACCTTTCCGGCGATCCTCATCGCGCTCCTGATCGACGGCGTGGTGCGCGGCGTCATCTCGGTCAAGCGCCACGAGGAGATCGCGGTCTTTGTCATCGTCGCCTCGATCTCGCTGGCCTTCTGGGTGCAGTACGCCCGCACCGTGCGCGGCTCGGTGATGGTCGAGCGCAACAAGGAGTACGTGCAGGCGGCGCGCGTCATCGGCCTGCCGCGCTGGCTGATCATGTTCCGCCATGTCCTGCCCAACGTGATGGGGCCGGTGCTGGTGATCGCCACGATCAATCTCGGCCTGGCGATCATCACCGAGGCGACCCTGTCGTTCCTCGGCGTCGGCCTGCCCTCGACGCAGCCGTCGCTTGGCACCTTGATCCGCATCGGCAACGAGTACCTGAACTCCGGCGAATGGTGGATCACCATATTCCCCGGCCTGACGCTGGCGGCCCTCGTGCTGGCTGTGAACCTGCTGGGCGACTGGTTGCGCGACGCCCTCAATCCCAAGCTGCGATGAGGTCGCGCGCATGATCCCGGGTTCCAACCAGGCGCCGTTGCTTGAAGTGCGCAATCTGCGCGTCGAGTTCCCGACCCGGCGTGGCACGCTAGTAGCGGTCGACGATGTGTCGTTCTCGATCTCGCCCGGCGAGGTGCTGGGCGTGGTGGGCGAGTCCGGCGCCGGCAAGTCGCTGACTGGTGCTGCGATCATCGGCCTGCTCGAGCCGCCCGGCCGCATCGCCGGCGGCGAGGTCGTGCTCGAGGGCGAGCGTATCGACAACCTGCCATACGAGCGCATGCGGCGCATCCGCGGCGCGCGCATCGGCGCGATCTTCCAGGACCCGCTGACCAGCCTCAATCCGCTCTATTCGGTCGGCCGGCAGCTGGTCGAGACGATCCAGACACACCTGCCGCTGTCGGCCGCCGACGCGCGCAAGCGGGCCATCGACCTTCTGAAGGAGGTCGGCATTCCCGGCGCCGAGACCCGCGTCGATCACTACCCGCACCAGTTCTCGGGCGGCATGCGCCAGCGCGTGGTGATCGCCTTGGCGCTGTGCGCCAATCCGCGCCTGATCGTCGCCGACGAGCCGACGACGGCGCTCGACGTGTCGATCCAGGCGCAGATCATCGCGCTGCTCAAGCGCCTGTGCCGCGAGCACGGCACGGCGGTGATGCTGGTGACGCACGACATGGGCGTGATCGCCGAGACGGCCGACCGGGTTGCGGTGATGTATGCCGGCCGGATCGCCGAGATCGGGCCGGTGCGCGACGTGGTCAAGCACGCCCAGCACCCCTACACCAAGGGGCTGATGGGCTCGATCCCGAGCCTCGGCGTCCGCCATGACAAGCTGACCCAGATCGACGGCGCCATGCCGCGTCTCACCGAGATACCCAAGGGTTGCGCCTTCAACCCGCGCTGCACGGTGCTGGGCCAGCGCTGCCTGGCCGAGCGGCCCGAGCTGATGGTGGCGGGGGCGAGTCGCGCGGCCTGCTGGCATCATGACCGCGGCGGCGTCGGGCAGCCGATCCGAAAGGAGGCCGTCGATGCCTGACGGCAGCACCCGCGAATTCGTCCGCCTCGAAGGGCTGAAGCGCTACTTCGACGTCTCCGCCCCCTGGCTGGTGCGCACCATCGAGCGACGGCCGCGCCAGATCGTGCAGGCGGTCGACGGTGTCGACATCGAGATCGCCAAGGGCGAGACCTTCTCGCTGGTGGGTGAGTCGGGTTGCGGCAAGTCGACGGTGGCGCGTCTGGTGGTGGGCCTGTTCCCGCCGACCGACGGCCGCATCGAGTTCGACGGGAACGACATGTCGCAGCGGCGCAGCGGCGCCGAGATGGCGGCGCTCCGGCGGCGCATGCAGATGATCTTCCAGGACCCGTACGCCAGCCTCAATCCGCGCTGGCGCGTGTTCGACATCATCGCCGAGCCGATCCGCGCCTTCGGCCTGTCGAGCGACAAGGCCGACCTCGAGAAACGGGTGGGCGACCTGCTGCGCCAGGTGCGTCTTACGCCGGCCGACGGCCGCAAGTATCCGCATGAATTCTCGGGCGGCCAGCGCCAGCGCATCTCGATCGCCCGCGCGCTCGCAAGCGAGCCGGAATTCCTGGTGTGCGACGAGCCGACCTCGGCGCTCGACGTCTCGGTGCAGGCGCAGATCCTCAATCTGATGATGGAGCTGCAGCGCGAGTTCGGGCTCACATACCTGTTCATCAGCCACAACCTGGCGGTCGTCTATCACATCAGCACGCGGGTGGGCGTGATGTATCTCGGCCGCCTCGTCGAGGTCGCCGAGACCGACACGCTGTTCCGGCGGCCGAAGCATCCCTACACGCGCATGCTGCTGGACACGATTCCCGACCTCGACATGACCGGCCGCCAGCGCGCGCCGGTGGCGGGCGAGGTGCCCAGCCCGATCAACCCGCCCTCGGGTTGCGCCTTCCATCCGCGCTGCCCCTTCGCCAACGATCGCTGCAAGCGCGAACGGCCGGCGTCGATCCCGATCGAGGGCGGCCTGGTGGCCTGCCACGCCATCGAGGAAGACCGGCTAAAGGTCGAGGACCGCGGTTACGGCGTCCGCGCCTGATTGTCGCCGACTGTCCGGTTGACGGCGCCGCGTGTTGATCCCATGTCTGTCACAGCCGGCGGTGCGGACCGCCGGGCCATGTCGAGGGTCGAGCGGTACCGCCGCGAGGGTGGTGAGTGTGACCTGAAGCGGCGATGCACCGGCGTCGATCCGAACGCCAGGAGGCACTGCCATGACCTATAAGACCATCGTCGTGCAGCTCGACGATCGTAAGGAATCGGTGTCGCGCATTCGCCTCGCGCTCGAGCTCGCCCGGGCCTGCCAGGGGCGGCTGATCGGCCTGGCGGTCATGCCGCGCGTCCGTATACCCGCCGGAGTCGACGGCATGGCGCTCAGCAGCACGGTCTCGGCGCTGCAGGAAGCCACCAATCGCGAACGCCTCGCCGTCGCCCGGAAGTTGTTCGAGGACACCGCCCAGGGCAGCGGTGTCGAGGTCGAATTCCACGGCGTCGTCGCCGACGCGGCCGGCGCGATGAATCACGAGCTGCGCTACGCCGACATCGGCGTCGTCGGCCAACGCGATCCCGAGCAGACCATCGGCGACATGTACACCGACCTGCCGGAATCGGTGGCGATGGAGTCGCACCGGCCGGTGATGGTCGTGCCGCATATCGGCTACAGCAAGCCGGTCGGCCGCAAGGTGCTGCTGGCGTGGAACGACAGCCCAGAGGCGATGCGCGCGGCGACCGACGCGATGCCGCTGCTGCGGGCGGCCGAGAAGGTCACGATGCTGGTGGTCGACGGCCACAAGCGCGATGTCGAGGGCAATGGCCGCGACGATCCGCCGGGCGGCAAGGCGGCCGGCTGGCTGGCGCGCCACGGCGTCAACGTCGAGTTGGTTAACGACGTGTCCGACGGCACCGATGTCGGCAGCGTCATCCTCTCGCGCGTCTCCGACCTCGACATCGACTTGGTGGTGATGGGGATCTACGGCCACTCCAAGCTGCGCGAGAGCCTGTTCGGTGGCGCCAGCCGCACCATGCTGGGCCATATGACGGTGCCCACCTTGATCGCCCACTAGACGGGGCGGGGCAGGCAGCGCGATAGTTCATTCCGTCCCTGTGGACGGGAGGACGTCGCATGGCCTGCGCGCTGAACGAGGCGCAGATCCGCGCCTACGAGGAAGACGGGCTGGTGATCGCCCGCGGCCTCTTTGATGCCGAGGAAGTCGAGCTGCTGCGCGGCGCGATGGAGCGCGATCCGTCGGTACGCGACCACATGCTCGACCGCCTCGACGGCGAGGGTCGCGCGACCCGCATCTCGCTGTGGAACCGCGCCGGTGACAGCGTCTATGGCCTCGCGGCGCGCTGTGACCGCATGGTCGACACCGTGACCCGCCTGCTGGGCGGCGAGGTCTACCACTACCAGTCCAAGCTCACCGCCAAGGAGCCGCATGTCGGCGGCGCCTGGGAATGGCATCAGGACTACGGCTACTGGTACCACAATGGCTGCCTGCGGCCCGATCTGCTGTCGTGCATGATCGCGCTGGATCGCGCGGATCGCGGCAATGGCTGCCTGCAGATCGTGCGCGGCTCGCACAAGCTCGGCCGCATCGACCACACGCCGTTGACCCAGGGCCAGAACGAAGTCGATCCCAAGCGCATGGCGCACATCCTCGCGCGCTATCCCGTCGAATATTGCGAGCTCGATCCCGGCGACGTCCTGATCTTCCACAGCAACGCCATCCACCGCAGCGACGCCAACCGCTCGCCCAACCGCCGTTGGACCCTGCTGGTCTGCTACAACCGCGTCGACAACGACACGGTGACAAAGGACGACGACCGCTACTACGTGCCGCTCGAGCGCGTCGACGACGGCGCGATCCGCCGCGCCGGCCTGAAATTCGCCGATGGCTCCGACCAGGAGCATTTCGCATCCAAACCCTTCGTGCCCAAGGTCACCATCGACGCATGACAAGCGAACCGCGCCACATCCTGCTCGACACGCCGCTGCCGGGCATCCGCCGCATCACCCTGAACCGGCCGGAGAAGCGCAACGCGCTCAACAACCGGCTGCGCGCCGAGATCTTCGCCGCGCTCGAGGCGCATGACCGCGACCCCGAGGTCAAGCTCACCATCATCCGCGCCGCCGGTCCGGCTTTCTGCGCCGGCTACGACCTGTCGGCCGACAATCGCGTCGAGCAGCCCTACCACACGGCCGTCGGCCATGGTCAGTGGTCGCGCCACGTCGTCGATGGCTGGTTCCGCGTCTGGGACCTCGCCAAGCCGGTGATCGCGCAGGTCCACGGCTATTGCCTGGCCGGCGGCACCGAGCTCGCGACGTCCTGCGACCTCGTCTACGTCGCCGAGGATGCGCAGATCGGCTACCCGCCGGTGCGACTGATGAGCCCGCCCGACATGCAGTTCCATCCCTGGCTGATGGGCATGCGCCAGGCGATGGAGTCGATGCTGACCGGCGACTCGCTGAGCGGCACCGAGGCGGTGGTGAAAGGCTGGGCCAACCGCGCCTTCGCCGCCGCCGACCTAGACGCCGAGGTGCTGAAGATCGCCGAGCGCGTAGCCAAGATCCCCTCGGACATCCAGCAGATCAACAAGCGCTCGGTGCATCGCGCCATGGAGATCATGGGCCTGCGCGCCGCCGTGCGCTCGGGCACGGAGATCCAGGCGCTGTGCTTCCATACCGATTCGAGCAAGGCCTACATGACACGCTTCCGCCGCGATGGCGAGAGCGTGTCGAAGCTCTTGAGCGAGCGCGACGCATCCTTCGGCGACTACCGCGAGCGCAAGAAGTAGATCAGAGCGAGACTCCGGCCAGGGTCAGCACGCCGAGCGCGGCGAAGAGCAGGCTGGCCGCGAGTCTGAGCGCGCGCAGCGGCAGACGATCGGCGAGCGTGTGGCCGAGCCAGACCACCGGCGCATTGGCCAGCATCATGCCGGCGGTGGTGCCGATCACGACCGCGCCCAGCAGGTCGAAGCGCGCCGCCAGCGCCACGGTGGCGATCTGCGTCTTGTCGCCCATCTCGACCAGGAAGAAGGCGACGGATGTCGTGACGAAAGCCGCCCAGCCGCTCGTCGCCTCGCGCGTGGCGGTGCCGTCGTCCTTGTCGGGCACCAGCGTCCAGGCCGCCATGGCGATGAAGGACACGCCCAGCACCCAACGCTGCCAGTCGCCGGTCAGCGCGTCGCCCAGCAGGTGGCCGACATAGCCGGCGGCGGCGTGGTTCAGCAAGGTCGCGGCCAGGATGCCGAGCGCGATCGGGACCGGCCGGCGCAGGCGCGCCGCGAGCGCCAAAGCGAGCAGCTGGGTCTTGTCGCCGCATTCGGCCAGCGCGACGACGGCTGTTGAGACGAGGAACGCATCCATGGGCGCGTGGCGTGTAGCACGCGGCCCCTCGCTCAGCCATCCAGCGCTTGCAGCACCGTGCGGTATTCCTCGCAGAAGGCTTCGACGGCGGCGTAGAAGCCGTCGTAGTGCCGCGGCTCGAGCACGACCGAGAGGCTGCTGAAGCCACGGCGCGCGATGTAGTAGCCGCGGCCCAGCATCGAGAGCTGGAACAGCGCGCGCACCTCGATCGGCGTCTTGCCCGCGTCGGCCGGGCGACGCAGCGGCGTGCGCTGGAAGTGCACGACGTTGATCGAGCCCATGCCGCTGCACAGCAGTGGTACGCCGGCCTTCGCGCCGATGGCGTTGAGCCTCTCCCGGAACTTGTCGCCCTGGGCGCTGAGCTCGACTGACTTCTCGGGCGTGTAGATCTTGGTCAGGCCGGCGACGCCGGCGGCCATGGTCAGCACGTTGTTGTTGAAGGTGCCGGCGTGCGGCCAGGCGTCGGCTTGGCGCGGATCGTAGCGCCGCATGATGTCGCCGCGGCCGCCGAAGGCGCCGAACGACATGCCGCCGCCGATGTACTTGCCGAAGGTGGTCATGTCGGGCATGACGCCGTGCTCGAGCTGCAGACCACCAGGCGACAGGCGCGAGGTCATCACCTCGTCGAAGATCAGCACGATGCCGTGCGCCGTGGCCTCGTCGCGCAGCATCTTCAGGTACTCGACGTCTGCCGGGATGCCGGAGTTGCCGATCATCGGCTCGACGATGATCGCGGCCAACTCGGCGGCGTTCTGCCGGATCAGCGCGCGGGTGCCCTCGATGTCGTTGTAGGGCGCCAGCACGAACGGGTAGGGCGCGTTGATCGGCGCCGGGGAGCCGGCGCCGAAATAGAGCACGCCGCCGTGATAGCCGCCGGAGATGCCCAGCACCTTCTGTCGGCCGGTGAAGGCGCGCGCGGTGCCCAGCGCCATGATGTTGCCCTCGGTGCCGGAGTTGGTGAAGCGCACCAGCTCGACCGAAGGGAAGCGCTCGCAGACCAGCCGCGACAGCTCGGCCTCGTTGACGTTGGGGCCGCCGAACGACACGCCCTTGTCGAGCGTCTCGTGCAGCACCTTCATGATCACGGGATGCGAGTGGCCATAGAGGCCGGCGGTGTATTCGCCGAGGAAGTCGGTGTAGCGATTGCCGTCGATATCGATCAGCGTCGGCCCCTCGCCGCGATCGATCACCGAGGGGAAGGGGCCGTAGAACAGCACGGTGCGCGTGTTGCCGCCGGGCATCGACTTGCCGGCACGTTCGGCCTGCGCCTGGCTCTTGGGCCGCGCGGCGACATACTCGCGCTCGACCTCGGCCAGCGCCGAAGCCAGATCGATATTGACGCGACTTGCGCCGTCCATGTCCGTCTCCACCCTTACTTGGGAATCGTGCCGTCCTTGGCGTTGGCGCGCGCCAGCGCCGGGCGCGCCGCCAGACGCGCCAGGTAGTCGTCGACGACCTTGCCCTTGGGCATCATCTGCCGCATCCACATGCCAGTGCTGCCGATCAGCGCATCGACGGCCGAGAAGCGCTCGCCCAGAAGGTACGGTCCGGCCTCGAGCGCCGCCAGGATGCGCGCGTTGACCTCCGCGCGGCCGCGGAAGGTCCGGCGCAGCATGTCGTTCTCGAGCAACCCACCGAACTCCATGTGCATGACCATCTCGATCACGCCGGCGTTGTAGGCCAGCCAGGTGAGATACGGCCCGCGCAGCTTGTCGCCGACCACCGGCCCGATCCCTTTGGCTGGGAACTTATCGGTGAGGTACAGGCAGATCGCCGCCGACTCCGTGACCAGCGCGCCGTCGTCGACGATCGCCGGCACCTTCTTGTCGGGGTGTGGATTGGCCGGATCCGGCTTGCCCGATCCATCCATGCGCGGGATGTCGACGATCTTGAGCTCGTACGGCGCCTCGAGCTCCTCCAGCAGCCAGACGATGCGGGAGGAGCGCGATTGTGGCGCGTGGTAGAGCGTCAGCATCGCTAGGCGGCGAGCTTGCTCAGGTACTGCTGGACGAAGTCGCACTTCACCTCGGCGATATAGGCGTCGGTGAGCCGCTTGGTGATCGGGCCCGGCACCTTGCCGTCGGCGACCTTCTCGCCGTTGAAGGTCCGCACCGGCAGGATGCACAGCGACGTCGAGGTCAGGAACATCTCCTCGGCGTTGGCCGCGTCGAACATATCGATGTCGGCCTGCTCGCAGCGGATGCCGAGCTTCTTGGCCATGTCCATGGTCATCTGCCGGCTCACACCCGGCAGCACATAGCGTTCGCTGGGCGTCAGCAGCATGCCGTCGCGCACGATGAAGATGTTGCTGCCCAGGCCCTCGGCAAGATTGCCATGCTCGTCGAGCAGGATCGCCCAGGCGTCGGGGTTCATCGCCTTCACCGGCTTCTCGGCGACGATCATGTTGAGGTAGTTGTGCGTCTTGGCGCGCGGGCTGAGCATGGTCGGTGACGTCCGACGCATCGCCGTGGTCATCACGTCGGCGCCGTCGCGGAAGTACTTCGCGCGCTTGGCCAGCGGCAGTGGTAGCACCTCGATCACCACGTTCGGGCCGGTGTGATCCCAGCCCTCGTCGCCGATCGCGTCGACGCCGCGGCTCACCCTCTGGCCGACCCACCAATCGCCGTCCTTCTCGCGCAGATGCGCGTTGCGCTCGACGATCTCCTCGCTCAGCGCCACCATCTCCTTCGGCGCCATGCCGGGATCGATGTGCAGATAGCGCAGCGAGCGGTAGAAGCGGTCGATGTGCTCCTTGATGCGGAAGATGCGGCCATCGAAGGTGCGCGTCATGTCGAAGGCGCCGTCGCCGTACTTCCAGCTGCGGTCGCGGAACGGGATCACCACCTGGCCTTCTGGCATCCACTGCCCGTTGAACCAGGCGACGCGGGAATTGGACAGCGCGGTCATGGGTCCTCTCGCTTTCGGCTTCGGGATGCGCCACGCTAACGGAAATCGCCCGGAGGTGCTATGCGCGACTATCAAGGGTCCATCGCGCTCTACGAGGAGTCCCGCCGCCATATGGCCGGCGGCGTCAGCAGCAATGTGCGCTACGCCAGCGTGCCGGTGCCGCTGTTCTTCGCCCGCGGCGAGGGCGCGCGGCTCATCGACGTCGATGGCAACGTGCATATCGACTATGTGCTGGGCAACGGGCCGGCGATCCTCGGCCACGCGCCACCCGAGGTGATCAAGGCGGTGGCCGACAGCCTGGCCGACGGCCAGGTCTTCGCCGCCCAGCATCGCCGCGAGAGCCAATTGGCCAAGCGGCTCTGCGGCCTGCTGCCCGGCGCCGAGCTGGTGCGCTTCTGCACGTCGGGCACCGAGGCGGCGATGATGGCGCTGCGCATCGCGCGCGCCTTCACCGGCCGGCGCAAGATCGTGAAGTTCGAGGGCCACTACCACGGCTGGACCGACCAGACCTATATCAGCGTGCGGCCGACCGGCAACGAAGCCGGCCCGGCCGACGCGCCGGTGCCGGTAGCGGAGTCGCCGGGCACCGCGCCTGGCTCGCTCGACGACGTGATCGTACGCGGTTGGAACGATCTCCCCGGGCTGGAGGCGCTGTTCGCCAAAGAGGGCGCCGAGATCGCCGGCGTGATCATGGAGCCGGTCATGGTCAATGGCGGCGCGATCCTGGCGCAGCCCGGCTATCTGCGCGGCGTCGCGGATCTCTGCCGCCGGCACGGCGCGCTCTTCATCTGCGACGAGGTGATCACCGGCTTTCGCGCCGGGCTGACGGGCGCGCAGGGCCGCTTCGGTTTCACCGCCGATCTGTCGATTTACGCCAAGGCGGTGGCCGCCGGTTTCCCGCTGGCGATGGTCACCGGCCGGCGCGACGTGATGGAGATCCTGCAGACCCGTGGCGTCATGCATGGCGGCACCTACAACGGCAACGTCCAGAGCATGGCCGCGGCGCTGGCCGCGCTCGACGTGCTGGAGCGCGATGGCGGCGCGGTCTACGCCGCGATGGAGAAGCGCGGCGTGCGGCTGATGCGCGAGCTTCAGGCACTGGGCAAGCGCCACGGCCTGCCGATCCTGTCGCAGGGCCTGCCGACCATCTTCCAGACCTTCATCACCACCGGCCCGCCGCCGCGCAGTTTCCGCGAAGCCGCCGCCACCGATCGCGATCGCGCCATGGCGCTCAGCCGCGCCCTGCAGGACGAGGGCGTGCGGGTGAACATGCGCTGCTCCTGGTTCCTCTCCGCCGCGCACGACGACGCCACCATCGACGAGACCCTGGCCGCCGCCGACCGCGCCATGGCGCGGGTGGTGGCGGGTTAAACACCTCACCTCTTGTTCCCTCTCCCCGCGTGCGGGGAGAGGGCGGGGCCCGTCGCGCGCAGCGCGATGGGAGGGTGAGGGGCTCGTGCGACAAACCGCGGCCGCGGCTTGCAAGTAACGGCCCCTCACCCCGACACTCTCCCCGCAGGTGGGGAGAGGGAGATATGAGGTAGAGTGGGTGCACCAAGGAGAACCGCCATGAATCTGCCCAAGCGCGTGCGACTGGTCGAAGTCGGCCCCCGCGACGGCCTGCAGAACGAGGCCAAGCCGGTGCCGGTCGACGTCAAGGTCGAGCTGATCGACCGCCTCACCGCCGCCGGCCACACCACGGTCGAGGCCGGCAGTTTCGTGTCGCCCAAATGGGTGCCGCAGATGGCCAGCACCGACGAGGTGATGGCCAGGATCAAGCGCAAGCCCGGCGTGTCCTATCCCGTGCTGGTGCCCAACAAGCTGGGCATGAACGGCGCCATCGAGGCCAAGTGCGAGGAGGTCGCCGTTTTCACCGCCGCCTCCGAGGCCTTCTGCAAGGCTAACACCAACTGCACCATCGACGAGAGCTTCGAGCGCTTCGCCCCGGTGATCGAGGCGGCGCAACGCCACAACATCCGGGTGCGCGGCTACGTCTCGGTCGTCGCCGGCTGCCCGTACTCCGGCGACGTCGATCCCAAGATCGTCGCCGACGTCTCGGCGCGGCTGTTCAAGATGGGCTGCTACGAGGTGTCGCTGGGCGATTCGATCGGTGTCGGCACGCCGGCGAAATGCGTGGCGATGATCGACGCGGTGGCCGAGCGTATGCCGCGCGAGAAGATCGCCGCGCATTTCCACGACACCTACGGCCAGTCGCTGGCCAATATCCTGGCGGTGATGGAACGCGGCATCACCGTGTTCGACACGGCCGTCGGCGGGCTGGGTGGCTGTCCCTACGCCAAGGGCGCCTCGGGCAATGTCGGCACCGAGGACGTGCTCTACCTCCTCAACGGGCTGGGCATCGAGCACGGCGTCGACCTCGATGCTATTGCTTCCACTGGTCGCTTCATCTGTGAAGCGCTGGGTCGGCAGCCGGCGTCGAAGGTGGCGCAAGCGCTGAAGGCGAAGCTGGCGGCGTAGCTGGCGCGACGTTCGGGCAGCTCGCCTCTCTTGTCATCCCGAGCGCAGCGAGGGATGCATGTGATCCTCCTGGATCCCTCGCTTCGCTCGGGATGACAGAATCATTTGATCCAGCTGGCCCCGATGAAGGGCTTCGCAATGGTTTGCTATGGTCTGGCGAATTTGCGGCGTCGGGGCGCTGCGTATCCGCCTCCATCGCTCCGGGAGGCATGGGGAACGCCGGATAGCGGCGCCGGGCCCGCTTGCCGACGCGCTGGATTTGGGCCCAGTCGACGATCTCCAGGTATTCTTGACCCTCGACCTCATAGACGCGCACCAGCTTGCGCGCCGCCAGCTCGTCGATCATCGCGCGCACGCTATCGTTTTCTATGGTGTCGCCGGGAAACACCTGCATGCGGATGGTGCGCGGTCGCAGCGGCTGGACGCCGAAATCGTCGGCGAAATTCCACAGGCCGATGAACAACAGGCGCGTCATCATCGCGCAGTCGATGACGGCCTCCCAGGTCCAGAGGTCGGACGGCAAGATACGGTCGCGGGCCATGAGGCGGACTCCGGTTGGAGAAACTGCCACCGGTGTACCGCCAGAAAGCGACGTCTCCTATTTCCGCCGCTACGGCGGCGCTATTGGCGGGGAAAGTCGCTGCGGCCGTAGGAAAAGCTCTGCCCCTACGGCGGTCGTTCTCAATGCCGGGCGACGATCCGCACCCGCGCCGAGGCGCTGCGGCCCTCGGCATCGACCACCGTGATCTGGGTCACGCCGGGGCCCTCGGGCTTCCACGTCTGATCCTTGGCGAAGCGGTCGACGGGCAACGGCTTGCCGTCGATCAGCCAGCGCAATTGGCCCGAACCGCCATCGGCTTGCAGCGGCACGACCATGTCTTCCTCGGCGAGGTCGATCACGGCTGCTGACGGCGGATACAGGATACGCGGCGGCTTGCTCGTCGGCGCCGAGATCGCGCCCGTGGCGGGTCGCGTCGGCGCCGCGGTGGCGGCGGTCATGCGCGCGGCGGAGCCCTGGAAGCGGCGCAGCGCCGGCGGCAGGTCGGCGTTGCGCGCCACCAGCAGCGTATCGGCCGGCGGCTGCGGGCGCGTCGCCAACTCGCCGGGCAGGCGGTCGAACATCTTCAGCAGGATCGGCAGCGCGGTCTCGCGGCCGAAGGCGCCGGGGCGCGGTGTGCCGTCGGGCTGGCCGACCCAGACGACGACGGTGTAGGCGCCGCTGTAGCCGGCGGCCCAGGCGTCGCGGAAGCCGTAGGACGTGCCGGTCTTGAAGGCGATCTGCCGGCTGCCGGTGCGGCGACCGTCATAGGAACGCGGCAGCGAGGCCCAGCCATCAGGCATCGGCGCGTTGGCCAGCGCGTCGGTGACCTGCCACGCCGCGGCGGCGCCGATCAGGCGCATGCCTGATACGTCCTTCTCATCGGCGAGCAGGCGCGGCTTCACCACCACGCCGTCATTCGCCAGGCCGGCATAGAGCGTCGCCAGTTCCAGCGGCGAGAGCGCCACGCCGCCCAGGCCGATCGCCAGCGACCCGCCGAGATCGCCGGTCCTGGGCAACGCCGGCGAGACCCCGGCCTGGCGCAGCATAGCCAGGAAACGCTGCGCGCCGATGCGCTCGAGCATGGCGACGGCCGGCACGTTGAGCGATTGCTGCAGGGCATGGCGCACGCTCACCGTGCCCTGGTGCCCGCGGTCGAAGTTGCGCGGCATCCATTCGCCGAAGCGCAGCGGCACGTCGTCGATCAGGGTATCGGGATGGGCGGCGCGATCGTCGAAGGCGACGCCGTAGATCAGCGGCTTGAGCGTCGAGCCGGGCGAGCGGCGCGCGCGCACCAGATCGACCTGGCCCTGGCGGCCGAAGAATCCGCCGCCATGCCAGGCGGCGATGCTGTGGCGCTTGTTGTCGATGATGACGATGGCGATGTCGGCGCCGTCGCCCAGCCGCGCGCGCTCGTCGGCGGCCAGGCGCGTGGCGGAGTCCTGGATCTCGCGCCGCAAGGTCGTGGTGACGATGCCGCCCTTGGGCGAGCGCGCCGCGAGGTACTGGGCGACGTGCGGCGCGACGAAGGGCATCGCCAGCCGGCGGTCGGGCGCGGCGGCTTGCGTCGCCTGATGCGCCACGGTGGGCGCGATCACGCCGCGCTCCAGCGCACGCGCCAGCACCACGTCGCGCGCGGCCTGGGCCAGGGCGGGGCGGCGATCCGGCCGGCGGCGCTCGGGCGATTGCGGCAGTGCCACCAGCAACGCCGCTTCGGCGGCGGACAGCCGCTTGGGCTCCTTGCCGAAATAGGACAGCGAGGCGGCGCGCACGCCCTCGATGTTGCCGCCGAAGGGCGCCAGGGTGAGGTAGATCGAGAGGATCTCGGCCTTGGAGTAGCGCCACTCCAGCTGCAGTGCCCGCGCGCTCTGGCGCAGCTTGGCGCCCAAGGTGCGGCGCGGGCCGCGATCCTGCTCGAGCAGGCGCGCGGCCTGCATCGAGAGCGTCGAGGCGCCTGAAATGATCCGGCGGTGATTGATCCACTGATCGGCGGCGCGCAGCACGGCGAGGGGATCGATGCCGGCGTGGCTATCGAAGCGCTTGTCCTCGTAGGACTTCAGCAGGGCCAGGTAGAGCGGGTCGACATCGTCGACCGTGGCCTTCAGCCGCCACTTGCCGTCTGCGGTGGTGAAGGCGCGCAGCAGGCGACCATCGGCGTCGCGCACCTCCAGCGAGCGCGCCTCGTAGCGCGAGAGGTCGGGCGGGAAGACACGGTCGAGCGTGAGGAGGGATGCGGCGGTTGTCAGAACGCCCAACGTCACCGCGATCGCCGTGCGTCGGAGGAACCTACGAAATCTGCCTTCACTCCCTCTCCCCGCCTGCGGGGAGAGGGTCGGGGTGAGGGGCTGGAACCCACTGACCGCGGCCGCGGTTTGTTGCGCGAGCCCCTCAGCCTCCCATCGCGCTGCGCGCGACGGGTCCCTCCCTCTCCCCGCTTGCGGGGAGAGGGAAGTTTTTCGGACAAAGGCTCCCCAGAGGCTGCGCACGATCTTATCGGCTGAGGATCGTCACGCGTTGGGCGCTCGTGCGGGCGAAGATCTCGGGGTTGTACATGTCCTCGATCTGCGTGGCCGGCAGGACGTAGCTGCCCGGGGTCACGGCTCGCACGACGTAGGCCAAGCGCATCAGGCGGCCGCGCTTGGGCGACTCGTCGTACCACCACGGGCGCCAGCCGGCCGGCCAGTCGCGCGAGCCGAACTCGAAGGCGGCGAAGAAGCGATCGTCGCGCGCCTCGGTCGAGGACGGCTTGCCCAGCCGCGCCATCCACTTGTACTCCTCGCTCAGCACGCTCTCGATCTCGAAGCCCGCGGGCAGCAGATCGAGCAGCGCCATCTCGTGGTAGGTCTGCGTCGTCGAGGTGACGTCGATCATCACCACGACGCGGTCGTTCTGGCGCACGCGCGACAGGTCGGCCATGCCGCCGGAGAGCGTGCGGAACTCGCGCTCGATGATCACGCCCTTGCTGTCGGCCGGCAGCGGCTGCGCCGGCACGCCGCGCGCCGAGATCATGGCCCAGGCATTGCCCGACGCCACGTTCTTGATCGCGAAGCCGCGCGCCAGCGCATCCCGGTCGAGATTGTAGGCGACAGCGGTGCCGGCCTGCGGCTTGACCTCCTTGCCGTCGACGATCAGGTCGAGCGGGCTGGAGCCCTGCAGCTCGGTGGCGCTGGCCAAGAGCATCCAGGCCTTCTCTTGCGTCGTCGTGCGGCGCACGTCGACGCGGCTCTGCGCGGCGAGCTGCATCGACAGGCGCTGCGCCGCCGCGCGCTGGCCGATCTCCGGCGCCAAGGCCACCAGGGCGGCGATGTCGCGCAACGCCGTGCCGTAGTAGTCGTGGTCCGGCGCCGTGCCGACCTTGTCGAGCGCGACGCGGAACGCCGCCTCGGCGCGGCCACGCTCGCCGACCAACGACAGGGCGGCGGCGAGATGGGCGTGCGAGAGCGCGCCGGTCATCCTGTCGCTCGACGTGTCCTGGAAGTAGCGCACGCGGCCGGCGTCGGAGATGCCGGCGCGGCCCAGCAGGTACCAGGCATAGGCCTGGGCGTTGGGTGCCATCTGCGGCGCGTAGCGCTGCACCCACTGCAGCGAGCGACGCAGCTGCGCTTCGGGCACGACGTAGTTCTTGTCCCGGGCGCGCAGCAGGAAGTCGACGCTGTAGATCTGCAGCCACTGATCGGCCGGCCCGCTATAGACGCTCCACATGCCGAAGCCGCCGTCGAAGGTCTGGCGATCGAGCACGCTGTAAACCGCCTCCTGGATGCGGCGCGGGATGGCGCGGTCCTCCTTCACGCCGCCGAGATAGGCGACGTCGTTGAAGTACAGCAGCGGCAGCGCGCGGCTGGTGGTCTGCTCGAGGCAGCCATAGGGATAGCGGTCGAGCGACTGCAGCAACGCCGCGACGTCGAAGGTCCGCGTGCTCGACAGCGCCACCGACGCCATCGCCGTGCCCGGCAGGAAGCCGGACAGCAGCTCGCGATCGATGCGCAGCTCGTTGCCCGAGGCGATCTGCTCCATCGACTGGCGCGTGATCGGCGCCTGCGGCGCGCGGGTCTCGATGTCCCAGGTGCGGCTCACCGAGAAATTGCCCGGGCCGGTGATCGCCATGGTGACCGAGCCGAGGCCGACCGTGTCGCCGGCGACCGGCACCACGAACTGCTCGCGGCGACCGGCGGGCAGCGTGACGACGCGGGTGTCGTCGCCGGCGAGGACCACCGAGCCGGTGGTCGTGACCTTGACCGTGTAGTCGCCGGCCTGGCCCTCGACGTTGTGCAGCGAGATCGTCGCCTGGCTGCGGTCTCCCGGCGCCAGGAAGCGCGGCAGCACGAGGTCGCTGGTCAGCGCGTCGCGCACGAACATGCGGCCTTCGGCGGCGCCGACGCGGCTCTTGTCGTAGGCGACGGCCATCAGGCGCAGCTGGCCGCTGAAATCCGGCACGTCGAACTTGATCTGCGCGGTGCCGTCGGCGCCGAGCTTGACGATGCCCGAGAACAGCGAGACCACCTTGATCGGCACGACGTCGAGGCCAACGCCGCCCGCGGCGTCGCCGCCCTCGCGCAGCCGGCCGACGCCATCGGCCTTGTCGTCGAGCAGCTTGCCGTAGTCGTCGCGCATGAAGATGCCCAGCATGCGCTTGCCGAAATAATGCTCGACCGGCTTGGGCGAGCGGAAACGCGTGAGCTGCAGGATGCCTTCATCGACGGCGGCGAGGGTGACGTACACCTCGCTGGTGCCGGCGTTGGCGACCTTGACCGGCAGCGTGATCTCGGTGCGTGGCCGGATGCGCTCCGGCGCGTCGATCGCGACCTGCAGCGAGCGCGTCGCCGGGTCGATGCCCAGCCAGGCCAGGCCGACGGCGCGCACCGGCGCGCGCTCGGCGCGGTTCAACGGCCGGTAGGCGGTGACCAGCGCGTAGGCGCCGGCGCCCCAATCGGCCGACACGGGCACCTCCACGGTCGTGCCCGCGGCGGCGACGCGGATCAGACGCGTCTCGACGATGCGGTCGTTGGCGACGACCAGCAGCGCCTCGCCGTCGAACGGCGCCTCGACGCGCAGCTTGGCGACGTCGCCGGCGACATAGGCGGTCTTGTCGGCGCTGACGGCGGCGGTGTCCGGAGTCTCCTTCTTGGCGACCTCGGCGCCCCAGCCGGCATAGAAGCGATAGACCGTGCGGTTGTCGCCATTGGTGAGGATCAGGCGATAGCCGCCCCAGTTCACCGGATGGCGGATCGTGCCGACCTTGCCGGCCTCGGTGTCGAGCGTGCCCTGGGCGACGACGGCGTCGGTCATGTATTCGCGCCAGCGCCAGGTGTTGTCGTCGCGGTACCACTGGAAGCGCCGGTTCTCCTTCACCAAGCGCCACTCCAGTCCTTTGGTGGCGATGCGGGCGCCGTCGGGATCCAAGGTGATGATCTCGAACGCCGCCTCGCGGCCTTCCTCGGCGCTGGCGCCCGAGAACAGCGGCTTCACGCCGATATAGAGGTTGCGCAGCCGCACCGGGATGGTGAGCTGGTCGCCCGTCGCGCGACCGCCGGGCTCGAGCACCGATACCTTCAGCTCGCCCGTCAGCGGCGCCATCGGCACCTCCTTCAGGCTCACCGTGGTGCGGACCTGCGACCGGCCGCGCTCGTCCATATTGGCGAGCTCGAGCTTCTCCAGCTCGGGGTTGATGCGCTCGTCGACGTCACCGAAGCGGAATCCCGCCTCCTTGGGGAAGGGGTTGGGGTCGGCCCTGACCGTCAGCTCGGCCTCGCCTTCGAGGCCGGCGGCCGGCGCGCCGTAGAGGAAGTCGGCCTGCACATCGACCTGGAAGGTAGTGGCGGCCTTGAGCACCGTGGCGCGGGTCGAGATCTGCACCTTGAGCTTCTGCGGGATGAAGTCCTCGACGCTGAACTCGACGCGGCTGACCGGCTCCGCCTTGGGATCGAGATAGGCCGCGACCGACCACTTGCCGCGCCTTGCGGTGCGGGTCAGCTCGACGGGGAAGAACAGCCCGCCGGCGGCCTGCGCCTGCAGCGCCTGGCGGCGGAACTCGATGCCGTCGGGGCGGCGCACGATCATGGTCACCGGCACGCCCTCGACGGCGTTGCCGGCGCGATCGCGCAGCAGGGTCATGACGTTGACCGTCTCGCCGGGGCGATAAATGCCGCGGTCGGTATAGATGAAGCCATCGACCGGGCCGGGTGTGACGCGGCCCTCGACGCCGCGATCGGAGAAGTCGAAGGCGGCCTTGGTCAGGTCGAGGTGGTTGAAGTCCGAGCGCGCCTTGTCGAAGGCCATCAGCGAGATCGGCTCGATGGCGCCCGACCCGGCCAGCAGGCCGCCGGGGAACACCACCTTGCCCGAGGCGTCGGTGGTCAGACGGGCCAATTCGTCGTTGTTGCGCGCGATCAGCGACAGCTCGATGCCGGCCAGCGGCTGGGCGGTGTGCAGCGAGCGCACGAAGACCGTGAGCCCGTCGCGGGCGCTGAAGCTGGTGATGCCGATATCCGAGTCGAACAGCCACTGGGCGGCGAAGCGCTGCTCGTAGCGCTCCTCGTTTTCGTCGGACAGCAGGTGCTCGAGCGTGCCGTCGGCCGAGTTCCAGGCGACCACGACATAGGCGCCGGGCTTCCAGTCCTTGACCATCTCGCGGATCGGGATGGCGGTGGTGACGGCGGTGTTCTGGACGTTGCGCACCTCCATGCTGCCGGTCCACATCAGCGCGCCCTGCGATTCACGGAAGGTCCTGAGGTTCCAGGGCGTCATCACCTTGCGGTCGCCGTTCGACTCCTCGTCGTCGGTCGACTCCGAGAAGGCGCTTTTGCTCAGGCGCGGCAGCAGGCGCTCGCCGATACGGTAGAGCGCGATGTTGACCTTCGACACGTTGACCGTGGTGACCGGCAGGCCGGCGGTCGACTGGCGCGGCAGGATGTGGCCCTTGCCGGCGAACGACACGACCGGCGGGCGTTCGCCGAAGGCGACGTCGACCTTGTCCTCGGCGAGGATCTTGTTGCCGTTGGCGGCGGGCAGGCCGGCCTTGATGGTGACGGCGTAGTCGATGCCGTAGGACAGGCCGCCGATGCACAGGCGTTCGCGGGTGACGGTGATCGCCGCCTTGGTCTCGGGCTCGATGGCGACGAAGTCGGCGTATTTCACGCGGCCGGTATCGTCGAGCGCCTGGCTGAAATGCAGGCAGGCCTCGGGCGCGCCGCGATCGGCGGTGATCGTGGTGCGGACGTGGCCGAAGGGCGGTGGTGCCGGCGGCGTCGCGGGCGGCTTGGGTGCGGCCTGCTGCGGCGCGGGTGCGGGCTGCGGCGCCGGAGCAGGCGCGGTCGCGACCGGCGGCGCGGGCGGCTTGGGCGCCGCCTGTTGCTGCGGCGGCTGGGTCGGTGTGGGAGCGGGTGTCGGCGCTGGAGCCGGCGCGGCGATCGTCGGCGGCGCCGCCGGGCGATCGAGCGGCGGCTTCTCGTTGCCGACGGTGTAACCGAGCACGCCGGCTCCGAGCGCGACGGCGGCGAACAGGGCGACGAGGGTGGTACGGTTCATGATGTCACCTGACGAACGCGCTCACGCCGCCGGCCGACATGCCGGTGGTCGCGAGGTGGTGGAAAACGCGCAAAAAGGGGGTGGGGCCGTCGGACAAGCCGACGCTCGGTCGCGCGTACATGGACGCCTGCATGACCCTGCCCATCGAGTGCGATTCGACCCGACGTGAGCCGATCCCGCAACACCTTAACTGGGTATGATCGGAAAATGTTTGAATTGTGTTGCGATAGCGCAAACGGTGATGAATCTGGCCGATCATGGCATTGCATCTGATCAAGCTCGCCGTCGGCGTCAGCGACCTCGCCCATCTCAAGACCTTGCAGGCGGCACGCCGCAAGCAGCGCGGCATGGCGCCGCGCACGCCGCATTGGGTCTTCACCCGCAACACGCCCAAGCGCTCGGCCGACCTGCTCGACGGCGGCTCGCTGTACTGGATCATCAAGGGCGTGATGCGCTGCCGCCAGCAACTCGTCGGTTTCGAGGACGATGTCGACGACGAGGGCCGCAAATATTGCCGCATCAAGGTCAAGCGCACCATCGTGCCGACCGCGCCGGTGGCCTTCAAAGCCTTCCAGGGCTGGCGCTACATGGAGGACGAGCGCGCGCCACCCGATCTGTCCCGGGGCGACACGGCGGACATGCCGGCCGACATGGCCGCCGAGCTGAAACGGCTCGGGCTGCTGTGAGGCGCGGCGAGGCGTTCGGCTTCCTCGCGGCCGTGCTGCTGGCCGGCCTGGCCGGCGGCCTCTATCTGCGCCCGCCCTTCGACGACGAGATCCACACCCTGCTGGCGATAGAGGAGCTCGGCGTCTGGCGGGCCATCGTCACCGGCTTCGACGGCGGCGACATTCATCCGCCGTTGTCCACAGCCCTGTTCGCGGCGCTGTCGGCGCTCGGGCTGGGGCCGCCGGCCTTGCGTGTCGTCGCCATGCTCCTCTCGGCGCTGGCCTTCCTTGCCGTGCTCGACGTCGTGCTGCGTCAAGTGCAGACCCGCCGCTGGGCCGTGATCGCGCTCTTTGCCGCCTGTCCGCTGCTGTTCGGGGTCGGCGACAGCCTGCGCTGGTATCCGCTGTTCACGCTGCTGGCGGCGCTGTTCCTGCGCCGCGTGTTGCTGGATGGCCGCCCGTCGGTCACCGCCGGTGTGCTGCTCGGCCTGGCCGGTATGACCAGCTTCCTGGCGGTGGTGCCGGCCGCCGCCTTCGGCCTGCATCGTTATGCTCTCCAGCGCCGATTCGACCGGCGTGAGGATGGCGCCTTTCTCGCCGTCGTCGCGGTCATGGCGCTGCCCAGCGCCTGGGCGCTGTTGCGGGTGGCCGAAGCGGTCCCCGGGCTGCGCGACGCTGGCCTGGCCGGCACGTTGTTGTCGCTAGGCTATGGCTTTTTCGCCGGCGGCCGGCTTGGGCCGTCCTGGGTCGCCGCCGTCGCGCCGTACGGGGTGATCATGGCCGGCGCAGTCTGGCTGATCCACAGGCGCTGGCGCCAAGCGCCCGATCTGGCGATCGTCGCGCTGCTGATGGCGGCGCTGGCGGCGATCACGCTGCTGGCGATCGGCAATTCGCAGCCACGCAGCCTGCTGTTCGTGGCGCCGTGGCTCTGTGCGCTGCTGGCCTTGGCGCCGGCCGCGCTCGGGCGGCTGGAGCCGGTCGGGCGCTGGCTGTTCCTGCTGGCGACGGTGGTGCCGACACTCTTCGTGCTGCTGACGCTGCGCGGCACCGAGCACCCGTTCAAGCGCAACCTCGTGATTCCCTACGACGCGGCGCTCGACTGGACGCTTGCGCGGGTCCCGGCGGGCGCGGTGGTCTACGCGTCAGAGCCCGTGCTCGAATACAGCCTGCGCAAGCGCGGCCTGTGCGTCATCGGCCGCACCCGTGTGGACGAGGGCTGCGAGCCGGCCGGCCGGCCGGTGGTGGTGGTGCGCGACCAGACCTTCGGGCGCATCCACTATCTGGTCGAGGGCGCGGCGCGCGCGACGGCGGGGCGGACGGCGCTCGCCGCGCAGACCTTCGGCGTCGACCGCGACGCCGGGCTGAAGAACCGGCTGACCGGCTCCAGCCTGACCACCTGGATCGTGCGGATCGAAATCTGGCGTCATTGACCCGTCATCGCGGGGGCGTTTTACTTCGGGCGGATGCGACGCGCGTAAAGGGGGTGTTCCATGGGTATGGTTGAACGCAGGGCGGTGGCGGAGTTCCAGGAGCGGTACTATCCGGCGCTCCTGAAGAAGGTCCACGCGGCGGCCGGCTATCCGGTGCCGGTCGAGGTCAAGTGGGATACGCTGGCGCTCGACAAGGAGTCCGACAAGTACAACACGCACTGGCCGGATATGTATTTCGAGCCGCTGGTCGCGGGGTTGGGCCGAATAAACAAGGACGACATGGGCCGCGCCGCGATCAAGGCGGGCATCAAGAAGATCGTCATCCAGAACGAGGCCAACAACAAGAATCCCGACCGCTGGGCGGTGCTGAAGGACGGCGTGCTGACGCTTGACCATCTGCCGCACACCAACGTGCAGGACCGCGTGCTGCGCGGCGACAAGCTCGGCCTGATGCTCGAGCAGAAGCTGTAGTTAGATCACACCCTGTCACCCCTCGCTGCGCTCGGGGTGACAGGGAGCGCGGCGGGAGAGTCTGAAGATGAGTACCGATATCGCCTTCGGCTTCCAGGCCGCGCCGGCCAGCGATGTGCGCAAGTCCGACCAGGCCCTCTATCGCGAGGTGATGGAGGATTGCGCGCTGGGCCATCGGCTCGGCTACGACGCGGCCTGGCTGCTGGAGCATCATTTCAGCGACTACTACCCGACGCCCAGCCCGCTGCTCTTCATGGCGCATATCGCGGCGGCGTTGCCTGATCTGTCGCTCGGCACCTCGGTCCTCGTGCTGCCCTGGTACCACCCGGTGCGGCTGGCCGAGGAGATCGCCATGCTCAACAGCATGACCAACGGCACCTTGCATCTGGGCATCGGCCGCGGCACGGCGAAGATGGAGTACGACGCCTACAACGTCGACATGAACGAAGCGCGTGCCCGCTTCGCCGAATGCTACCGCATCATGGAGAAGGGGCTTTCGGGCGAGACCTTCACCCATGACGGCCGCTTCTGGAAGATCGACAAGCCGATCCGCCTGCGCCCCGAAGCGGTCGACAAGCCGATCCGCTTCTACGGCGCGATCGGCAGCCCGGCCAGCGCCGAGGTCATGGGCGAGCTGGGTGTCGCGCCGATCTGCCTGTCGACCTTCCCCGACAAGATGCTCACCCGCATCCTCGAGCGCTGGCGCGCCAAGGCCGGCGCGAAGGCCAAGGACGCCATCCTGCCGATCTCGGTGAAGATGTTCATCGGCGACACCGACGAGGAGGCGAGGGCGCTGGGCCGACGGTACTACCCGCCGTACTTCGCCCTGCAGTGCGATCACTACGAGTCCGACGCCAATCCGTGGGCCGACATTCCGGAGTACCAGGATTTCAGCCGCATGTTCGCCAATCTGCGCAAGCTCACCGACCCCAACGAGCTCGGGCCGTTCCTCGACTCGAACCTCGTGGGAAGCGTCGAGACGATCTGCAAGCGCATCGATCAGCTGGCGGCGCTGGGCTTCAACTACTTCATGGTGTCCTGCGCCACCCCGGGCACGCCGATCGCGCTGCGCCAGAAGATGATGACGCGCTTCGCCGAGGAGATCTGCCCGCGCTACTCCAGCGCCATGCGCAAGAAGCGCGCGGCCTAGGTGGTCTTGTCGAAGACGACGGTCGGCCAGCACAGGATGACGTTGGGCGACTTCTCGATGAAGAAGTCGACGTTGCGCTCGATGAACTGCCCGGTGCGTTTGCCGTCCTTGCCGGGATAGGGGTGATATGGCTCCATCGCGAACAGATCGCGTCGGGACTGACCGAACAACACATTCATATGCGTGCCGGCATCGGGGTGATTGAAGGCGATAATGACCGGCTTCTCGCCCAGCGGCAGACCGATCGTGCGGTAGCGGCCAGTCTTGAAGACGTTGGCCGAGATCTTCAGCCGCGTGTCTTTCGAGAACACGTCGATCAACTTCTGTGGATCGAAGCCGCCGTCGTCGCTGGTGTGCTTGTCGTACTCGGCGATTACTTGGTTT
>CAYTFW010000073.1:0-28599 GCA_964437145.1 uncultured Rhizobiaceae bacterium
CTCCATCCACATCGAAGGTCTGGTTGGTGAACCGACGCGCCCAGTCATCGATCGGCGCATTGCCGGGGCCGGTGTCGAAGGCGACCAGTCGGCCATCGCCGCCAACCCAGGTCACGTTGGCGACGCCGCCGATGTTGACTACCGCCACCGGCAGGTCGAGGTCGCGCGCAAGGGCCTGGTGGAAGATCGGGACCAGTGGCGCCCCTTGCCCGCCGGCGGCGACGTCGGCGCTGCGCAGGTCGGCGACCACCGGCCGACCCAGCGCCCGGGCAATGGCCTGACCATTGCCGATCTGCCAGGTGAACCCGTCCAGCGGCTTGTGGGTGATCGTCTGGCCGTGGAAGCCCACGACGTCGATCGAGGCCAGGTCGACGCCCTCCTCCGCCACAAAGCGGCGGACGGCCTCGATATGGGCCGTCGTGATCGCCGCTTCGGCGGCGTCGGTGGCCGGACTGCGCGTGGTGGCGCCGAAGACGGCTCGGACCAATTCGCGGGTCGCCTCGGCGTGCGGGTAGGTCGCGGCCGGGCCGAAGCCCTCGATCCGCTCGCCGTCGGTGTCGATCACCGCGACATCGACGCCATCGAGCGACGTGCCGCTCATCAAGCCCAGCGCCCGCACCCCTGCCCTCGCGTTGTTGAAACCGGGTACCTGTGATACAGCGCCCGCCGCCCACGTCAAACCGAAGACAGTCCAACCGAAGACCCAGGAAGATGAGCGCGTTCAAGTCCGACTTCATGCGCACCGTGCACGAGCGCGGCATGGTGCATCAGTGCAGCGACGCGGCGCGTCTGGACGCGCTGCTCCAGTCGGGCGTGCGCACGGCCTATATCGGCTTCGACTGCACCGCCGACTCGCTGCATGTCGGCTCGCTGCTGCAGATCATGATGCTGCGCTGGTGGCAGAGATGCGGGCACAGGCCGATCGTCCTGATGGGTGGCGGCACGACCAAGATCGGCGATCCGTCGGGCCGCGACGAGACGCGTCAGCTGCTGACCGACGAGCTGATCGCCGCCAACATGGCGGGCATCCGGCGCATCTTCGACAAGTATCTCGCCTTCGGCTCGGGCCCGACCGACGCGACGATGGTCAACAACGCCGACTGGCTCGACGAGCTGCGCTACATCCCGCTGCTGCGCGATGTCGGCCGGCACTTCTCGGTCAATCGCATGCTGAGCATGGACTCGGTGAAGCTTCGGCTGGAGCGCGACCAGCCGCTGACCTTCCTCGAGTTCAACTACATGATCCTGCAATCCTACGACTTCGTGGAACTCAGCAAGCGCCACAACTGCGTCCTGCAGATGGGCGGCTCCGACCAGTGGGGTAATATCGTGATGGGCGCCGATCTCGGTCGCCGCATGGAGAGCGCCGAGCTGTTCGCGCTGACCACGCCGCTGATCGCGACGTCGTCGGGCGCCAAGATGGGCAAGACCGCCTCCGGCGCCGTGTGGCTCAACGCCGAGCGCGTCTCGCCCTACGACTTCTGGCAGTACTGGCGCAACGCCGAAGACGCCGATGTCGGCCGCTTCATGCGCAACTTCACCGAGCTGCCGCTCGCCGAGATCGAGCGCCTGGAGGCGCTGCGCGGCGCCGAGCTGAACGAGGCCAAGAAGATCCTCGCCACCGAGGTCACCAGGCTGTGCCATGGCGCGGCGGCGGCGAACGAGGCCGCGGAGACGGCGCGACGCACCTTCGAGGAAGGCGCGCTGGCCGAGACGCTGCCGACCATCGACCTGCCGCGCGCGCGCCTGGAAAGCGGCCTGCCCGCCTTCGAGCTGTTCGCCGACGCCAAGCTGGCGGAGAGCCGCGGCGAGGCGCGCCGCCTGATCAAGGGCGGCGGGGCGCGAGTCAACGACAAGCCGGTGGCCTCGGAGACGGCGACCGTCTCGCTGGCCGACGCCGACGCCGAAGGCCGCATCAAGCTCTCCGCCGGCCGCAAACGCCACGTGCTGGTGCGCGCGGTTTAGACTCTTTGGGAGCGCCGGCGTCCCGCCGGCATCTTCTTGAGCCGGCGGGACGCCGGCGCTCCCAGTCACGGCGACGTCGAGCGCTGCCGTTCGTTGCGTTCGATGAGGTCGGGAGGCGGCGTGGTGTCGATCGAGGTCGTGCCGCAGCCCTCCAGCATGAGGTTGCGCAGCGGGCCGATGGGCAGCACGGACAGCGGATTGACGCTGGCGTTGGGGTCGTCGATGGGCCCTCGGATCAGGTAGTTCAGCGCGAACAGCCCGCCGCCGCGACCGCCGGTCAGCAGGTCGCCGATCAGCGGGATGTTCGAGATGATGCTGTTGAGCGCATAGGCCGGCACGATGCCGCCGGCGAGGCAAACCTCGTCGGTGTCGAGCTGCACCGTTCCCTGAAGCGTGACGCCGACATTGCTGCCCGCCGTCCGGCCGTTGCGCAGGCGCAGGCGATCGCCTTCCTTCTCGACGTCGACCGTGAGCGCGTCGAAGACCTGCCGATCGCCGCCGACGCGCGCGAGCTGGTCGACCACGCCGTTGACGTTGGCGACGCCGCGCGCCGGGTTGGGCGCGACCTTCGCCAGGCGGTAGGTCTTCAGCTCGACGCGGCCGCGCGCGGGCGGCACGGGCTTGGTGTCGTCGGTGGTGGCGCTGATCCGCAGATGGCCGCCGACCAGCCCGTCGAGCCAGCCGGCACCGCGCAGCACGGCGCCGAAATCCGGCGCCTCGACCTCGATCGACCGACCGTTGCCCGACGGCGTCACGCGCAATTGCGCGGTGGCCGCGCCGTCGGGCGTGGTCTGGAGACTGGCCGACAGCAGCCGGTCGCCGCGCAGCGCCAGGCTACCCTTCACGCGCGGCAGCGCGCCGCGCTTGAGCAGCACCGCGCCGACATCGAGGTTGATCGCCACCGGCGGTCCCTGCGGCGAGGCCGGCTTGGGCACGCCACGCGCATTGGGATCGGCTTCGGGCAACACGCGCTTGAGCTCGATCGCCGCGCCCGTGAGGTCGACGGCGTAGCCGGCATCGACGCGACGCACCGTGCCGGCGACGTTGGTGGCGCCAACCACCACCTTGCTCAGCGTCAGCCGCTCGATACGGCCATCGGTGGGACGCGACTCGAGCCTGCCGGTGACCTGCAGGTCGGCCGCCGCGACGTCGAACTCCAGCACCGGCGGCACCGGGCCGCCGGCGAATCGCGCGCTGACCGTGGCGCGGCCCTCGACACCGGCCGCCTTGGTCCACGACGCTTCCTTGACGACAAGCACGGCGTCGCGCAGGTCGAGCCGCGCGCGCAGCTCGGACGGGCCGGCGACCGGCGTCTGGTAGGACAGGTCGAAGCCGGTCGAGCCGCTGGCGTAGGGCGCCAGATCCGGCAATCCGGCCTTCTGGAGCGTCGCCAGCGGCAGCGCGCCCTTGGCCTCGTAGCGTCGGCGGAAGGCGGGCTTGGCGCCGAACAGCTCGGTCCAGCCGAGGTCGACGACCTGGCCGTCAGCCTTGCCGCGACCGGCGACCTTGAGCTGCTGCATGTCGAGCTGCAGCGTGCCGGCGAAGTCCGTGAGGTTGAGCGTGCCGACAGCGTTGGTGAGCGAGAAGCGTTCGAGCTTGGCGGTGGCGCCGTAGACGATGTCGTTGACCGACATAGCGTCGAGCAGCGGGAACTTCAGCGACAGGCTGAGCGCGACGTCGCCGCCGAGTCGCTTGGGATTGTAGAGCAGGTCCTTGGGCAGCCCGAGCCTGGGCTGGGTCAGGAAATTCATGGTCTCCTGCGCCGAGGCCTGCAGCTCGATCAGCATCTCCGTGCGGTGATCGTCGCCGTCGAGGCCGGTGAGATCGATGCGCGACTTGCCGACCTTGATGGCGCCGGCCTGCCCGCCCTCGACATGGAAGCGGAACGTCGCGCCGTCGAATTGCGCTGTGCCCGACACGCCCTTCACCGGCGGCAACGGCGCCAGGTAATTCACCGCAAGGTCGCTATAGCGCAGCTCGGCGACGGTCCTGGCGATCTTGAGCGCGTCGGGATTCTGGAAGTCGCCGGAGGCCGAGACCATGAGCTTGGCGCTGTCGAGACGGCCGCCGCTGATATTGGCCAGCGCCCAGCGCCGCCCACCCGCGGCCATGCCGGGCAACCAGAACTCAGCCAAGCGCTCGGTCGGCACGCCCTTGAGAGCGGCCTCGCCATCGAACTGAAAGGCGCGCTCCTCGATGCGCATCTCGCCCTTCATGCCGAGCTCGACGCCACCCAGGCCGAAACGGAAATCCTCCAGCTTCACGGCGCTGCGGTCGGTGTCGAAGGACATGCGCAGCTTCGCCCAGTCGACCTTGCGCGGCTCCGGCAGCACGCCGGGCAAGCCGATCAGGCCGCCGCCGCCCTCGAACTCGAGCGCGACGTGGCGCACCTTGCCGTCACCCGACGCGCGCAGCCGGATGTGGCCGCTCATCGGCAGGTCGATCTGCGCCAGCGGCGCCAGCTGTGGCGCGGCGGTGGCGAAGGCCGACAGCCGGAGGTCGCGCGCACGCAGGATCACGTCCATGGCCTCGCGCTTGCGGCCATAGAAAGCGGTCAGCTCCATCTCGGCGACGTGGCCTTTGGCCTCGAGCGTCAGCGCACCCTTGATGCGCAGGCCGTCCTGGTCGCGCTGCAAGGTGGCGCGGCCGGCCGGCGCGTCCCAGACGAAGCCGGTGGTCTGGTCGTCGACGCGCAGCGAGGCGGCGTTGATGCGCACCTCGGCGAGGCGGCCCAGCGGATGGTCGGCATTGGGCTCGCGCAGCAGCTGCTCGATGATGATCGGCAGGATGCGCGCCGAGGGCGCCGCCTCGGGCGGCGGCAGCATCAGGTCGATCAGGCCGTCCTTGCGGATCACCGCGTTGAGCGCCACCCGGTCGATGACGATCTCGGTCGGCGCCAGCGCGCCGGTCACGAGGGCGCTGATACTGACATTGATGGCGACCTCGGGCACCAGGCCGACCAGCGTGTTCTTGGCGTCCCGGGCCTCGATGCCGACCAGGGAGAGCCGCAGCGGCTGCTCCCAGCCGCTCCAGGCGACACGCACATGCTTGGCGTCCAGCCGGACCGGTCCTTCCGGCGTGTCGAAGGAACGGCTGACATAGCTGCGCAGGAAATCGAGGTCGATCGGCCCCTCGGTGAGGCGCCAGACCAGCAGCAGACCAAGCGCGCTCAGCCCGATCACGCACGCCGCGAAGACGTGCGCGATGGACCGGACGATACGCCCCAGCCTCCTGGTCAAGACACCGGTACTCCTTCGGCTTGACGCTCAGCCCGGGCGCCGGTCAGGTTCATTTTCCTCTTTCGCAGCATCGGCCCGACCGTGCAATGACATTCACCCCCGCGCTGAAGCTGCCCCGCCCGCACCATGCCGGGCAGCTGACAGTCCGCACCGAACGCTGGCTGGAGCGGTTGCGCGACCTCGGCGATGGCGGCGGCGGCTGGCCGCCCGATGCGCTGCTGGCGGCGTTGTTCGGCAACAGCCCGTACCTGTCCGAGATCGCCCTATCAGACCCGCGATTCTTGGCCGATCTGTGGCGGCTGGGGGCGGACGCGGCGATCGGCGGCGAGATGGCGCGGCTGGCCGCCCTGCCGGCCGAGCCGGAGCCGCTGGCGGTGGCGCTGCGCCGCGCCAAGCGGCGCATCGCGCTCAGCGTCGCCGTGGCCGACATGGCCGGCCACTGGCCCCTGGCGCGCGTCACCCGGGCGCTGAGCGACTTCGCCGACCTCGCCATCGGCCGCCTGCTCGACGCCATCCTGCTCGACATGGAGCGCGGCGGGCAGCTGACGCTGGGCGGCGATCCCAAGGCGGCGGCGATCACCGTGCTGGGCATGGGCAAGCTCGGCGCCTTCGAGCTGAACTATTCCAGCGATATCGACCTGATCGTACTCTACGACCGCGAGGCGCCGGCGATCGCGCACGACGACGCCATCGGCGCCAAGCTGGTGCGCGCCACACGCCGGCTGGTGCAGCTGCTGAGCGAGCGCACCGCCGACGGCTATATCTTCCGCACCGATCTGCGCCTGCGGCCCGACCCCGGCTCGACGCCGCTGGCGATCTCGGTCCAGGCCGCCGAGACCTATTACGAGAGCGTCGGCCAGAACTGGGAGCGCGCGGCGATGATCAAGGCGCGGCCGGTGGCCGGCGACCCCGCGATCGGCGCCGCCTTCCTCGACGCGCTCAGGCCCTATGTCTGGCGCAAGCATCTCGACTTCGCGGCGATCAACGACATCCACTCGATCAAGCGCCAGATCGACGCCTTCCGCGGTACCGGCGCGATCAAGGTGCTGGGCCACAACGTCAAGCTGGGCCGCGGCGGCATCCGCGAGATCGAGTTCTTCGCCCAGACCCAGCAGCTGATCTTCGGCGGCCGCCACCCCACCTTGCGCCTGCGCGGCACCATCGAGGCGCTCGAGGCACTGTGCACATCGGGCATGATCACCCGCGACGTGGTCGGCGACCTGACCCGCGCCTACGACTTCCTGCGCCGGCTGGAGCACCGGCTGCAGATGATCGACGATCAGCAGACGCACAGCCTGCCCGAGACCGAGGAGGGCGTCGACGCCGTCGCCACCTTCATGGGCTACGACGATCCGCGAATCTTCCGCGCCGACTTCCTCGACACCTTGCGCCTGGTCGAAGGCCATTACGCCAAGCTGTTCGAGGAAGCGCCCAGCCTCGCCGGGCCGGGCGGCAATTTGGTCTTCACCGGCACTGACCGCGATCCCGATACGCTGAAGACCCTGGAAGGGCTGGGCTACCGCGAGGCCGAGCGCGCCTGGGACATCGCCGCGCGCTGGCACCACGGCCGCTACCGCTCGACCCACACCGTGCGCGCGCGCGAGCTGCTCACCGAGCTGATGCCGGCGATCCTCAAGGCGCTGGGCGATTCGGCCGATCCCGACCAGGCGCTGCTGCGCTTCGACGCGCTCCTGGCGGGCATGCCGGCGGGCATCCAGATCTTCTCGCTGTTCAAGGTCAACCCGCCGCTGCTCGAGCTGGTCGCCACCATCATGGGCAGCGCGCCGCGCATCGCCACGCATCTGGGCCGCCGGCCGATCCTGCTCGACGGCGTGCTGACGCGCGACTATTTCGGCGCCCTGCCCGACCGCGCCAGCCTTTCGGCCGATCTGTCGCGCGCGCTCGACCTCGGCGAGGACGAGCAGGACATCCTCGATATCTCGCGACGCTGGGCCAACGACCAGCGCTTCCGCGTCGGCGTGCAGCAGCTCGCCGGCACGCTCTCGCCCGAGCTCGCCGGCGCGGCCTATAGCGACATCGCCGAGGCGGTGCTGGGCGAGCTGCCGACACGCATCCAGCGCATCTTCGCCGATCAGCACGGCCAGATCGCCGGCGCCGAGTTCGCCATCGTCGCGCTGGGCCGGCTGGGCAGCCGCGAGATGACCGCCTCGTCGGATCTCGACCTGATCTTCATCTACGAGGCGCCCGAGGGCAGCGAGCAATCCGACGGTGCACGACCGCTGACGCCGGGTCACTACTACGCCCGCCTGATGCAGCGCATCGTCGGCGCGCTCTCATCGCCGACCAACGAGGGCACACTGTACGAGGTCGACATGCGCCTGCGGCCCTCCGGCAACAAGGGCCCCCTGGCAACCTCGCTGGGCGCCTTCGAGACCTATCAGCGCGACTCGGCCTGGACCTGGGAACATCTCGCTTTGGCCCGCGCGCGCGTCGTCTCCGGTCCGCCGCTGCTGGCCGCGCGCATCGACGCGGCGATCGCCACCGCCCTGTCGCGACCGCGCAGCCGCGAGTCCCTGCTGCGCGACGTCCAGGAGATGCGCGCGCGACTGGTCGAGCATCGTCCGTCGAAGAGCCTGTGGGACTTCAAGCTGCTGCGCGGCGGCTTCTTCGACATCGAGTTCGCCGCGCGCTACCTGATGCTGCTGCACGCCAACGGCAAGCCGTTCCTGCTGGCGCGCCATGTCGTCGATACGCTGGTGCTGCTGCGCGACGCGCGCATCCTCAGCGCCGATGCCGCGACGACGTTGATCGAGGCCTATCGCCTGTGGTCCTCGCTGCAGGGCCTGATGCGGCTGGCGTTGGAGGAGCAGGACGAGGCCTTCGACGAAGCCAAGGCGCCGGAGGGCCTGCGTCGGTTGCTGGCCAAGGCCGGCGGTGTCGACAGGTTCGAGCTTCTGCGCGACAAGGTGCAGGCGACGGCCGACGCCGCCCACGCGGTCTACGCCGAGATCATCGAGAAGCCGGCGGCCGCCCTGCCGCCGCGCGAGGAGGACAAGACATGAGCGTCGAGGAAGGCAAGAAAGCGCCGGACTTCAGCGCCGCCACCGATGGCGGCAAGAAACTGAAGCTGAGCGACCTGCGCGGCAAGGCGGTGATCCTCTACTTCTATCCCAAGGACGACACGCCGGGCTGCACCAAGGAGGCCTGCGGCTTCCGCGATTCGCTGCCGAGTTTCGGCAAGGCGAAAGCGACGGTGATCGGCGTGTCCAAGGACAGCGTCGCACGCCACGACAAGTTCAAGGCGAAATACGACCTCACCTTCCCGCTGGTGTCCGATGAGGACGGCAAGATCTGCGAGAAGTACGGCACGTGGATCGAGAAGAGCCTCTACGGCCGCAAGTACATGGGCATCGACCGCGCCACCTTCCTGATCGACGGCACCGGCACGGTGCGCAAGATCTGGCGCAAGGTGAAGGTGCCCGGCCACGTCGAGGAGGTGCTCGACGCGGCCAAGGCGCTTTGAGTTCCCTCTCCCCGCTCGCGGGGAGAGGGTTAGGGTGAGGGGCTACATCAAGTGCCGCACGCAACCTGAAACAGCCCCTCACCCCGACCCTCTCCCCGCTCGCGGGGAGAGGGAGGAAGACAAAGACCTACTCCGCCGCCTTCGGCATGCGCTTGGGCTTGAGGTGCTGCACCTTGGGCATCACTTCCTTCGACAGCAGCTCGAGCGAGCGGTGCCAGGCCTTGGGGTTCTCGACATAGTCGAAGCCGAAGACCAGCAGCTGGCCGAAGCCGCCGACCTCGTCATAGACCTTCTCGATCTTCTCGATCACGGTCTTGGGCGAGCCGACGATCCAATTGTTCTTGGCGCAGTACTCCGGCGTGACGTCGGAGTCGGCGTGGTTCGGGTCGACCTTGAGGTACTCAAGGAAGCCGAACTGCCCCAGGAGCGGCAGGAAGTACTCGCGCATCATGCGGCCCATCATCGAGCCAACCGACAGCCGTATCGCTTCGGCGTCGGTATCCGCGACGAACACTTCGCGCACCATGCGCCACTCGCCGCGATCGGCGACGCGCCCACCCTTCGCGGCGCCGATTTCCACCGCTTCCCAATGGCTGCTGACATAGGCCGGGCTGAGATTGAGGCTCATCGGCAGGAAGCCGCGCTCGCCGGCGAGCTTCAGCGTGTCGGAGCCTTTGCTGAGCCCGGCGACGCCGATCGGCGGATGGGGTGTCTGCAGCGGCTTGATGTGGTGCTTGAGGAAGCCGAACATCGTCTCCGGCGAGGTGACGTGCCAGAACTTGCCCTTGTAGTCGAAGGGCTCCTTGGCGCTCCACATCTTCAGGATGATTTCGAGCGCCTCGCGCGTCATCTCGCGATTGACGCCCGACATGCCGTCGACGTTGAACATCGTCCAGTCGCTCGGCAGGCCCGACGCGGCGATGCCGAAATTCAGCCGGCCGCCCGAGATGTGGTCGAGCATGGCGACGCGGTTGGCCAGTTCCGCCGGGTGGTGATAGGGCAGCAGGAAGCCGCCGGGCCCCAGCCTGATGTTCTTGGTCTGCATCAGCCCCTGCGCGACCAGCAGGTCGGGCGACGGATGCGGCTCCCACGGCGCGGTGTGATGCTCGCCGATCCAGCACTCGGCGAAGCCGAGCTCGTCGAGCCAGCGGATCACCTGGAGATCCCACTCGTGCCCCGCCGCGAGCGGCCGCTCGGGCGGATGCGACGGCATGGTGAAGTACCCGAACTGCATGCTAGTCCTCCCACTGACACGCCGGAACAACGATGACGCCCGGCCCGCGGCGAGTCTTGCGCGGCATCACTACCGAGTCACGCGGGCAATGGGTCAGTGGGGCTTACCCGACCGGCACTTGTCAGCCTGCGCGCAGAAAGATGATACGCAACTTCATGCTATGGAGGCCACATCAAGGCCGTCTCGAAGGTGGCGCACGCGGCGTGATGGATGGGGGATGTTCAAAACGGACCCAGGAGTTCGGGTTCGGCATCCCCCCTTCCGCCCGTCGGGCGCCTTCCCCCTTCGGGCGAAGGGAAAACCGCGGAACCCTAGACAATCTGGTTCTTCAGATTGGTTTCGCCGCGATAAAGCCGGTCGAGGTTCTCCATCAGCAGATCAAGCACGTTGTCCTCGTACTTGCGCGTCTCGCCAGCGGTGTGCGGCGTCACCAGCACCTGCGGCATGGTCCACAGCGGCGAGGCCTCGGCCAACGGTTCCTCGACCGTGACGTCGATCCCGGCGCCGGCGATCTGGCCGGCGTTCAGCGCCGCGATCAGCGCCGTCTCGTCGACCACTTTGCCGCGCGCGACATTGATCAGGAACGAAGAGGACTTCATCGTCTTGAGCGCCGCGGCGTTGATCAGCTTCTCGGTCTGCGGTGTGAGCGGGCAGGTCAGCGCCACGTAGTCGGCCTTGGGCAGCACGTCGAGCAGCTTGCCGTCGGCCACCACCTCGTGCGCCGCCGCGGCGCCCTTCGAGGGGTCGCGCTTGGTGCCGATGACATGCATGTCGAAAGCCTTGGCGAGTGTCGCCAGCCGGCTGCCGATGCGGCCCATGCCGACGATCACCAGGGTCTTGCCGCCCAGCTCGTCCTCGCGCTTGGTGAGGTCGCCGATCATGCCGCGCCAGACCTTGGCGTGCTGGTTGTCGCGGCCGAGATGGAGCTGGCGCGACATGGCGAGGATCAGCGCGATCGCGTGCTCGGCCACGGCGCGCTCGTTCGAGCCTTGGGCGCTGGCAAGCCGCACGCCCTTGGCGCGCAACGCGTCCTTGTCGTACTGGTCGACGCCGGCGCTGATCGACTGGATGAAGCGAAGTTTCCCCGCCTTGGGCAGCAGGTCGTTGCGCCACATGCCCGATACGACGACGACATCGGCGTTGGGAATCGCCTTCTCGTAATCCTCGCGCGTGCGAACCTCGATCGTCTTGATGTTGGTGCCGCGCACCGCGAATCGATCGCCCATGCGATACGCCACATGGGCGAACAAGATCGTCAGCGCCTCGCGCGCCGGCAGGCCGTTGGACATGACTGGTGACTCCCCTCCCCGCATCGGGTCTGCTGGCGATGATGCGGATCGTGGCATGGAACTGCAACATGGCGCTGGAGCGCAAGGTCGAGGCGCTGCTCGACCTGCGACCGGATATCGCCGTGATCAGCGAATGCGCCCGGCCCGATCTGCTGCGCGCGCGCTCGAACCGCGACTGGCTACCGTCCGATCCGATATGGATCGGCCACAATCCGCACAAGGGCCTCGCGGTGCTGGCTTTCAACGGCTACCGCGCGCGGCTCTGCGAATCCTACGACGCCAATCTGCGCCACATCGCTCCGGTCCATGTCGAGGGGCCGACGCGCTTCACGCTACTGGCCGCCTGGGTCAATTCTGGCGGCCTGCGCAAGTACCGCCTCGGTCCGCTGCGCCGTGCGCTCACCCGCTATCGCGATCTGCTGGCGGCGCGGCCGGCCGTCATCGCCGGCGACCTCAATCACAACGTGATCTGGGACAAGCCAGGCTGGCGCGGCAACCACGCGACGGCAGTCCGGTTGATGGCCGAGCTGGGCCTGGTCAGCGCCTACCACGCGGTCCGCAGCGAGGCGCATGGCGCTGAAACAACGCCGACGATCTACTGGCGCGACCGCACGCGCGACGGGCCGACCTATCACATCGACTACATCTTCCTGCCCGAGACGTGGGTTCCCCGCATCACCTGCCTCGACATTGGCGCCTTCGAGCCATGGTGCGGCGCCGGGTTGAGCGACCATGTGCCGGTGATCGTCGATATCGCCGATCCGGCCTCATGCTGAGGAGGCTGCGGAGCAGCCGTCTCGAAGCATGGGCAACACACCCGGTGTGCGGCCCACCCTTCGAGACGCGCCCGTTGGGCGCTCTTCAGGGTGAGGTAGGGGTTTGCGTCGCCGGCCCCTGGCGGCTATAGCGCGCGGCCATGGCTCATCGTCCTCATGATCGTGGCGGCCGCCGGCCGTCTCGCGCCCCCGAACCGCGCGTCTTCGAGCGCGAGCGCGGCGGCGCGCCCGGCGGCGGCCAGGTCTGGCTCTTCGGCCGCCACCCCGTGGCGGCGGCGTTGGCCAATCCGCAGCGCCGGGTGTTTCGCGTGCTGGCCACGGCGGAAGCGGCCGAGCGTCTGCAAGAGGATCTCGCCAAGATCGACCTGAAGGGCCGCGACCTGCCGCAGCCCGAGATCGTGCCGCGCGACCGCATCGCCGCTCATCTGCCCGGCGGCGCGGTGCATCAGGGCTTGCTGGCGGCGGTCGGCGTCCTGCCCGAGCCGACGCTCGACGACATCCTGGCGCGCGGCGGCGAGAAGGCCGTGGTCGTGGCGCTGGACCAGGTCACCGACCCGCACAATGTCGGCGCCATCCTGCGCTCGGCCGAGGCCTTCGGCGCGTCAGGCGTGCTGGTGACCGAGCGCAACGCGCCGGACGAGACCGGCACGCTCGCCAAGGCGGCATCAGGCGCGCTGGAGCGCATCCCGTTGATGCGCGCCACCAACCTCGCGCGCACCTTGCGCGAGCTGAAGGAGGCCGGCTTCTGGGTCATCGGGCTGGACGAGCGCGGCAACCAGAGCCTGGCCGCCGCCAAGCATGACGGGCGCATCGTGCTGGTGATGGGCGCCGAGGGCGAAGGCCTGCGACGGCTGACGCTCGAGCATTGCGATCTGCTGGCACGTCTGCCGATGCGCGGCTCGATGCCCAGCCTCAACGTGTCGAACGCGACGGCCGTGGCGCTCTACGAGCTGGTGCGCGACCGGCAGGACGGGCTGACGCTTGACTTCTTCTGAGCGCATCACGATCCGCCCGGCACGGCCGGACGACGCCGACGCGGTCGCCGCGCTGGCGCACGCGCTCAGCCTCCACGACAACGAGCCGACGGGCAACTTCACGCCGGAAGCGATGCGCCAGGCGGTGTTCGACGATCCGCGCGTGCGCGTGCTGGTCGCCGAGATCGCCGGCAAGGTCGTGGGCTATGTGATGTTCCACGACAGCTACGACACCGCCAACGCCGCGCGCGGCCTGTACCTCAACGACATCATCGTCGAGGAGAGCGTGCGCGGCGCGGGCGTGGCGCGCCGGCTGATGGCCGCGGTGATGCGCGAGGCCAAGAAGCAGGGCGACGTCTTCGTCTGGTGGGTCGCCAAGCCGACCAATCACAGAGCGCTCGCCTTCTATAAGAAGCTCGGCGCGATCCAGGTACCGACCGTGGCCCACGCGATCTTCGGGCCGTCTTTCGATACGCTGGCGCAGGAAGCCGAAGAGCGATAGAGCCGAAGCGCAATTCATCTGTCATCCCTCGCTGCGCTCGGGATGACAATGAGACAGGGGGGGACGCGACATGGGCCGCAAGATCCTGTTCATCACCACCGACCAGCAGCGTTACGACGCGCTGGGCTGCAATGGCGGCACGGTGGCGCGCACGCCGGTGGTCGATCGTTGGGCGGCCGAGGGCGTGCGCTTCACGCGCGGCCACGCGCAGGCGGTGGTCTGCATGCCGGCGCGCTCGACCATGATCACCGGCCAATACGTGCGCACACACGGCGTATGGATGAACGGTGTGCCACTGCCCGAGGATTCGCCCAGCGTCGCGGCGTACCTGAAGGAGAAGGCCGGCTATCGCACGGCGCTGATCGGCAAGGCGCATTTCGAGCCCTTCCTCGATCCCAAGGGGCGCTTCTACGAGAACCGCATGGGACGGCTGGGCGAGCACGGCCCGCATCGCGGCTTCGACCACATGGAGCTCGCCGCGCACGGCGCGCGTGGACCGCTGCACTATCCGCAGTGGCTGGCGAAGAACCATCCCCAGACAGTCGACGGCTTCTATACTGTGCTGAAGCTGCCCAGCCTGGAGCAGGACTCGGCCGGCGGCGGCGACACCGGCGCGATCCAGGTCAAGCACAACCCGGTCGATCGCCGGCTCTATCACACCGACTGGGTGGCCGACCGCGCCATCGCCTGGCTGGATTCATTGCCTGCGGATAGCGATTGGTTCTGCTGGGTGAGCTTCCCCGATCCACATCATCCCTGGGATCCGCCGCAGTCCGAGATCGGCCGCCATCCCTGGCGTCAGGAGAAGCTACCGCCGAACTGGCCGGCGGATCGCGCGGCGGCGCTGGCGATGATGGCCGACAAGCCCAGGCATTGGCGCGAGTGGTACGAAGGCAAAACGGTGACCTGCTTCGAGGCGCCGCCGGATTTCGTGCCGGCCAATCTCAGCGCTGATCAGCTGCGCGAGATCAACGCGCTCACCCATGTCGAGAACGAGCTGATCGACGAGGCTTGTGGGCGCGTGTGGGACGCGATCGCACGACGCGGCTGGGCTGACGACACCGATGTGCTCTTCACGACAGACCACGGCGAGCTGCAGGGCGATTTCGGCCTGCTGTTCAAGGGTCCGTATCACATCGACGCGCTGATGCGCCTGCCCTTCATCTGGAAGCCAGCCAAGAGCGCGGGCGTCGCGCCCGATGTGGTCGATCGGCCCGTCGGCCAACTCGACCTCGCGCCGACCTTCTGCGCCATCGCCGGCCTCGACGTGCCGCAATGGATGCAGGGCAAGCCGCTGCCGACGAGCGCCGGGCAGGCCGAGTCGCAGAAGCGCGAACGCGTCATCACCGAGTGGGACAGCGAGTTCAAGGGCATCAGCCTGCATCTGCGCACGATCTACCGCGACGGGCTGGTCTGCACAGTCTACGAGAAGAGCTCGCTGTATGACGCCGACGGCTCGGTCGGCGAGCTCTACGACTGCACCAACGATCCGCTGCAACGGCGCAATCTGTGGCACGAGCCCGCGTGGCAGGCGCGCAAGAAAGACCTGATTGCTGATCTCTACGCCAACCTGGCGCCGGAACGCTCGCCAAAGCTGGAAGCCGTTGCGAGCGTGTGAGTTTCACCGTCATCCTGAGCGCAGCGAAGGATCTCGCGGTATCGCGCTCACAACCAAGCGTCGCGATCGATCGCACCACCGCGAGGTCCTTCGCTGCGCTCAGGACGACAAAGTAAGGAGATACCCATGACGCGCCTGATGATCATCAACGGGCCGAACCTCAACATGCTCGGCGTCCGTGAGCCGCACATCTACGGCACCACGACCTTGGCCGCCATCGAGGCGAGTTGCCGCGAGCTGGCGCAGCAGCTCGGCGCGTCGCTCGCCTGCCACCAGTCCAACCACGAGGGTGCGATCGTCGAGCTGATCCAATCCGCGCGTGAATCGGCCGACGCGATCATCATCAACCCGGCCGCCTACTCCTTCACCTCGATCGCGATCTACGACGCGCTGAAGATGTTCGAGAAGCCGATCATCGAGGTGCACATCTCCAACATCCACGCCCGCGACGAGCTGCACCGCCATTCCAAGCTGTCGAGCGCGGTCACCGCGGTGATCGCCGGTCTCGGCCCCTATGGCTACATCGTCGCCATGCAGGCCGCGGTGCGCCTCGTCGGCACGCTGCCGCCATCGTGGTCGACGCCACTACGCACGGGGCCACGCTGACATGTCCTTGATGATCTTGGTCGCCGGCCCCTACCGCTCCGGCACCGGCGACGATCCGGTCAAGATCGCCGCCAATGTCCGCGCCATGATGGACGTGGCGCTCGAGCTGTTTCGCGCCGGACACCTGCCGGTGCTGGGCGAATGGTACGCCCTGCCGCTGATCGAACATGCCGGTTCGACCGGCATCGGCGATGCGGTGTTCAACGAGATCTTCCATCCTGTGGCCCACCGCCTGGTCGCCAAGTGCGACGCCTGCCTGCGCATCGGCGGCCCCTCGGCTGGCGCCGACGAGATGGTGGCGCTGGCCCGTGCGGCGGGTCGACAGGTGTTCTTCTCGTTGAGCGAGATTCCACCGCCACGCTAGAGTTCATGCGTTGTTGGGAAGGGAAGCCACAGTGCGCTACTTGCTGGTCGTGCTGATCTTGCTGTCGATACCGGCGGCTGCGCAGCAGCGCGATTGCGGCAAGTTGCCAGACATTTTGGACGGTCAAGTCTACGCCATTGACGGTGCCACACTGGCGATGATCGCTGGCGACAAACGCACTCCAGACATTCGCTTATGGGGAATCCGGGCGCCCGTACTACGAGACCGAATGACGGGCCTGGAGAATCCAGCGGGGATGCAGGCGAGGGAGAGGCTGGATCGTATCTTGCGAACCGGGCGATCCGCGTTCTGCCGCCCAAAGGAGTGGGATAGTGAGTGTCGCGTCGTCGCCGATTGTCAGACAGTCGCCAGCCACAACACCGATCTTGGGATGTCCATGGTCGCTGGCGGCTTCGCCTACGTCGATGTGTCGATCGCCCTTAGGGGCGACATCACCTATGGCCAGAATCTCCTGAAGACAGAGCGAGATGCACGCAGTGAAAGGCGCGGCCTTTGGCGTCTATGGGACATACCACAGGAGAAGTAGGTAAGCTCCGATCGAGGCGCTCACAGATAGCTTGTCTGGACAAGTGGACGGGCTTCGGGCACCCTTGCCGGCATGACTTCGCCGCTCACCGTGCGCGATTCGCGCGACGACGACCTACCCGCCATCACCGCCATCTACGGCTACCACGTGCGCCACGGCCTGGCGTCGTTCGAGGAAGAGGCGCCGTCGCTCCAGGAGATGGCCAAGCGGCGCGCCGGCTATCTCGCGTCGGGTTACCCCTACATCGTCGCCGAGGCCGAGGGCCGCGTGCTGGGCTACGCCTACGCCAGCGCCTACCGCCCGCGGCCGGCCTATCGTTTTTCCGTCGAGAACTCCGTCTATATCGACCAGGAAGCGCGCCGCGGCGGCATCGGCTCGGCGCTGCTGCCCGTGCTGATCGAGCGCTGCGTGGCGCTGGGCTATCGCCAGATGATCGCGGTGATCGGCGACAGCGCCAACACCGCCTCGATCGGCCTGCACGCCAAGTTCGGCTTCCGCGAGATCGGCACCATCCGCTCGGTCGGCTTCAAGCACGGCCGCTGGGTCGACTCGGTGCTGATGCAGCGCGCGCTGGGCGACGGCGACGGCAGTCTTCCTGGGACCGCCGGCGTCTCGCCGGCATCATGAGGCCAACCACCGAGACACAGAGGAAGACCAAGAAGAGAAAACTCGTACTGCGCGCTTCGCGCGCAATCATTTTTCTCTGTGTCTCTGTGTCTCTGTGGTGAACCTTTCTTCTCGTCGGCCCACCCACTACGTCTCGATCTTGATGCCGTTCTCCTTCACCACGCGCGTCCAGCGTTCGGTCTCCTGGACCAGCAGCGTATGGTAGGCCTCCGGCGTGCTGCCGGTGACGATGTAGCCGAGGTCGACGAAGCGCTTGGCCGTTTCAGGGTCCTTGATGATCTGGCCCACCGCCTGGTTCAGCCGTTCGATGATCGGCCGCGGCGTGCCAGAAGGCGCCACCAGGCCGAAGAACACCGCCGACTCCATCCCCTTGTGGCCGACCTCGCCCACCGTCGGCACGTCGGGCGCCAAGGGCGAGCGCTGATGCGCGGCGATCAGCAGGCCGTTCATCTTGCCGGCCTTCACATGGGTCGCGCTGGGCAGGATGACGTCGACGATGCACGGCACATGCCCGCCCATCACGTCGCGCAGCGCATCGGCGGCGCCCTTGTAGGCGACGTTCTCGAGGTTGAGCTTGGCGTGGTTGCGGAACTGCTCGGCCCACAGATGCGGCATGTTGCCGACGCCTGACGTGGCGTAGCGCACGCGCTGCGGCTGCTTGTTCACCCACTCCGCGAACTGCGCGTAAGTCTTCGCCGGAAGATCGACGTTCATGGCGCCGAACAGCGGAATGTCGACGATGGTCGAGATCGGCGCGAAATCTTTCAGCGGATCGTAGGGCTGCTTGAAGCCCAGCGCCGCGTTGGTCGCGAGCGTCGTGGTGCCGAGCAGCAGGGTCGCGCCATCGGGCTTGGCCTTGGCGACGATGTCCATGCCGACGATGGTGTTGCCGCCCGCCCGGTTCTCGACGATGACCTGCTGGCCGAGGATCGGCGTCAGCTTCTCCGCCATGATGCGCGCCGTCACATCGGTCGCGCCGCCGGGGATGTAGGGCACGATGATGCGCACCGTCTGGCCCGACTGCGCGCGCACCGCCTGCGGCGCCACGATGGTGAAGCCGGCCGCGCCGGCCAGCACGCCGCGTCTGCGAATCATGGTGTCCTCCCGTCGATCATCGTTTGAGCAGCCGCGCGGCGGCGCTCAGCACCTTCGCCCGCTTGGCGATCTCGGCCATGCTCATGTCGGGCTTGTACAGCGAAGAGCCGACGCCGAAGCCGTCGGCGCCCGCCTCCCAATAGGCCGGCATGGTGCGATCGCTGACGCCACCGACCGGCAGCATCAGCGTGTCTTTCGGAAACACCGCGCGCAGCGCCTTCAGCACCGGCGGCGTCAGCATCTCGCCGGGAAACAGCTTCAGCCCGTGCGCCCCGGCCTTCAGCGCGGCGAAGCCTTCGGTTGGCGTGGCGATGCCCGGCAGGCAGATCAACCCGCGCGCGCGGGCATGGCGCACGATATCGAGATCGGCATGCGGCATGACGATCAGCCGGCCGCCAGCATCGGCGACGCGATCGACATCGGTTGTGCTCATCACCGTGCCGGCACCGACCAGGTGGATGGGATGCGCCTGCGCCAGCCGCGCGATGCTCTCGAACGGCCTGGGCGAGTTCAGTGGCACCTCGAAGATGATGAAGCCGGCCTCGACCAGCGCCTCGCCGATCGCCGGCGCCTCCTCGGGCGTGATGCCGCGCAGGATCGCGATCAGGGGACACTTCGCCAGCGCGGCGCGTAGGATCTCGCTCGACATGTCAGCCGATCATGCCGGCGGCGCGCGCGATGCGCCACAGGCCGCGCGGCGTGACGTCCTCGTCGGCGATGCGCGCCTCGATCCCCTGCGCCGCCAGCACGCGTTGATAGGCGGCGCAGAGCGGCCGGGCGCCGATCAGGGTCGGCGCCGACGCGGACTCCCGATGCAGCGCCGCGGCGATCTCCGCGCCGATCAGCAGGCCGGAGAGATAGCTCGGCGCGTCACTCGCCGAGAGCCGCTCGAACAGCCCGAGTGTCCTCACCTGGAAAAGACGATGCAGCAGATCGTCGGCATGGTTGAGACCGACCTCGGCGCCAGCCTCGAAGGCGGCGGCGTTCAGGTCGGGCATGGCGTCGCTCGCCATCAGCCGGCCGAGAATCGAATGCTGGCGTAGCACGGCGAAGATCTCGCCGGTCATGAAGGTGGCGAAGGAAGCGATGCGCCCCGCCGTCACGCGCGCCCACTTGCTGTGCGTGCCCGGCAGGATGAACAGACCCGAGGCGTCGTCAGCATCGAGCGCACCGAAGATCTGCGTCTCCTCGCCGCGCATCACATCGGGCGCGAGGCCGGGCACCTGCCAAGCGATGCCTGGCACGATGCGCAACGCGCCATCGACCGTCGCGCGCAGGCCTGGCGATAGATCGGCGAAACCACCGGGGCAATCCACATAGGGCGCCTCGATCCAGCCCTGCTTGCTGCCGATCATCCCTGAAGCCAGCGTCGGCAAACGTAGCCATCCATCAACAAAGGCACGATGCGCCGAGGCGAAGTCGCTTCCGCCGACGGCAAGGATTCCCGGCCCACCAGCGCGTCGATCGAGGATCCTGCCATCAGCCGCGATCAGCCAGCCGCGCAGCGATGTCGTGCCCCAGTCGAGGGCGATCAGCGCGGCGGCCACCTACTCCGCCGCCAAGGCGGGTTGGTCTTCGAGCAAATCGGACGGCGCGCGTACCCAGCCTTCCATCAGACGGCGCGCGCTGCGGCTCATGATCGCCTTGGTGACGATCCATTCGTTGCCCTGCTGGATCGCCTCGGCGCCGACCGCCAGCGTGCCCGAAGGATGGCCGAAGCGCACGCTGCCGCCTTGTGCGCGGCCGCCGATGACGCGCGCGACGATGGTGCCGGGGATGGCGGCGGCGACCGCCAGCGCCACCGCGCCGGTGCCGGTCATGGCGTGGTGCAGCTTGCCCATCGACAGGATGCGGGCGCAGAGCTGCAGCTCCTGGGCCGCCACCGGCTTGCCGCTTGAGGCGACGTAGTCCTGCGGCGGCGCGACGAAAGCGAGCTTGGGCGTGTGCGGACGCTCGCGCGTCGCGGCCTCGGCGGTCTTCGCCAGGCCCATCGCCACGGCGCCGGCGGCACGGATCTTCTCGCACCGCGCCAGCAGCGCGGCGTCGCCGTTGATGTCGTCCTGCAGCTCGGTGCCTGTCAGCCCGAGTGCCGACGCCTCGACGAAGATCGTCGGGTTGCCGGCGTTGATCAGGGTCGCGGCGAACGTGCCCACGCCGGGCACGTCGAGCTGATCGACGATCCGGCCGGTGGGGAACATCGGCCCGCCCTCGTCATCCTCGCCGCCGCCCGGCTCCAGGAACTCGATGCGGATCTCGGCCGCCGGGAAGGTCACGCCGTCGAGCTCGAAGTCACCCTCCTCGACCACCTCGCCGCCCCGCATCGGCACGTGTGCGATGATGCGTTTGGCGATGTTGGCTTGCCAGATGCGCACGACCGCGACGCCGTCGCGCGGCGCGCTTACGAGGCCCTCGCTGATCGCGAACGGCCCGACCGCCGCAGTCAGGTTGCCGCAATTGCCCGACCAGTCGACCACCGGCTTGTCGATCGCCACCTGGCCGAAGAGATAGTCGACATCGCAATCCGCGCGGCCGGAGCGCGACAGGATCACCACCTTGCTGGTGCTCGACGTGGCGGCTCCCATGCCGTCGATCTGTTTGCCGTAGGGATCGGGGCTGCCGATCACCCGCAATAGTAGGCGGTCGCGCGCCGGACCCGGCGGCGGCAGCGCGCTCTCGTGGAAGAACACGCCCTTGCTGGTGCCGCCGCGCATGTAGATCGCGGGGATGCGCAACTGGGTCATCGCATTACCTTCACGTCGACGATCAGCGGCACCTTGTCCTTCTTCATGCAGCGCGGATTGCCCTGGCAGGACTCGGCCATGACCTCTTCGATCCGGTAGGTGAGCGTCACCCGCTTGCCGATGATGTTCCAGCCGCAGAAGTCGAAGCTGGCGAGCTCGGTGAACTCCTTACCGCGTGTGTCTTTCAGCACCATGTAGCAGGCGCGATCGCCGTTCTGCAGCTGCTGGACGGTGCCGATGGTCTGCTTGGTCTGGTCACCGACCTTCACCATGCCGTAGGGCAGCGGCGCGGTGTTCTGCGCCAGGGCGGAAAGTGGCGGCGCGAACGTACCCAGCAGGACGGCGCCGAGAACGAACCTGGACGGCATGGAACCCCCCAAACGAAATCTCGCCGGGAGTATAGCCGAAACCTACTCCGCCGGCTTGATCTGCGGCGCCGTCGCCGCGCGCTCGTCGGGCAGGAAGCTGAGCGCGATCAGGGTGAAGGTAGCGACGCCGGCCAGCAGCAGCAGCAGGGTCGGAAAGCCGGCCGCCTTGACCGAGGGACCCAGCAGCGCCGTCACCAGCGAGCTGCCGGTGAAGCCGATCGCCAGCCGCGTGCCGGTGACGCGCGAGCGCATCCTGTCGTCGATGTAGCGCACGATCATCGCGTCGGTGAACGGGATCGCGCCGAAGACGAAGATCATGTAGCCGACGGCGACCACGACCAGCGCCCAGCCGCTGACCTGCGAGGCGAGGATGAACAGCGGGATCTGGCAGAGGATGATCGGCAGGTAGATGCGCTTGAGCGGATAGCGGTCGATCAGCGAGCCGACGACGAGCTGGGCCAGCGATCCCACGGCGAAGATCATGAAGACCGAGACGCCGAGCAACCAGGGATCCTGGGCCAGCGCCACCACGCCGGCCTTCAGCATCTCGCCGCTGCCGTTGGTGGTGAAGCTGAAGACGATGCTGCCGCTCATCGCCGTCAAGGTCATGATGATGAAGACCTTGGCCATCACCGAGGGCGGCAGGTCGAGCATCTTGGGCTTGCGCTTGGCGGGCGCGGCGGTCTCCTGGGGCACCAGCAAGGCGAATGCGATGGCGGCGGCGAGGCTGATCACGCCGGGCACGACATAGGCCATCTGCCAGCCGAAGCGCGTCGCCAGCCACACCGAGGCGCTGGCGCCGATGGCGATGCCGAGATTGCCGACCAGGCCGTTGACGCCGATGGTGAAGCCCGGCTTCTCGGCGTTCTGCACCAGCATGGGAATGCCGACCGGATGGTAGATCGAGGCGAAGGCGCCCATCACCGTCATGGCGATGCCGATCTGCCAGGGCGTCGAAGTCAGCGCGATGACCAGGCTGGAGACGCCCAGCCCGGCGAAGAAGATGATCATCATGACGCGCCGACCCCACTGGTCGCCGAGCTTCCCCGAGACGATCGAGCCGGCGCCGAACATGAACAGCGAGCCGAAGGCGTAGGGCGTCAGCTCCTTCCAGTCGGTGCCCCAGACGCCCGCGATCACGCTCACCGTGTAGAGGAAGATCACCAGGACCCAATGGTCCATGGCGTGGCCCAGATTCAGCAGCAGGGCGGTCGGACTCGTGTTCTTCACAGGCGCTCACTCCCGATGGCCGGCCCAGGTTACGCCCATCGCCCCTGTCGCGCATACGCGAAACCGACTAGAATTGTCGTGATACGGACATGGCCAAAACCCGCACGAAATCCACCGATCCCTGCGACTACCAGCGCATCGCGCGGCCGGTCGCGGCCATGGCCAAGGATTTCGCCGACGGCTTCCACATCCGCCCGCATCACCATGAGCGCGCCCAGCTGATCTTCGCGGCGCGCGGCGTGATGACGGTGGGCACCGAGGCCGGCACCTGGGTGGTGCCGCCGCAGCGCGCGGTGTGGATGCCGGCGCATGTCGCGCACGAGATCCGCATGTCCGGCGCGGTGTCGATGCGCACGCTCTACGTGCGCAACGCCGAGGCCGAGGCGCTGCCGCCGGCGGTGCGCGTGATCGCGGTGTCGCCGCTCTTGCGCGAGCTGATCCTGCGCGCCTGCGAATTGCCGGTGCTCTACGACGAGGCCGGGCCCGAGGGCCGCGTGATGGCGATGCTGCTGGACGAGATCGCCGCCCTGCCCTCGGTCGCGCTCGACCTGAAGATGCCGGTCGATCCCAGGCTCGAGCGCGTCTGCCGCGCGCTGCGTGCCGAGCCGGGCGATTCGCGTACGCTCGACGACTGGGCGCGCGAGGCCGGCGCCTCGGGCCGCACCCTGGCGCGCCTGTTCCAGAAAGAGACCGGGCTCAGCTTCGCCGATTGGCGCCAGCAGGCCCGGCTGTTGGCGGCGATGGCCAGGCTCGCCGCCGGCCAGCCGATCACCCGCATCGCGCTCGACCTCGGCTACGACTCGGTGAGCGCCTTCTCCGCCATGTTCCGTCGCGCCCTGGGCGCGCCGCCCAGCCGGTATTTCGCCGACGGCTAACGGGTGCTTTGCAGGAGTGGCCGCTCGCCGGCCGTTTGCGACAGCCGATACCAGCGCCGCGCGTTCAACGCGATCTCCTCCAGCTGCTCCATGATGCCTTTGCCCGGACACGCCTTGTCGGTGATGGTCATCGGCGACAGACGGCCGGCCTTGATCTCGCGCTTCGCTGCGACCTGGATGAAGCGATGGCAGGTGATGCAGGCTTTGGTCGGATCGCCGGGGTCGCTCTCGTCCGTGCCTTCGACCTCGAGCCTGATGTCGGGATGCACCGCCGCCAGCCATGCCATCAGCTTGGTCGCGTAGTACATCTGGTCGTTGGTCAGCGGCAGCGGATGGTTGCCGGCATGCTCGATGTGGATCGAGCCGCCGGTGCACCAGCCGGTGCCGAAGGTGATGTCGTCGGTGTCGGCGAACTGATAGACGCGACCATCGCGCTCGACGCAGAAATGCGCCGAGACCATGCTGTCCTTCTTCTCGCCCATCCAGGTGCCGAAGCAGCCGTTCTGCGCCTGCGTCCTGCTTTCCGGATTGGCCGAGCCGACCGTGTGAATCACGATGCGCTTGACCGGTGTGTTGGCGCCGACCTTGATCTTCTTCGGGCCGATCAGCTTGAACACGCCGTCGTTGTCGGGATACCAGGGCATGGAAATGCTCCTTTCCTGACACGCTCCATGAACATTTGCTGAGCCGAATCAGTATACCGCACGCGGCGGCTTCGGTCGTTCTCAACTGCGTGACCTCGACCCGCAGCGACAAGCGTGACGCCGCGCGGGCGCGATGCGGCGACCGAGATCGTCCGATCCCGATCGCCGCGCACCGCAAGGCTTCAGCCGACTATCGCTGCCGCTCGGGATCGTCCTCAGCCCTCAATCCCATCGCCCGCAGCGCCTTTTGGCGCAGGGCCCGCGACGCGATTTCCGGCAATTGCGCGATGATGCCGGTGCCCGGGCAGGCTTTGTCGGTGATGGTCATGGCGTTGAGACGACCGGCCTTGATCTCGCGCTTGGCGGCCTGCTGGATGAAGCGATGGCAGGTGATGCAGGCCTTGGTTGGGTCACCCGGGTCGCTGTCGCCGGTGCCCTCGACCTCCAGGCGGATGTCCGGGTGCACAGAGGCCAGCCAGCCCATCAGCCGCGTGGTGTAGTCCATCTGGTCCCGGGTCAACGGCAACGGATGATTGCCGGCATGCTCGATATGGATCGAGCCGGATGTGCACCAGCCGGTGCCATAGGTCACGTCGTTGGTGTCGGCGAACTGCGTGATTCGGCCGTCGCGCTCGACGCAGAAATGCGCCGACACCTTCTTGGTGGCCTGCTCGACCACCCAGGCGCTCCAGCAGGCGCCCGACTGATTCGGGTTCTCAGGGGCGGCTGAGCCGACCGAATGGATGACGATGCGGCGGACTGGCGTGTTGGCGCCGGTCTTGACCTTCAGATGACCTTTCAGCTCCATGGTTTTGTCGTTGTCGGGGTACCAGGGCATCATACTCTCCTTGAAACGCTACAGTTGAACGATCCCCAAGCGCGATCAGTCTACTGAGCGCTGTTCCGGACTCTGTTCCTCAGGTAACTATCGAGAGGCCCCTCTCGTTTCTGTGACCATGACCGCCGAAAAACGCACCGCCACTACCGTGATCCCGCCTGCCGCGCCGTTGCGCGGGCGCGTGGCGCCGCCGGGCTCCAAATCGATCACCAACCGCGCGCTGTTGCTGGCCGCGCTGGCCCAAGGCACGTCGCGGCTGAGCGGCGCGCTGAAGAGCGACGACACGCGCTACATGGCCGAGGCGCTGCGCGAGATGGGCGTGGCTGTCGTCGAGCCCGACGAGACCAGCTTCACCGTCACCGGCGATGGCCGGCTGCGCGCGCCCAGGGCGCCGCTGTTCCTCGGCAACGCCGGCACCGCGACGCGCTTCCTCACCGCCGCTGTCGCCAGCGTCGAGGGAACCGTGGTGATCGATGGCGATCACCACATGCGCAAGCGGCCCATCGGCCCGCTGGTGCGCGCGCTGCGCTCGCTGGGTGTCGACGCGCATGCGCCCAGCGATTGCCCGCCGGTCACCATCCGCGGCCATGGCCGCATGCCCGGCGGTCGCGTCGAGATCGATGCCGGCCTGTCGAGCCAGTACGTCTCCGCCCTGCTGATGGCAGCGCCGTTGTCGGCAGAACCGGTCGAGGTGGCGCTGGTCGGCAAGGAGATCGGCGCGCGCGGCTATGTCGATCTCACGCTCGCCGCCATGGCCGCCTTCGGCGCGACGGCGAAGCAGATTGGCGACGGCGTCTGGCGCGTCGAGCCGGGCGGCTACCGCGCCACCGATTATCTGATCGAGCCCGACGCGTCGGCCGCGACCTACCTCTGGGCCGCCGAGGTCCTCACCGGCGGCGCGATCGACCTCGGCGTGCCATCAGACGCTTTCACCCAGCCCGACGCGCAGGCGCTGTCAGTGATCCGCGCCTTTCCGCATCTGCCCCAGGTGATCGACGGCTCGCAGATGCAGGACGCGGTGCCGACGCTCGCCGTGCTCGCCGCGTTCAACGCCACGCCGGTGCGCTTCACCGGCATCGCCAATCTGCGCGTCAAGGAGTGCGATCGTGTGTCAGCCTTAGCGACGGGCCTGTCGGCGATCCGCCCCGGCCTCGGCCGCGAGGACGGCGACGATCTCCTCGTCGCGTCCGACCCGTCACTGGCCGGCCAGACCCTGCCCGCCCGTATCGACACCCGCGCCGACCACCGCATCGCCATGAGCTTCGCCCTCGCCGGCCTGAAGATCTCGGGCATCACCATCCTCGATCCCGACTGCGCGGCGAAGACTTATCCCGGCTACTGGGCGGCGCTGGAAACCCTGGGGGTCAAATTCGCATAGGTGCTCGCAGCTGGCCGACCGAGATCGACGGTCATTCCCTCTCCCGAGCCTATGTCGTAACCGACAAGAACTTCTCGTTCAGCTTTCGATCGTAATAGAAAATCGCCCGGCCGAGTTCCGCCTCGGTCCATTCCAGCACCGGGTTGTCCGGATAGTATTGATAGCCCCCCGAGAACACCTCGTTGCGGTTTCCCGATGGGTCGAAGAAATAGATTGTGTAGCCGCGGGTGATCCCATGGCGTGTCGGACCGATGTCCAGCGGCACCTTGTGGCGCGTGATGATGTCGGCGGCGTTGCCGATATCGCTCCAGCTCTCGAGGTTGAAGCTCGCATGATGGAAGCGGCCCTTCTCCGGGCTCCGGATGAAGGCGATGTCGTGCGGCTTGTTGCTGCAACTGAGGAACGTGCCGATGATCGTCTTGCCGTCGCCGGCGACGACCCGCTCGGTCAGATGAAAGCCGAGCACCTCGGTGAACAGCGTCAGGTTGGCGTCGATGTCGTCGCCGTACAGCAAGCAGTGATCGAACCGCGTCGGCTTCATGCCCTTGACGGTTTCCGGCTTCACCTCGGGATTGACGGTACCGAGGCCGTTGCCGATCTGTCGCTTGTCGGCGAAAAACTCCAGCACGTGGCCGGTCGGGCAGGTGAAGCGCAGGCGCCGGCCGGTGGCGGGCATCTCACCAGCCGGGACTTCCTCGACCGCCAGGCCGAAGCGGCGGACTCGTTCCCCGAGATCGGTCAGCGCGGCGTCGCTGGCGACCTTGAAGCCAACGAAATCCATCCCCGGCGTATCAGCCTCACGCAGGATTACACTGTGATGATCGAACTCGTCCCACGCCTTGAGGTAGACCCGTCCATCCGGGCCGCGCATCACCTCATCGAGACCGATCACCTCGGCGTAGTGTCGGACCGCCATCGCGAGATCCGTCACCCTGATCTGAATATGCCCAGGCCGCAGCACCCCGCTGAATGACATGGTGTTGTTCCCCTTCGGCTTCCGACCAAGCGCGTCGCGCGATTGCAGTCTCTTGAGTCGCTTGGCGTCATGGACAGAGGCGCTACGATAGCACAATTCCCGACTCTTGGGGGTGCAGTCCGCGGCGCCGACGATAACGCGCTTGCGACGAAAAGAGCCGGCGGGACGCCGGCGCTCCCAAAGATGTCAGCCGGCGAGGCGGTTCATGGCTTGGCGCAGGCGGGCTGTCGTCGCGACGGCGTCGTCGCGGCGTTCGCGCTGTTCGATGACGACCTCTTCCGGCGCCTTGGACATGAACTGCGCGTTGCCGAGCTTGGCGTCGATCTTGGAGACCTCGCCGTCTAGCTTGCGGATCTCCTTCTCCAGGCGCGCGCGTTCGGCCTTCAGGTCGATCACGTCGGCGACGGGCAGCGCGTAGGTCGCTTCACCCAGCACGAGCTGTAACGCGCCCTTCGGTGCCGGCGCGTCGAGCTGGATGGTCTCGACACGGGCGAGGCGCTCGATCGCGGCGCGGTGGCGGTCGAGGCGGGCGCGGGTTTCGGCATTCGCGTCGCGGACGAGAAGATTCAGCTTGGCGCCGGCGGGCACGTTGACCTCGTTGCGCGCGCTGCGGATGTCGGTGATCAGCCTCACCAGCCAGTTCATCTCGGCATCGGCCGACGCGTCGGCGATGGTGGACGGCAGCACCGACCAGGGCTGCTTCACCAGCTCGCCATGCTTGCCGCGCTGGTCGAGCTTGTCCCACAGCTCCTCGGTGATGAACGGCATGATCGGATGCAGGAGCTTCACGATCTCGGCCAGCACGAAGCCGGTGACGGCGCGGGTTTCGGCCTTGGCGGACTCGTCGTCGCCGGAGAACACCGGCTTGGCGAGCTCGACATACCAGTCGCACACCGTGCCCCAGACGAACTCGTAGAGCGCGCCGGCGGCTTCGTTGAAGCGGAACTCCTCGAGCGCCTTGTCGACCGCCGCGCCACAGCGTGCCAGCTCACCCAGCACCCACTTGCTGAGTGTCTGCCGCGCCGTGGCGGGATCGAAGCCGTCGACCACCGTCACGCCGTTCATCTGGCTGAAGCGCGTGGCGTTCCACAATTTGGTGGCGAAGTTGCGATAGCCCTCGACGCGCGACGTCGCGAGCTTGATCGGCCGTCCCTGCGCCGCCAGCGCGGTCAGCGTGAATCGCAGCGCGTCGGCGCCGTACTTGTCGATCAGGTCGAGCGGGTCGATGA
>CAYTFW010000074.1:0-28486 GCA_964437145.1 uncultured Rhizobiaceae bacterium
CATCAAGGCCGTCCGCGCCATCACCGGCCTGGGCCTGAAGGAAGCGAAGGACCTGGTCGAAGGCGCGCCGCAGACCGTGAAGGAAGCGGTCTCGAAGGAAGACGCCGAGAAGATGAAGAAGGATCTGGAAGCCGCTGGCGCCCAGGTCGAGCTGAAATAAGCGTCACCGGGTCGCCCCCGGGTGGACGATTCCACCCAAGGCGACGCACCAAGGCTGGGGGCGGAAGCCCCCGGCCTTTGGCCGTTCTGACGGGAGCCGCGTTCTTTCGCGGCGCCCGGGCGTCACCCGACGCTGTACGAAGCCAAGCTGTACGAAACCAAGCTGTACGAAGCCAAGTCGACAACCGGAAGTAGCGGGAGAGGGCGTGCTGGTGCCGGCAATACCAGCGACTTCCGATTGTCGATTCGAACGGAGCCGGCCCGCATGCCGCTCCAACCGGTCGCGGCCCCACGCGCCGCGCCGGACACAACGAAATCCAAGCTGAGAGGCCTTTCTCCCATGACCACAGCTCACTCGACGACGTACTCGTTCACCGAGAAGAAGCGCATCCGCAAGAACTTCGGCAAGCGTCGTTCGATCCTGGAAGTGCCGTTCCTGCTCGCGATCCAGGTCGATTCCTACCGCGAATTCCTCCAGGCCGACGCCGATCCCGCCAAGCGCGAGGATCGCGGCCTGCACGCCGCGCTGAAGTCGGTGTTCCCGATCGTCAGCTACAACGGCTACGCCGCCCTCGAATACGTCGGCTACAAGCTCGGCGAACCGGTGTTCGACGAGCGCGAATGCCGCAACCGCGGTCTGAGCTACGGCGCGCCGCTGCGCGTGACCGTGCGTCTGGTCATCTACGACAAGGAATCGTCGAGCAAGGCCGTGAAGTACGTGAAGGAGCAGGAAGTCTACATGGGCGAAATCCCGCTCATGACCGACAACGGCACCTTCATCGTCAACGGCACCGAGCGCGTCATCGTCTCGCAGTTGCACCGTTCGCCGGGCGTGTTCTTCGATCACGACCGCGGCAAGACCCACAGCTCGGGCAAGCTGCTGTACAGCGCCCGCATCATTCCCTACCGCGGTTCGTGGCTGGACTTCGAGTTCGACCCGAAGGACGCGGTGTTCACCCGTATCGACCGCCGCCGCAAGCTGCCGGTCACCATCCTGCTGCGCGCGCTGGGCTACAGCAACGAAGAAATCCTGCAGCAGTTCTTCGAGATCAACACCTTCCACATCCTGCCGGAAGGCGTGCAGCTCGAACTGGTGCCGGAGCGCCTGCGCGGCGAAACCCTCGATTTCGACCTCGCCGACGGCGACCGGGTCATCGTCGAGGCCGGCAAGCGCATCACCGCGCGTCACATCAAGCAGCTGGAACAGTCGGGGATCGCCGCGCTGGCGGTGCCGGACAGCTACCTGCTGGGCCGCATCCTGTCGCACGACGTCGTCGACGCCAACACCGGCGAGCTGCTCGCCGCGGCCAACGAGGAGCTGGGCGACGATCATCTCGCGAAGTTCCGCAAGGCCGGCATCGAGTCGGGCGCGATGGTGTTGCGTGCCGGCCTGCCGCTGCAGGACCTCGAGTTCATCCAGTTCCACCCCACCGGCGTCTACGGCGCGGGCTGCCTGATCACCGAGGGTGTGCGCGGCGAGGGCGGCTACGTCACCAACGCCAACGGCGAGCGCTTCATGGAGCGCTACGCGCCGTCGGCCAAGGACCTGGCCTCGCGCGACGTCGTCTCGCGCTCGATGACGATCGAGATCCGCGAGGGTCGCGGCTGCGGTCCGAAGGGCGAGTACATCGAGCTGCATGTCGAGCATCTCGACCCCAAGGTCATCCACGAACGCCTGCCCGGCATCGCCGAGACCGCGCGCATCTTCGCCGGCGTCGACGTCACCAAGCAGCCGATCCCGATCCTGCCGACCTGCCACTACAACATGGGCGGCATCCCGGCGAATTATCACTGCGAAGTCATGACGGTGAAGAACGGCGATCCCAACACGCCGGTGCACGGTCTGATGGCGCTGGGCGAGGCGGCCTCGATCGGCGTGCACGGCGCCAATCGCCTGGGCTCGAACTCGCTGCTCGAGCTGGTCGTGTTCGGCCGCTCCGCCGCCGACCGCGTCGCCGCGCAGATGACGCCGGGCCAGGCGCACAAGGACCTGCCGCATGCCGGCGAGGCGGCGATCGCCCGCCTCGACCGCGCGCGTCACGCCAATGGCGGCTCGCCGACGGCGGAGCTGCGCGCCAACATGCAGCGCACCATGCAGAACGATTGCGCGGTGTTCCGCACGTCGAAGAGCCTGGCCGAGGGCTGCGCCAACATGGACAAGGTGTTCGCCGGCAAGGGCGACATCCGGGTCAAGGACCGCTCGATGATCTGGAACTCCGACCTGATGGAGACCTTGGAGTTCGAGAACCTGATCATCCAGGCGCAGGCCACGATCTACTCGGCCGAGAACCGCAAGGAGAGCCGCGGCGCGCACGCGCACGAGGACTTCCCCGAGCGCGACGACGCGAACTGGCTGAAGCACACGGTCGTCTGGGTCGACGACGCGACGGGCAAGACCAAGATCGACTACCGGCCGGTCAACCTCCAGCCGATGAGCAACGACGTGCAATCCTTCCCGCCCAAGGCGCGAGTCTACTGATGGCCGAGTTCACGCTGCCCGCCAATTCCAAGATCGGCGTTGGCGACACCTACAAGGCCACCGGCGCCACGAACATCAAGACCTTCAAGGTCTATCGCTGGACGCCCGACGACGGCAAGAATCCGCGCATCGACACCTACGAGGTCGATATGGATTCGTGCGGGCCGATGATTCTGGACGCGCTGATCAAGATCAAGAACGAGACCGACAGCTCGCTCACCTTCCGCCGCTCCTGTCGTGAAGGCGTGTGCGGCTCGTGCGCGATGAACATCGACGGCACCAATACGCTGGCCTGCACCAAGTACATCGCCGACGTCCCTGGTGACATCAAGATCTACCCGCTGCCGCACATGCCGGTGGTCAAGGATCTGGTGCCGGATCTCAACGTCGCCTACGCCCAGCTCGCCTCGATCGAGCCGTGGCTGAAGAACGAGTCGCCGGCGCCGGAGCGCGAGCGGCTGCAGTCACCGGAGGAGCGCGCCAAGCTCGACGGGCTGTGGGAGTGCATCCTGTGCTTCTCCTGCACCACGAGCTGCCCGAGCTATTGGTGGAACGGCGAGCGCTATCTCGGACCGGCGGTGCTGCTGCAGGCCTATCGCTGGATCGTCGACTCACGCGATGAAGCCACGGGCGAGCGGCTCGACCAGCTCGAGGATCCGTTCCGCCTCTATCGCTGCCACACGATCATGAACTGCACCAAGACCTGCCCGAAGAGCCTGAACCCGGCGAAGGCGATCGCCGAGATCAAGAAGATGATGGTCGAGCGGGCGGTGTGATTCGGCGGTGTGTCAGCCGCCGCCGCACTTGGCGCGGCACTGGTTGACCAGCGCGTCGATGCGTCGGCGCTGGGACTCGGGGTAGTAGTCCCACTCGTCCTTGACGCAGTCCTTCACGCGGTAGGTGACCTCGCCGATCACCGAGATGAAGCGCTGCGGCTCGGGCGCGCAGGCATTGTCGGTCGCGGGCACCACGTAGGTCTGCCGGCCTTGCGGGGAGTCGTACTGGATGGAGCGCGGCATCCCGGGCGCGCCGCCCGACGCCGTGGCCGGGTCGCCGGAGCCGCCGCCGCGCGGCTCGCAAGCGCCGACCGCGAGCGCGATGGCCAGGCAAGTGATGACCTTATTCATGTGTCTCGGCCCCAGCTATCATCGGAATGAACCCCATACGCCGGCCTTCCACGCGTTATATATTACACTATTCCTGCCAAATGAACCCCCAGCCGGCCGGCGAGCTCTGTTGGTGGCCCGCTTAATTCGGCTGCATTCGCGCTAAAATGGGCGCATGCTCATATTGACCACGACAGCGAGGAAGACCTGATGGGTACCGGCGGCTGGATTATTCTGGGCCTGATCGCGGCGATCGTGATCTGGGCCATCATGGCCTACAACCGCATGATCGGGTCGAGGAACCAGGTCGACAACGCCTGGTCGCAGATCGACGTGCAGCTCAAGCGCCGGCACGACCTGATCCCCAACCTGGTGCAGGTGGTGAAGGACGCGATGGGCTACGAGCAGGAGACGCTCAAGGCCGTCATCGAGGCGCGCAACAAGGCGATGACGGCCACCGGCCCGGCCGCGATCTCGGAAGCCGAGAACGCCCTCACCGCGGCCACCGGCAAGCTGCTGGCGCTCGCCGAGGCCTATCCCGACCTCAAAGCCAACACCAACATCATGCAGCTGCAGGAGGAGCTGACCGCGACCGAGAACAAGATCTCCTTCGCGCGCCAGTTCTACAACGACAGCGTCATGGCGTTTAACAACGCGCTGCAGATGTTCCCCAACAACCTGATCGCGCGCCAATTCGCCTTCACGCCGCGCGAGCACTTCGCCGTGCCGGAGACCGAGAAGGCGGTGCCGCAGGTCAAGCTGCGCTAGGCCACACGTGGTCCAGCTCGCGCCCGCCGCGGTCGGCGCCACCGACTTCTTCACCGCGCAGCGGGCCAATCAGCGCGCGACCAACATCCTGCTGGCGGCGCTGACGGCGCTGGCCGGCGGGCTGGGCTATCTCGCCGGCTGGGCGCTGGAGGCCAACCACGCCGCGCCGTCGTCGTATTCGGCGCCGCGCACCATATGGTTCTTCAGCTCGTGGGGCCTGTGGTCGGCCATCGCCGTCGCGGCCGTCAGCCTGGGCTGGAGCTGGATCTCGCTGCGCTTCGGCCATCGCATGGTGCTGGCGATGACCGGCGGCAACGAGGTCACCAAGGAGCAGGAGCCGCAACTCCACAACATCGTCGACGAGCTGTCGATCGCCGCCGGTCGCCGGCCGCCGCGCGTCTTTGTCGTCGAGACCGAGGCGCTCAACGCCTTCGCCACCGGCACGACGGAGCACAACGCGGCGATCGGCGTGACGCGTGGGTTGCTGAACGCGCTGAACCGCGAGGAGCTGCAGGGCGTGATCGGCCACGAGATGGGCCACATCGCCAACCTCGACACGCGCTACATGACCGTCGTCGGCGTCACCGTCGGGCTGATCGCGCTGATCGCCGACATGATCCTGCGCGGCACGCGCTGGGGTACCGGCGGCCGGCGCAGTAGCGACAGCAAGGGCGGCGGCGGTGCCGCGATCCTGATGATCATCCTGTTCATCATCGCGCTGCTGGCGCCGCTGGCAGCCAACCTCGTCCGCATGGCCGTGTCGCGCCAGCGCGAGTACCTCGCCGACGCCACGTCGGTGCGCTTCACCCGCAACCCCGCCGGCCTGATCTCCGCGCTGCAGAAGATCGACACTGGCACCAACAACTTCCCCGGCGTCAGCAAGGCCACCGAGCACCTCTTCATCATCAACCCCGTCCACAAGATGACCGCGACGACCTCGGCGCTGATGGCCACCCATCCCGATACCGGAGCCCGCATCGACCGGCTGCGGAATTTGGGGATCAGATAGGGGCTTGTGCTTTCCGAGTTCTGTATACAGAATACCGGAATGCCCCTGGATCGCCTCGCCGCGCCCCTGGATCTCGCCCAGCGCGTCTACGACGCGCTGTCCGATGCCATCGCCTCGGGCGCCTTGGCGCCGGGCGAGCGGGTGACGCAGGAGGGGCTGGCGGAACGCTTCGGCGTGTCGCGCCAGCCGGTGCTGCAGGCGCTGCTGCTGCTCAAGCGGCAGGGGCTGATCGTCGATGCCGGGCGCAAGGGCGTCATGGTGGCGCCGCTCGACCCGGTGCATGTCCGCCGCCTCTACGAGGTGAGGGCGGCGCTCGACGGCGCCGCCTGTCGGCTGGCGGCGGCGCGCATGGACGACGACTTGCGGGCGCGCGGACAGAAGCTGCTCGATGCCGGGCGTCGTGCGATGGAGTCAGGCGACGCCGCGGCGTTGCTGGCCGCCGACATCGACTTTCATCTGTTTCTGTACGAGGCGTCGGGCAATCCGTTGTTCGTCGAGACGGCGGCGCCACATTGGCGGCATCTGCGTCGGGTGATGGGCGCGGTGCTGCGCAGCCCCGAAGCCTACGAATGGGTTTGGCGCGAGCACGCTGCGATCCTCGCCGCCTTGATCGACAGGGACGGCGAGCGTGCCGCGACGCTCGCGACCGCGCACGCCAATGGCGGGGCCCAACGGCTGGCACCGTCACTCGAATCGAAGGGAGCGGAACCATGAAACTCACAGCCGAGCAGCTCAGGCAGTTCGACGAAGAGGGCTACCTCTTCTTCCCCGACTATTTCCCCGCCGAAGAGATGGCGATCCTCAAGGGCGAAGTGCCCAGCGTCCTGTCGCAACGCCGCCAGGAGAACGTGCGAGAGAAGACCGGCGACGTGGTGCGCACCGCCTTCGCCGTGCACACCTACAACCGCGTCTTCGAGGCGCTGATCCATCATCCGCGCTTCGTCGAGCCGGCCGAGCAGATGCTGGGCGACCGCACCTACATCCACCAGTTCAAGCTCAACGGCAAAGCCGCCTTCGACGGCGATGTCTGGCAGTGGCACCAGGACTACGGCACCTGGAAGGCCGACGACGACATGCCGCAGGCGCGCGCCATGAACCTCGCGGTGTTCCTCGACGAGGTCAACGAGTTCAACGGCCCGCTGTGGTTCATCCCGAAATCGCACAAGAAGGGCGCGATCGAGGCCAAGCACGACCTCACCACGACGTCCTATCCGCTGTGGGTGATCGACAACGACGTGATCGCCAAGCTGGTGAAGCAGGGCGGCATCGTGGCCCCCAAGGGCGGGCCGGGCTCGGCGATCTTCTTCCACGGCACCCTGGTGCACGGCAGCCCGCCCAACATGTCGCCGTGGGACCGCCAGATCGTCTACGTCACCTACAACGCGGTCTCCAACGCCATCCGCCGCTTCAAACGCCCCGAGTACATCGCCCACCGCGACTTCACGCCGATCGACGCCTGGAGCGAGGACTGCGTCATCCAGGCCGCCACGCGTCGGGCTGCGGAGTAGGTGAACAGGGAGAGGAAGCGCCGTATAGTGAGGTGTGCCTCGCTCACGCTTCACTTGGGATCCGGCGAAAAACCGGATGAACAAGGCCAAGCATGGTATCGCCTTCGAAGATGCGATCGAAGTCTTCGAGGGCGATACCATCGAGCACGAGGATGATCGATTCGACTACGGCGAGATCCGCAATGTCGTGATCGGTCTGGCGGGCAACAACGAAACGACGGTGATTTATACAACGAATGACGATGGTCAAATCCGCATCATCTCGGCCTGGCGTTCCACGCCCCGCGAAAAGCGCCTCTACTGGCAGGCGGTCTCGCGCTAGCGGTGTGTCGCGCCATGGCACTGACTGGGATGACTTCGCCACCCGCAGCGAAGAACGAATTCTCGCGGGAATCGCCGACGATCCCGACGCCTTCGTGACTGACGACGCCTTCTGGTCGAACGCGCGCGTTGTGCGCGGTAAGGATCGACGCGTCGTCATCGCCCTCAGTCCTGACGTCGCGCAATGGCTTCGCAAGAAGAAAGATGGCGATGCGCGGGTGGACGCGTTCTTGCGCGGGCAGATGGAGGCGGAGCGGCGTCCGCCGGTGAAGAAACGAAAGGTCGGACGATGAATCTCCACAGCATGCTTCAGCGCCGCGCGGCCGAGGGCAGGCCGCTGCGCATCGGCGTCATCGGCGCCGGCAAGTTCGGCTCGATGTACCTGTCGCAGATCCCGACCACGCCGGGCATCCATCTGGTGGGTATCGCCGATCTCTCGCCGATACGGGCGAAGGAGAACCTCGCGCGGCTCGGCTGGAAGCCCGATATCACCGGCGCGATCTCGCTCGTCGACGCGCGCAAGCACGGCAACACGCATCTCGGCGACGACTGGCGCGCGCTGGTCCAGCATCCCGAGATCGACATCATCGTCGAGGCCACCGGCGATCCGATCGCCGCCGTCGAGCACGCGCTCGAGGCCTTCCGCAACGGCAAGCACGTGGTGATGGTGACGGTCGAGGCCGACGCCTTCTGCGGTCCGCTGCTGGCCAAACGTGCCGCGGACGCGGGCGTGGTCTACAGCCTCGCCTATGGCGATCAGCCGGCGCTGATCTGCGAGCTGGTCGACTGGGCGCGCGCTTCGGGCTTCACGGTGACGGCGGCGGGGCGCGGCCACAAATGGCTGCCGCACTACGCGCAGTCGACGCCCGAGACGGTGTGGCAGCACTGGGGCCTGAACGAGGAGCAGGCGAAACGCGGCGGGTTGAACCCCAAGATGTTCAACTCTTTCCTCGACGGCTCGAAGCCCGCGATAGAGAGCACCGCCGTGTGCAACGCCACCGGCCTGACGCCGGCGCCCGACGGGCTCGCTTTCCCGCCCTGCGCCGTCGACGAGCTGCCGACGGTGATGCGGCCGCGCGCCGAAGGTGGCCTGCTCAACCACAAGGGCCAGGTCGAATGCGCCAGCTCGATGCGGCTGGATGGCACGCCGATCGAGTACGAGATCCGCAAGGGCGTCTGGGTCGTCTTCGAGGCCTCGACCGAGTACCAGAAGAACTGCTTCGAGGAGTACATGCTGTGCACCGACCCCAGCGGTCGGCACTCGGTGATGTACAAGCGCTGGCACCTGATCGGGCTGGAGGTCGGCATCTCCGTCGCCTCGGTCGGCCTGCGCCGCGAGCCCACGGGCTGCGCCATCGGCTTCCACGCCGACGTGATCGCCACCGCCAAGCGCGATCTCGCCGCTGGCGAGATGCTCGATGGCGAGGGCGGCTACACGGTTTATGGCAAGCTGTTCCCGGCGCCCAAGTCGCTTGGCGTCGGCGCGCTGCCGCTGGGCCTTGCGCATAACGTGAAGCTGCTGCGCCCGATCAAGGCAGGTCAGTCGTTGACCTATGCCGACGTGGCGATCGATGAATCGCTCCTGGCGGTGCGTATCCGCCGCGAGATGGAGAGCGGCTTCGGACCGGCGGCGCGCATCGCCGCCCAGTAAGGGGAGGGCTATCGCGTATTGCGTTTTCCTCCCTCTCCCCGCGAGCGGGGAGAGGGTCGGGGTGAGGGGGAGTCCCAGGTTGCGCAGGGCGGTTGTACGCCACTTGCCTCAGCCCCTCACCCCAACCCTCTCCCCGCAAGCGGGGAGAGGGAGTGATATGCGATAGCACTGCCCAGTAGAGGAGGCGGCGATGGACGGCTTGATGGCCTCGATGAGCTCGGTGCCGGCGCGCGACGGCGAGATCCCGTTGCTCGATCTCGGACCGTATCTCGCCGGCAAGCCAGGCGCGCTCGACAAGCTCGCCGCCGAGCTGCGCTTCGCTTTGGAGAATATCGGCTTCTATTTCATCGCCAATCACGGCGTGCCACAGGCGCAGATCGACGCGACGTTCTGGGCGGCGCGCGCCTTTCATGCCCAGAAGCTCGAGGACAAGCTGACGCTGAAGATCGACCAGCACAACGCCGGCTACATGCCGATGCGCGGCAACACGCTGCGCACCTCGACGGTGCAGGCCGACACCAAGCCGAACCTCAACGAGGCGTTCTTCGTCAAGCGCGAGCTGCCGGCCGATCATCCCGACGTGCTGGCCCAGCGGCGCTTCCGCGGAGTCAACCGCTGGCCGCGCGACCTGCCGGCTTTCCGCGACACGGTGCTGGCCTATTGCCAGCGCATGGAGCGGTTGGCTGTGTCGCTGACGCCGATCTACGCCCGCGCACTCGACCTGCCGGCCGACTACTTCGCCGCGGCCTTCCGCGAGCCGTAGTACACGCTGCGCATGACGCACTATCCGAAGCACGAGGTGCTGGTGAATGGCGAGTTCGGTCTGGCGCCGCACACCGACACCAGCTTCATGACGCTCCTGCCGCAGAACGACGTGCCCGGCCTGGCGATCAAGACCCAGGACGGCCGCTGGATCGACGCGCCGGCGATCCCGGGCACGTTCATCGTCAATGGCGGGCAGTTCCTGCAGCGCTGGACCAACGACCGCTTCCTCGCCACGCCGCACCGCGTGATCAACCGCTCGGGCGGCGAGCGCTATGCCCTGCCGTTCTTCGTCGACGCCAATATCGACATCCCGATCGAGCCGGTGCCGAGCTGCGTCTCGGCCGACCGGCCGGCGAAGTATCCCGCGACGTCCTACACCGACTACATGGTCTGGTATCAGAGCAGGAACTACGACGTGCTGCGCCCGCAGGGTGCCGCGCCGGCAGACGCCTGACCCTTGTCGCCACTCCGCGCTTGCCCCGCCGCTGCGATCCGCTAGGTATGGCGACGCATCATGAGCGTCGCTGAAGCGTCTTCGTCCACCACGCCGCCTCTCGTCACGGGCAAAGGCCCGTTGGCGGCGCTGGAGGCGCGTCTCTCGGCTGGGATCTTCAAGCCCGACCAGCGACAGCGCGAGGCGGCGGAACGGCTGCAGGCGCTGTGGGAGCGGCTGAAACGCATCCAGCCGGAGAAGCCGAGCGGCGGCGGTGGCCTGCTGTCGCGCCTGTTCGCGCGCAAGCCTGTGACGGTGGCCGGCCCGCCGGGCCTCTACATCTGGGGGCCCGTCGGCACCGGCAAGTCGATGCTGATGGACCTGTTCTTCAACGAGGCGCCGGTCGAGAAGAAGCGTCGCGCGCATTTCCACGAGTTCATGCTCGAGGTCCATCGTCGACTGTTCGAGCGCCGCCAGGCGCTGGCCGCCAAGGGCGCGCCGCCCGAGGCCGATGTCATCGTGCCGGTCGCGCGCGAGATCGCCGTCGATGCGCGCCTGCTGTGCTTCGACGAGATGCAGGTCACCAACATCGCCGACGCGATGATCCTGTGGCGCCTGTTCGCGACTCTGTTCGAGGAGGGCGTGACCGTCGTCACGACGTCGAACCGCATCCCCGACGATCTCTACAAGAACGGCCTGCAGCGCGATCGCTTCCAGCCCTTCATCGACCTGCTCAAGGTCAAGCTCGATATCCACGCGCTCGACACCGGCCGCGACTACCGCATGGCCCGCCTGCGCGAGATGGACAAGTACCTGGTGCCGGCGGGACCCTGGGCAGACCGCAAGCTTGACGAGGATTTCGCCGCGCTGACCAACGACGCGCAGGGCGCCAAGCGCGTGCTGCGCACCCAGGGCCGCGACGTGATCGTGCCGCACGCCGCGCCCGGCGTGGCGATGGCGCGCTTCGAGGATTGGTGCGGCAAGCCGATGGGCGCGGCGGACTATCTCTGCATCGCCGAGCATTTCCATACCGTGTTGCTGCGCGACATCCCCCGGCTCACCGCCAAGAACCGCGACCGCGCCTGGCGCTTCATCACGCTCATCGACGCGTTCTACGAGAAGAAGGTGAAGCTGATCTGCTCGGCCGAGGCGGCGCCGGACAAGCTCTACACCGAGGGCGACGGCACCTTCGAGTTCGAGCGCACCGTCTCGCGCCTGATGGAGATGCAGTCGCCGGAGTATCTCGCACTCGACCACATCGCCGAGACCGACGAGGAACCGGCGCGTTAGTTTTCCCTTCCCCCGGAGGGGCAGGGTGATCGCATGTGGCCGGAAGCTGTCCTTGAGTCCCGTCGCCCTGAGCGGAGCGAAGCGTAGTCGAAGGGCCTTGCCTCAACAAACACAGCGGTTTTGTCGGACCAAGGCCCTTCGACTGCGCCGCTTCGCGGCTACGCTCAGGGCGACGGTTATTTGGCCAGTGCTCATGTGCGATAACTCCGCTGTAGGGGCGGCGGAAATGTCGATGCCGCAGCGATCGAACCCGCCCATAGCGCGCGCGTAGCGGCGGAAATAGGAGCGACCGCCCGCGCGCGATACAATCGCGGCGACTGTTCCTTCAGGAGCCGCCCCGATGGCCCGCGACCGCGGGATGTCAGCCGATTTCCGTGCCCGTGAAGCCGCCGTCGACCGCGCGGCGATCGACGCGTCCGCGCCGCCTGTCGTCGGCGCGGCGAGTCGCGGAATGTCGCCAACCATAGCGAACCATAGAAACGGCGATACGCCGCCAAGTGGCGAGGCTGGCGCGTGGTCGTCCCGCACCATGGCAAACCATAGCAACGGCGACGCTTCGCCGTCCGGCGAGACGGCCGATCGAGACTCGCGCACCATCGCGGACCATGGAATCGACAACGCGCCGCCATGTGACGAGGCTCGCGCGTGGGCGGCGCGCACCATCGTAAACCATAGCAATGGCGACGCGCCGCCGTCCGGCGAGACGGCTGACCGGGACTCGCGCACCATGGAAAACCATAGCAACGGCGGCCCTCCGCCGTCCGACGGCGGGGCTATCGCCTATGGCTCCAGCCTCAGCCTGAGGCGCGCCGCCCTTCCCCCTCCGGTGGAAGGGAAAAGCACGCCTGACCGGAAAGTGATGGACGCTTCATTGGCCGGCGAAATAGGCTCGCGGCGCGCGTGTTCATCTATCCGGGTGTCACGATCTAGGAGGCAAGCCATGGACGGAGATCGGTTTATCGCGGCGGCGGACAGCAACGTCTCGCGGCGCGACTTGTTTGCCACCGCGGGTGGCGCGCTGGGTGTGGGCATCGCGTTGGCGGCGCATCCGGTGCAGGCGCAGACGATGATCGTCACGCCGGCCGACGGGCTGACCGCCGGCGAGGTCAAGGTCAAGACCAAGGACGGCAAGGAGATGGCCGCCTATCGCGCGATGCCGGCCAGCGGCCAGGGCTTCGGCGTCGTGCTGGTGATCCAGGAGATCTTCGGCGTGCACGCGCATATCGCCGACACCGCGCGCCGCTTCGCCAAGGCGGGCTGGTACGCCATCGCGCCCGAGCTCTATTTCCGCCAGGGCGATCCGAAGGGCTACACCGAGATTCCCAAGCTGATCAGCGAGCTGGTCAGCAAGGTGCCGGACGCGCAGGTCATGGGCGATCTCGACGCCTGCGTCGACTTCGCCAAGGGCGAGGGCAAGGCCGACACCGCGAAGCTCGGCGTCACCGGCTTCTGCTGGGGCGGGCGCATCACCTGGCTCTACGCCGCGCATAATCCCGGCGTGAAGGCCGGCGTGGCGTGGTACGGCCGCGTGCTCGGGCCGACCAACGAGATGAACCCCAAGCACCCGATCGATGTCGCCAAGGATCTCAAGGGTCCGGTTCTCGGTCTCTATGGTGGCGCCGATACCGGCATTCCCAACGACACTGTCGACAAGATGCGCGAAGCGCTGAAGGCGGCGGGCACGCCGGCGGCCGGCAAGTCGACGATCCACACCTATCCCGACACGCCGCACGCCTTCCACGCCGACTACCGGCCGAGCTACCGCAAGGAGCAGGCCGAGGACGGCTGGAAGCGCGCCGTCGAGTGGTTCAAGGCCAACGGCGTCTGACCGTCGGGCTGTTCAGGAGCGGGGGCGTCGAGGCATCGACGCCCCCGTTCGCGTGTGCGAGGCTTGCCACATGCTCGAACTGCGCAAGATCACCACCAAGGACGGCCTGACCTTCGATGCCTGGATCGAAGGGCCGGAAGCCGGCGACATCGTGCTGCTGCTGCACGGCTTCCCGCAATCGCGCCACACCTGGCGCGAGCAGGTGCCGGCGCTGGCCGCCGCCGGCTATCGCGCGATCGCGCCGGATCAGCGCGGCTATTCGCCCGGCGCGCGGCCCGACCCGTCGACGGTCGCCAACTACGCCTACGACAAGCTGATCGGCGACGCGATCGACATCGTCGCGGCCTGCGGCGGTGCTGCGAAGCGCTTCCATCTCGTCGGCCACGATTGGGGCGGACAGGTCTCGTGGGGTGTCGCGGCGCGCCATGCCGACCGATTGGCCTCGCTCACCATCCTCTCGCGGCCGCATCCTTCGGCGTTCCTGCGCGCGCTGCAGGCGGCCGACGGTGAGCAGAAGCATCGCTCGCGCCATCACCGCGCGTTCTTCGACCCCGATACCGCGCGCATGCTGACCGAGGACGGCGCACGCCGGCTGCGCCGCAACCTCAGCGAGGCCAAGGTGCCGCCCGACGCGGTCGAGCTCTACGCCTCGGTGCTGGGCACGCAGGAGGCCATGGAGGCGGCGCTTGCCTGGTACCGCACCGAGGGTTTGCGGACCGACCTCGGCCGCATCGCCGTGCCGACGCTTTATGTCTGGGGCGACGACGACCACTCGGTGACCCGCATGGCCGCGGAGGGGACAGCCGAGTTCGTCAGCGGTCCCTATCGCTTCGTCAGCCTGCCCGGCGTTGGTCACTTCTCGACCGACGAGATGCCGGCGCGCGTCAACGCGCTGCTGCTCGAGCACATCGGCGCGCACAAAGCGTGACGTACCTCCTCTACGTCTTCGCCGGCGGCGCCCTTGTTTCCTGGCTGGCGGCGCTGATCAGCGGCATCCGTATGTTCGGCATGCTGAACGGACGGCTGTCGGCCGGCGCTATGATGTTTCGCGGCATCGAGTGGTTCAACGCGGCGAACTTCAAGCCCGAGGCGGCGCCGATCCGCCTGATGTTCGTGCGCGCCTTCATCGCCTTCTTCGTCTGCGTGCTGGCGATCGCGGTTCTGGCGATCCTGCTGGCCAGGCCGTCATAGATCTTGGGAAGCACGGCCCTGCTCGACTGTTGTCCCGGTGGAGGTGGACATGCGTATCTCGAGTCTCGCGATAGCCCTGAGCGTGGTGGCCGGCGGCGCGCTCGCGCATGGCGAGCACGATACCGGTTCGCACACGCACGCCCCGTCGTCGCGCGGTGGCTTGATTCCCTCGGCCGCCGCCGCGGCGCGGATCGATATCGACGAGCGCGGCGGCTATCGCATCATCCGCGCCGATGGGCGCGCCGACCACGCCACCGGACAATTCCCCAATCGCGGCAATCCGCACGCCATCGCCACGCAGTCCTATAGCTTCCGCATGCCGCTCAAGCCGGTGCGCGCCCCGCAGCGCACGCCCTACGTGCCGCGCATGATCTTCGGCGTGGCGATCAACGGCGTGGTGTTCGATCCCGGCACGGCCGAGTTCTGGAACAACGATCGCGCTTCGGGCTGGATGATCGAGGCGCTCTCCGGCGCGGTGCCGCTCGGCATCGATCGCAACAACGCCCATGTGCAGCCCGACGGCGCCTATCACTATCACGGCCTGCCGCTGGGCCTTGTCGAGCGGCTGCCCTTTCGCGAGCGGCCGGTGTTGATCGGCTGGGCCGCCGACGGCTTCCCGATGTATGCCCATTGGGGCTATCGCAGCGCGACCAACGCGGCGAGCGGCATGGTCGAGCTGAAGTCGAGCTGGCGCCTCAGGCAGGGCACACGCGAGGGCGGACCGGGCGGGCGGCCCGACGGCACCTACACGCGCGACTACGAATACGTCGCCGGCTCGGGCGATCTCGACGAGTGCAATGGCCGCGAGGGTCCGACACCGGAGTTTCCCAACGGGACGTACCACTATGTGGTGACGACGACGTTCCCCTTCGTGCCGCGCTGCTATGTCGGCACGCCCGATCCCGGCTTCATGAAGGCGCCGCCAGCGGGTGGTCGTCCACCCGGTGGCGGCCCGCCGGGCAAGCCGCCCGGCCCGCCACCGCTGCGCTGATCTCCACACACAGACCCGGCATGCGGTGGAGGCGCCCGCCTTGCCGCTTCTGTCGAATCGCGCTATGGCGCCGCGTCATTTTCCAGCGCCGCCCTAGCGCCGCGCCTTCCCGACACGGAGAGAGATCACCATGGCACGCAAGAAGATCGCGCTTGTCGGCGCGGGGCAGATCGGTGGCACCTTGGCGCTGCTCGCCGGCCAGAAGGAGCTGGGCGACATCGTCCTGCTCGACATCCCCGCCGCCGAAGGCACGGCCAAGGGCAAGGCGCTGGATCTCGTCGAGCTGTCGCCGGTGAGCGGCTTCGACGCCGCCTATAGCGGCACCTCGAACTACGCCGACATCAAGGGCGCCGACGTGGTCATCGTCACCGCCGGCGTGCCGCGCAAGCCCGGCATGAGCCGCGACGATCTGATCGGCATCAACGCCAAGGTCATCAACGCCGTCGGCAAGGGCATCAAGGAGAACGCGCCCAACGCCTTCGTTATCGTCATCACCAACCCGCTCGACGCCATGGTCGGCCTGATGCAGGAGGTCACCGGCTTCCCGGCCAACCGCGTCGTCGGCATGGCGGGCGTGCTCGACTCCGCGCGCTTCCGCTGGTTCCTGGCCGAGGAGTTCAAGGTCTCGGTCGAGGACGTCTCGGCCTTCGTGCTGGGCGGCCACGGCGACACCATGGTGCCGCTGACCCGCTACTCGACCGTCGCCGGCATCCCGCTGCCCGACCTGGTGAAGATGGGTTGGACCACCCAGGAGAAGCTCGACAAGATCGTCCAGCGGACCCGCGATGGCGGCGGCGAGATCGTCGCCCTGCTGGGCAACGGCTCGGCCTTCTATGCCCCGGCCGCCTCGGCGATCGCCATGGCCGAGAGCTACCTCAAGGACAAGAAGCGCCTGCTGCCCTGCGCCGCGCTGCTCACCGGCCAGTACGGGGTCAGCGGCCTGTACATCGGCGTGCCGGTCGTGATCGGTGCCGGCGGTATCGAGCGCATCGTCGAGGTGTCGTTCACGCCGGAGGAGAAGGCGATGTTCGACAAGTCGGTCGCCGCCGTGAAGGGCCTGGTCGAGGCGACCAAGAAGATCGTCGCCGCCGGCTGATCAACCCCGACCTCACCCTGAGGAGCGCCCGATGGGGCGCGTCTCGAAGGGTGGGCCATAGACCCGGTGTGTTGCCCATGCTTCGAGACGGCCGCTGAGCGGCCTCCTCAGCATGAGGCCGAGTTTGAACGCCCCGCCCAGATCGGCGGGGCGTTCGTGTTTCGACCCCCGACCATCGTCGAACTGTCACCAATCTTGCATTGCGAATAGGATGCAAAGTGTTAGATTGGCGCGGCTTGAGGGTCCGTTTCATTAAAAGACTGACGTTCGCCCCTGTGTTCGACGGGCGCCTGTCTCCCTCCCGCCCGTTAGCCGCTACCTGCCGACCGGGGTTCCATGAACATCCATGAATACCAGGCCAAGGCCCTGCTCGCCCGCTTCGGCGTCGCGGTGCCCAAGGGCTTCGTCGCCTACACCAAGGACGAGGCCGTCGACGCCGCGCGCAAGCTGCCGGGGCCGATCTATGTCGTGAAGTCCCAGATCCACGCCGGCGGCCGCGGCGCCGGGCGCTTCAAGAGCGACCCCAACGGCAAGGGCGGCGTCCGCGTGGTGAAATCGGTCGACGACGTCGGCGCCAATGCCGGCGCCATGCTGGGCCAGGTTCTGGTCACCAAGCAGACCGGCGAGGCGGGCAAAGAGGTCAAGCGCGTCTATATCGAGGAAGGCGTCGACATCAAGCGCGAGCTCTATCTCTCGCTGCTGATGGACCGCGCCACCTCGAAGGTGACGATCATCGCCTCGACCGAGGGCGGCATGGCGATCGAGGAGGTCGCCCACGATCACCCCGAGCGGATCATCAAGGTCGCGATCGATGCGGCCGCCGGCTACCAGCAGTACCACGGCCGCAAGGTCGCCTTCGGCCTGGGGCTGGAGGGCAAGCAGGTCAACGCCGCGGTGCGGTTCATCGGCAACCTCTACAAGGCGTTCACCGCGCTCGACTGCTCGCTGGTCGAGATCAATCCGCTCTTGATCACCGGCGCGGGCGACGTGCTGGCGCTCGACGCCAAGATGAACCTCGACGACAACGCGCTCTACCGCCACAAGGAGCTGGAGGAGCTGCGCGACGAGAGCGAGGAGGATCCCTCCGAGCTCGAAGCCGGCAAGCACGGCCTGAACTACATCAAGCTCGACGGCACGATCGGCTGCATGGTCAACGGCGCCGGTCTCGCCATGGCGACCATGGACATCATCAAGCTCTATGGCGGCTCGCCGGCCAACTTCCTCGATGTCGGCGGCGGCGCCACCAAGGAGCGCGTCACCACGGCGTTCAAGATCATCCTCAGCGATCCCAACGTCGAGGGCATCCTGGTCAACATCTTCGGCGGCATCATGCGCTGCGACGTGATCGCCGAGGGCGTCGTCGCCGCGGCGCGCGAGGTCAGCCTGCATGTTCCCCTGGTGGTGCGTCTCGAAGGCACCAATGTCGATCTCGGCAAGAAGATCATGAAGGATTCGGGCCTGCCGATCGTCTCCGCCGACAACCTCGCCGACGCGGCCGAGAAGGTCGTCAAGGCCGTGAAGGAGGCCAAGTAATGGCCGTTCTCGTCGACAAGAACACCAAGGTCATCTGCCAGGGCTTCACCGGCTCGCAGGGCACCTTCCACTCCGAGCAGGCGATCGCCTACGGCACCAAGATGGTGGGCGGCGTCACACCGGGCAAGGGCGGCTCCAAGCATCTCGACCTGCCGGTGTTCGACACCGTCAAGCAGGCGCGCGAGAAGACCGGCTGCACCGCCTCGGTGATCTACGTACCGCCGGCCTTCGCCGCCGACGCGATCCTCGAGGCGATCGACGCCGAGATCCCGCTGATCGTCACCATCACCGAGGGCATCCCGGTGCTCGACATGGTGGTCGTCAAGCGCGCGTTGGCCGGCTCGAAGTCGCGGCTGATCGGGCCGAACTGCCCCGGTGTGATCACGCCCGGCGAATGCAAGATCGGCATCATGCCCGGCCACATCCACAAGCGCGGCAAGATCGGCATCGTCTCGCGCTCGGGCACGCTGACCTACGAGGCGGTGGCGCAGACCACGGCCGCCGGGCTGGGCCAGAGCTCGTGCATCGGTATCGGCGGCGATCCGGTCAACGGCACCAACTTCGTCGAGTGCCTGGAGATGTTCGTCCGCGATCCCGAGACCGAGGGCATCATCATGATCGGCGAGATCGGCGGCGACGCCGAGGTCAAGGGTGCGGAGTTCCTCAAGGCCTCGGGCTCGAACAAGCCGGTCGTCGGCTTCATCGCCGGGCGCACCGCGCCGCCAGGCCGCCGCATGGGCCATGCCGGCGCCGTGATCTCCGGCGGCCAGGATACCGCCGAGTTCAAGGTCGCCGCCCTGCGCGAAGCGGGCGTGCATGTGGTCGATTCGCCGGCCGCTCTGGGCACCGGCATGGTCGAGGCGATGGGCAAGAAACGTTGAGAACGGGCGGCGACGCCCTGCGTCGCCATCTTGTGCGCACTTTCTTCGGGTCGATAGCGGCCGCCAGGGCCGATTCTTGCAAGGCCCGATTCCAGGAGGCGGCGCGGAGAAGGCGCCGGCTACGCCGTCATGCAGCACGCTGAACGCAGTTCCTTCCTCTATGGCGCCAACTCGGCGTTCATCGAAGGTCTTTTCGAACGGTTCGCGCAGGATCCCCAGTCGGTCGACGAGAGCTGGCGGACGTTCTTCTCCGAGCTCTCGGCCGAGCAGCGTGAAGTGCTGCGCGAGGTCACCGGCGCGAGCTGGGCGCCCAAGCGCACCCGCGTCGTCGGCGTCGCCGATCCCGACGCGCCGCCGGCCGCGGCCAACCGCAACGTCAAGGCCAATGGCGCGGTGGCCAAGGCCGAGGCGCCGGCCGGCATCACCGCCGAGCAGCTGCGCGCCGCGGCGCTCGACGCGGTGCGCGCGCGCATCCTGATCCGCTCCTTCCGCGTGCGCGGCCATCTGCAGGCCGATCTCGATCCGCTGGGCCTGACGCCCAAGCCGTATCATCCCGAGCTCGATCCCAAGACCTACGGCTTCGGCGACGCCGACTGGGACCGGCCGATCTTCGTCGATCACGTGCTGGGCCTGGGCGAGAGCGCGACCTTGCGCCGGCTCATGGAGCGCCTGCAGCAGACCTATTGCGGCGCCATCGGCGTCGAATACATGCATATCGGCGATCCCGACGTGAAGGCGTGGATCGAGGGGCGCATCGAGAACGACGGCAACCGCACCGACTTCACGGTGATGGGCCGCCGCACCATCCTGGAGCGGGTGGTCGAGGCGGAGAACCTCGAGAAGTACCTGCATGTGAAGTTCGTCGGCACCAAGCGCTTCGGTCTCGACGGCGGCGAATCGCTGATCCCGGCGCTGGAACAGGTGCTCAAGCGTGGCGGACAGCTCGGCATCAAGGACGTGGTGCTGGGCATGCCGCATCGCGGCCGCCTCAACACGCTGGTCCACGTGCTGCACAAGGGCTACCAGGCGCTGTTCTCGGAATTCCAGGGCAAGCCCTCGCATCCCGAGGAGATGCGCGGTTCCGGCGACGTGAAGTACCACCTCGGCGCCTCGGCCGATCGCGAGTTCGACGGCAACGTGATCCACCTCTCGCTGTCGTCCAATCCGTCGCATCTGGAGGCCGTGAACCCCGTGGTGCTGGGCAAGGCGCGCGCCAAGGAGGACCAGCGCGGCGACACCGAGCGCAGCCAGGTCATGTGCATCCTGATGCACGGCGACGCCGCCTTCGCGGGCCAGGGCCTCGTAGCCGAGAGCCTCGACCTCTCCGACCTCAAGGGCTACCGCATCGGCGGCACCATCCACTTCATCGTGAACAACCAGATCGGCTTCACGACGCTGCCGACCGAGTCGCGCTCGGGCCCCTACTGCACCGAGGTCGCCAAGATCGTGCAGGCGCCGATCCTGCACGTGAACGGCGACGATCCCGAGGCGGTCGTCCACTGCGCGCGCATCGCCACCGAGTTCCGTCAGCACTTCAAGCGCGACATCGTCATCGACATGTTCTGCTACCGGCGGCATGGCCACAACGAGGGCGACGAGCCGATGTTCACCCAGCCGCTGATGTACAAGGAGATCGGCACCCACAAGACGGTGAAGGAAGTCTACGCCGCGCGCCTCGAAGCCGAGGGCGTGGTGACGGCCGACGAAGTGGCCGCGATGGACGACGCCCTGCGCGACAAGCTCGACAAGGCTCTGGAGGCCGCGGCCAACTACAAGCCCAACAAGGCCGACTGGCTCGAGGGGAAGTGGGCGGGCTTCACCGTCGCGCCGGGCGAGGAGGATCGCAAGGGCGTCACCGCCGTCGAGCTCGACAAGCTCAGGGCGGTCGGCCGGGCGATCTCCGAGCCGCCGAAGAACTTCGACCTCAACCGCAAGATCGCGCGCCAGCTCCAGGAGAAGCGCAAGACGATCGACACCGGCGAGCATATCGACTGGGCGACCGGCGAGGCGCTGGCGTTCGGCACCCTGCTCGCCGAGGGCACGCCGGTGCGCCTCAGCGGCCAGGATTCGGGCCGCGGCACCTTCTCGCAGCGCCATTCGGTGCTGGTCGACCAGACGAGCGAGGCCAAGTACGTCCCGCTCAACCATGTGGCCGAGGGCCAGGCCCGCTTCGAGGTGATCGACAGCCCGCTGAACGAGGCGGGCGTGCTGGGCTTCGAGTACGGCTATTCGCTCGCCGAACCCAACGCGCTCGTCCTGTGGGAGGCGCAGTTCGGCGACTTCGCCAACGGCGCGCAGGTCATCATCGACCAGTTCATCTGTTCCGGCGAGAGCAAGTGGCTGCGCATGTCGGGTCTCGTCATGCTGCTGCCGCACGGCTACGAGGGCCAGGGGCCGGAGCACAGCTCGGCGCGCCTCGAGCGCTACCTGCAGCTCTCGGCCGAGGACAACTGGCAGGTCATCAACCCGACCACGCCGGCCAACTACTTCCACGCCCTGCGCCGCCAGATGCGCCGCAGCTTCCGCAAGCCGCTGGTCGTGATGACGCCGAAGTCGCTGCTGCGCCACAAGGACGCCGTCTCGTCGCTCGCCGACTTCGGCCCGGGCAGCTCGTTCCGCCGCATCCTCGCCGAGACCGACCGGCTGGCCGACGACGCCAAGATCCGCCGCGTCGTGCTGTGCTCGGGCAAGGTGTACTTCGACCTCGTCGCCGAGCGCCGCAAGCGCAGGATCGAAGATATCGCGATCATGCGCATCGAGCAGCTCTACCCGTTCCCGTTCACGCGGCTCGGGGTGCGGCTCTCGCAGTATCCCGACGCCGAGGTCGTGTGGTGCCAGGAGGAGCCCGAGAACATGGGCGCCTGGCACTTCGTCGACCGCCGCATCGAGCGCGCGCTGGCGGGCATCGACGTCAAGGCCAGGCGGCCGGTCTATGTCGGCCGCGCCGAGGCCGCATCGCCGGCCACCGGCTCGGCGCGCACGCATCTCAAGGAACAGGCCGATCTGGTCGACCGCGCCCTCACGATCGGCTGAGCGCGGATAGCGAAGGGGTTCGAAGTCATGGCCGTCGAGATCAAGGTCCCGGCACTCGGTGAATCGGTCACCGAGGCGACCGTCGCCAAGTGGCTGGTGAAGGCGGGCGACAGCGTCGCCGTCGACCAGCCGCTCTGTGAGCTGGAGACCGACAAGGTCACCGTCGAGGTGAATGCCTCGGTGGCCGGCACCGTCGCCGATCTCGCCGTCGCCGAAGGCGCGTCCGTCCAGGTGGGCGGCGTGCTCTGCCATATCGAGGCAGGTGCAGCAGGAACCGGCGGTGCCGCCGCCGCACCGAAGCCTGCTGCCGCTCCCGCCGCTGCGCCGAAGCCTGCGGCGCCGGCTGCGGCTCCCGCCGGCGCCAACCTGGCGGCCTCCGGTCCCGCCGCGCGCAAGCTGGCCGATGAGAAGGGCGTGCCGGCACAGGCCATCCAGCCTTCGGGCAAGGACGGCCGCGCCACCAAGGAGGACGTGCTGGCCGCGATCTCCTCGATCCCGCAGGCCGCTGCGCCCGCCGCCAGGCCCGCCGTTCCCGGTCCAGGGCCCGGTGGCCCGCGCCCGCGCGCCGACCGCGAGGAGCGCGTGCGCATGACGCGGCTGCGCCGCACCATCGCCAACCGCCTCAAGGACGCGCAGAACACCGCGGCCATGCTCACCACCTTCAACGAGGTGGACATGACCAACGTGATGGCGCTGCGCGACCGCCTGAAGGACGATTTCGAGAAGAAGCACGGCGCCCGGCTGGGCTTCATGTCGTTCTTCGTGAAGGCCTGCATCGCGGGCCTCAGGGAGCTGCCCGCGGTCAACGCCGAGATCGAGGGCGACGAGCTCGTCTACAAGAACTACTACGACATCGGCGTCGCCGTCGGCACGCCGCAGGGCCTCGTCGTTCCTGTCGTGCGCGACGCCGACACGCTGGGCTTCGCCGGGGTCGAGAAGACCATCGCCGATCTCGGCCGCCGCGCGCGCGACGGCAAGCTCGGCATCGCCGACCTCACCGGCGGCACCTTCACCATCTCCAATGGCGGCGTCTACGGCTCGCTGATGTCGACGCCGATCCTCAACCCGCCGCAATCCGGCATCCTGGGCATGCACAAGATCCAGCAGCGGCCGATGGTGGTCGGCGGCGAGATCAAGGTGCGTCCGATGATGTACCTGGCGCTCTCCTACGACCACCGCATCATCGACGGCCGCGAGGCCGTGACGTTCCTGGTGCGCGTCAAGGAGTGCATCGAGGATCCGGAACGCCTGCTGCTCGAGGTGTGAGGCGCCGCGGGCCTGCCGGCCGCGGGATCACTGGAACTCGGCCGGATGGTGCTTCTTCAGCAGCACGTACATCGAGTCGACGGATTCGACGATCTCGATCAGCAGCGGCTCGAGCTGAGCGTTCGACTTGGTGGTTTTCCAGGCCGCGAAGGCCTTGCGCATCTGCGCGATGTTGCGCTTCAGGGCTCTGGCCGGGTAGGCGGCCTTCGCAATTTCCTCCGGTGGGGGCGCAGCTACGACAGGCATTGGATTCCCCCTTGATTGACCGAGGCCGCGCGCTGCGGGTCGGGCGTTACAAAATCTCATAGGCTCTGTTCTTTGTAGAAGCTGTTCCCTGAGGCACACGGCCGTCGTCGACCGTTTCCTCGCCAAGCTGGAGATCAGGGCCAGCCAGCGGGCTTGCGGCTGGGTCATCGGTCATGTTTCGGGGCATGACCGGAGCTACGGCGAGGGTCGCCCGTCGACGGAACCCGCCGTGCCACGTGATTGCGCGCATCCTCCTCCCTTGAGGGCGGCGGCCGGGCATGTCATGTGCATGCTGCACCGCAGCAGGGAACCGACGAGGCGCGCATGCCAAGCGAAACCTACGACCTGGTCGTCATCGGCGCCGGACCCGGCGGGTATGTCGCCGCCATCCGCGCGGCGCAGCTCGGCATGAAGGTGGCCGTCGTCGAGAAGCGCAAGGCGTTGGGCGGCACCTGCCTCAACGTCGGCTGCATTCCCTCGAAGGCGCTGCTGCAATCCTCGCATCTCTACGAGGAGACGGCGCACGATCTGAAGGCGCACGGCATCGTCGTCGGCGAGGTGAAGCTCGATCTCGCGGCGATGATGAAGCGCAAGGGCGAGGTCGTCGGCGCTACGACCAAGGGCATCGAGTTCCTGTTCAAGAAGAACAAGATCACGTCGGTGACCGGCATTGGCCGCATCGCCGCCGCCGGAACCGTCGAGGTCGTGGGCGACGATGGCGCGGTCAAGGACACGTTGGCGGCCAAGCGCATCCTGATCGCCTCGGGTTCGGAGGTCATGCCGCTGCCGGGCGTGAGCATCGATGAGAAGACCATCGTGTCCTCGACCGGCGCGCTGGAGATCGAGTCCGTCCCGAAGCGCATGGCGGTGATCGGCGCCGGCATCATCGGGCTCGAGCTGGGATCGGTGTGGCGGCGGCTGGGCAGCGAGGTGACGGTGATCGAGTTCCTCGACCGCATCGCGCCCGGCATCGACAACGAGGTGGTCAAGCAGTTCGAGCGCTCGCTGACGCGGCAGGGGCTGAAGTTCAAGCTCGGCCGCAAGGTCACCGGCGCGACCAAGGGCACGAGCGGCGTGACGCTCACGCACGAGCCGGCCAAGGGCGGCGCGGCCGAGACCCTGGAGGTCGACGTCGTGCTGGTCTGCATCGGCCGGCGGCCGTTCGTCGAGGGCTTGGGCCTCGACAAGGTCGGCGCAAAGCTCACCGAGCGCGGGCGCATCGCGGTCGACGCGCATTTCCAGACCAGCGTGCCGGGCATCTACGCCATCGGCGACGTGATCGACGGGCCGATGCTGGCGCACAAGGCGAGCGAGGATGGCGTCGCCTGCGTCGAGACCTTGGCCGGCCAGAAGGGTCACGTGAACTGGGACCTCGTGCCCTCGATCGTCTACACCCAGCCCGAGGTCGCCTGGGTGGGCAAGACGGAGGAGCAGCTCAAGGCCGCCAGCGTCGCCTACAAGTCCGGCAAGTACCCGTTCCTCGCCGATCCGCGCAGTCGCGCCAACGGCCGCACCGAGGGCTTCGTCAAGGTGCTGACCGACGCGAAGACCGACACGGTGTTGGGCGTGCACATCATCGGCGCCGAGGCTGGCACGATGATCGCCGAGGCGGCGCTGGCGATGGAGTATGGCGCCTCGGCCGAGGATATCGGCCGCGTTTGCCACGCCCATCCCACGGTCAACGAGGCGCTCAAGGAAGCCGCGCTCGCGGCTTGGGACAAGCCGATCCACTTGTAGAGACAAGTATGGCCCCTGTACCGTCACCGCATGCGGGGGCGGGCTCTGGTCGTGGCGATGTGCCTGGGGCAGGTGGGCAACCTGCTGCCGCATGTCGTGGTGCCGGCGGTGATGGTCGGTCATCTGATCGGGCCGTGGGGGCTGAGCAACGCCGAGGCTGGTCTGATGGCCAGCGCCTATGCCGCCGGCTACATGGTCGCGGTGCCGGTGCTGAGCACGCTGACCGATCGCATGGACGCGCGCCGTATCCTGCTCGGGGGCTCGCTGATGAGCGGGCTGGCCACCATCGCCTTCGGCCTGCTCGCCGACGGTCTCATCTCCGCGATGGTGATCTGGTGCGTCGCCGGCATCGGCTTCGCCGGCGCCTACATGCCGGGTCTCAAGGCGCTGACTGATCGGCTCGAGCCCGGCGACTCCTCGCGCAGCATCACGCTCTACACCTCGAGCTTCTCGCTCGGCGTCGGGCTGTCGTTCCTCGCCTCCCAGCTCATCGCCGACGCCTGGGGCTGGCGCTTGGCGTTCATCCTGACCGGGCTGGGCCCGTCGGCGATGGCGATCATCGCGCTTCTGATGAAGCCGGTCGCGCCGCCGCCGCCCAGCGGAAAGCTGCTCGACTTCCGACCCGTCCTGCGCAATCGCGCGGCCATGGGCTACATCCTGGGCTATGGCGCGCACTGCTTCGAGCTCTACGGCATGCGCACCTGGATCGTGGCGTTCTGGACCTTCGTGGTGGCGCGCCATGGCGCCGCTACGCCGCTCGATCCGATCGCCATCAGCGTCGCCATCGCCGTGCTGGCGATGCCCGCCAGCATCCTCGGCAACGAGGTCGCCATCCGCATCGGCCGCCATCGCGCCATCAGCGCCATCCAGCTCGCCTCCGCCGTCGTCGCGCTCGCCATCGGGCTCGCCGCCGGGACGTCGCCGTGGTTGCTGCTCGGCCTCGTGGCGATCTACGCCATCACCGTGCCGGCCGATTCGGGTTCGTTGACGTCGGGCATGAGCGCGTCGGCCGATCCGCGCTACCGCGGCGCCACCATGGCGCTGCACTCCACCGTCGGCTTCGGCGTGTCGGCGCTGGGCGGCTGGCTGGTCGGCGCGGCGTTGGACGCCGCCGGCGGCGCCAGCAACGCCACGGCGTGGTTCGCCGCCTTCGCAGTGATGGCGGGCGGCATCCTGTGCGGTCCTCTGGTATTGTGGTGGTCGCGATCCGGCAATCCGGGACCACACGATGCGCGCGGCGGCGATTAGGCTTCTTCTCATCCTGGCGACCGCCGCGTCGTTGGGGGGCGAGGCGCTGGCCGCGCCTGAAAACGTGAAGTTCCCGGTCACGGTTCGGCACGATCAGCTGACCCTCGATGGCAAGCTCTATCGTCCGGCGACCACGGCGCCGCGTCCGGCGGTGATCGTGGTGCATGGCTGTAGTGGACCGGGTTCGGCGGCGCGCACCTGGGGCGAGGTGCTCAGCAAATGGGGCTATGTCGCGCTGGTGATCGACAGCTTCACCGGTCGCGGCGTGAAGGAGGTCTGTACGCGCGCCGGCGGCCGCGTCGATGCGCGCGACCGCGCCTGGGATATCGACGGCGCGGCGGCGTGGCTGAAAGCGCGGGCCTTCGTGCGCGCCGATCGCATCGGCCTGATGGGCCAGTCGCATGGTGGCGCGGCGACGTTGTTCGCCACCCTGCGCGACGGCGCCGACAAGTCGCCGCCGCCGTCGCCGGCGTTCGTGGGCGCGATCGCCTTCTATCCCGACTGCACCTTGCGCGGCCGCACCTCGCAGCTTTTCGAGGTGCAGCGGCCGCTGCTGATCCTGGTCGGCGAGAAGGACGACTGGACGCCCGCCGACAAATGCCGCGAGCTGCTGCCGCGGCTCTCCGGCAAGCCGTTTGAGCTGCACACCTACGCCGATGCGGTGCACGCCTACGACAACCCCGGCAGCAAGCTGCGCTACCGCGCGGAGGTCTCCAACCGCAACAAGCCCGGCGGCTGCTGCGGCGCCTGGATCGGCCACGACGAGACGGCCTATCGCGACACGCTCAAGCGCGTCGAGGCGTTCTGGCAGCTGCATCTCGGGCCGCCGAACTGACCATGTGGCGCGCGCTTCTCGCCGTGGTGTTGCTGACGTGGACAGCGTCGGCGGCGCTTGCGCAGCAGGTGGTGCGTGTGCCGGTCGAGGTTGGTGGCCGCACCCTGCAGCTCTCCGCCACACTCTATCGTCCAGCCGTTGCAGCGAAAGCGCCGGCCGTCGCCCTGTTCCATGGCTGCGGCGGCGTCGGCCAGAACGTCAACCGCATGGCGCAGATCCTGGCGGGCCGCGGATATGCCGCGCTGGTCGTCGACAGCTTCGGCGCGCGCGCCATCCGCGACGCTTGCACAAGTCGCTGGCCGACGGTGGAGCAGGCGGTCGAGCGCGTCGCCGATATCCGCGCCTCTGTGGGCTGGCTGGCGGCGCGCGCCGATATCGACGCCTCGCGCATCGCCGTGATGGGCTATTCCTACGGCGGCGGCGTCGCCCTGCTCTACGCGCTCGATGGCGAACCGGTGGCGCGCGCCACCATCGCGGTCTATCCCGATTGCGCCTTGCAGGATCGGCTCGGCCCGGCGCTTGGCAATCGCAAGCCGCTGCTGATGACCATGGCGGAACTCGACGACTGGACGCCGGTGCGCCAATGCGAGGCCTTGCTGTCGCGGGTGAAGAGCGGACGCGATCTGATCGAGACCCGAATCTATCCCGGCGCGCATCACAGCTTCGACGCCGTGGGATTGCCGGTGCGCTATCTCGCCTCGGCCGGCAACCGCAGCAAGCCGAACAATTGCTGCGGCGCGCATTACGGCCACAACGCCGAAGCCTGGGCCGCCTTCCAGCGCGACGTCGAGGCGTTCCTGGCGCGCGCTCTGCGTTGATCGCACCACCTGTCATCCCGAGCGTCTTCCTCGGAGCGCCGGCGTCCCGCCGGCTCATGACGGTGTCGTTTCACGTTCGATATGAGCCGGCGAGACGCCGGCGGTCCCAAAGAGATCGACAGTGGGGTCGCTATTGCTTCGCCCGCGGGTGGGCGCGGTCGTAGACCTCGAGCAGGCGTTCGGCGTCGATGTCGGTGTAGCGTTGGGTCGTCGACAGCGAGGCGTGGCCGAGCAGCTCCTGGATGGTGCGCAGATCGCCGCCGGCGCCCAGCAGATGCGTGGCGAAGGAATGGC
>CAYTFW010000075.1:0-28222 GCA_964437145.1 uncultured Rhizobiaceae bacterium
GGCCCATCAACGGGACCGGGTTCATGAAGTGCATGCCCATGAACTTGCCGGGCCGGTCGGTGGTCGACGCCAGGCGCGTCACCGAGATCGACGAGGTGTTGGTCGCCAGCAGGGTGGTCGGCGGCACCAGCGGGCAGACCTTCTTGAAGATCTCGCGCTTGACCGCCTCGTTCTCGGTCGCCGCCTCGATCACCAGGTCGCAATCGCCGAGCACGGCGTAGTCGGTGCCGATCTGGATGCGGCGCAAGGCGGCATCCTTGTCGTCGGGCTTGATCAGCCCGCGGCCGATCTGCCGGTCCATGTTGGCGTTCAACGCGTCGAGCGCCTTCTCGAGCGCCAACTGGTTGACGTCGAGCAGCTTCACCTGCAGGCCCTTGAGCGCGCAGACATGCGCGATGCCGCCACCCATCTGGCCAGCGCCGATGACGCCGATCCGCTGGATCATCCTGTCGTACCCCTGAAAAGGCCCGGGGCGATCCTACAGGATCGCCCACGCGCCGGACTCACTTCTTTTCGATGGCCGCCGTCAGCTCGGGCACGATCTGGAACAGGTCGCCGACAATGCCGTAGTCGGCGACCTGGAAGATCGGCGCCTCCTCGTCCTTGTTGATGGCGACGATCGTCTTGCTGTCCTTCATGCCGGCGAGATGCTGGATGGCGCCGGAAATGCCGATGGCGATGTACAGGTCGGGCGCCACCACCTTGCCGGTCTGGCCGACCTGGTAGTCGTTGGGCACGTAGCCCGCGTCGACCGCCGCGCGGCTGGCGCCGAGACCGGCGCCGAGCTTGTCAGCCAAGGTCTCGAGCATCTTGAAGTTCTCGCCCGAGGCCAGGCCGCGGCCGCCCGACACGACGATCTTGGCGCTGGTCAGCTCCGGTCGCTCCGACTTGGAGATCTCGGCGCCGACATAGCTCGACAGGCCGGCGCTGCCGGCGCCGCCGATCTGCTCGATCGCCGCCGAACCACCACCGGCGGCGGCCTTGAAGTTGGTCGGCCGCACGGTGACGACCTTGATCTTGTCGGTCGACTGCACCGTGGCCATGGCGTTGCCGGCGTAGATCGGCCGCACGAAGGTGTCGGGCGAGATGATCTGGATCGCCTCCGAGACCTGCGCGACGTCGAGCAGGGCGGCGACGCGCGGCATCAGGTTCTTGCCGACATTGTCGGCGGCCATGATGAGGTGGCCGTAGCTGGGGGCCAGCTTCACCACCAGCGCGGCGACATCCTCGGCCATCCAGTTGGCGTAGGCCGCGTCCTCGGCCTGCAGCACCTTGGCGACGCCAGCGATCGCGGCGGCCGCCTTGGCGGCGTCGCCGGCGTTGCTGCCCGCGACCAGGACATGGACGTCGCCACCGATCTGCGTCGCGGCAGCGACGGCGTTGGCGACATTGGCGCGCACGGTCTTGCCGTCATGCGCGGCGACAACGAGGACGCTCATCAGATAACCCCCGCCTCGTTCTTGAGCTTCTCGACCAGCTCGGCCACGGTCTTGACCTTGATGCCCGCCTTGCGCGTCGGCGGCTCCTCGACCTTGAGCGTCTTCAGCCGCGGCGTGACGTCGACGCTCAGCGCTTCGGCGGTCAGCTGCTCGATCGGCTTCTTCTTCGCCTTCATGATGTTGGGCAGCGAGGCGTAGCGCGGCTCGTTCAGCCGCAGGTCGGTGGTGATCACCGCCGGCAGCTTGAGCATGACGTTCTCGAGGCCGCCGTCGACCTCGCGCTTGACCGCGATGCCCTCGCCGATCTCCAGCTTGTTGGCGAAAGTGCCCTGCGACCAGCCGAGCAGCGCGGCCAGCATCTGGCCGGTCTGGTTGCTGTCGTCGTCGATCGCCTGCTTGCCGACGATGACCAGCCCGGGCTGCTCCTTGTCGACCACGGCCTTCATCAGCTTGGCGACCGCCAGCGGCTGCAGCTCGGCGTCGCTCAGCACGTGCACGCCGCGATCGGCGCCCATGGCCAGAGCGGTGCGGATGGTTTCCTGGCACTGGGCCGGACCGGCGCTGAAGGCGATCACCTCGGTCGCCTTGCCCTTCTCCTTCATGCGGATCGCCTCTTCCACGGCGATCTCGTCGAAGGGATTCATGGACATCTTGACGTTCGCCGTCTCGACGCCCGTCTTGTCGGCCTTGACGCGGATCTTGACGTTGTAGTCGATCACGCGCTTGACCGCGACCAGCACCTTCATTTGTCGTTGGCCCTCGGGATTTTCCTGCGAAGGCGTGGGTGTAGGTCGCCTGACGGCGGCCTGTCAAGCCGATGCGGCACCGCACACAAGCCATTCCGTTGCGTGAAAGCGCTTGCGAATCAACCGCTTGCGCGCTTGACGCGGAAGATCAGCGATTCGCGCCGGGCACCCACAGCACGTCCTTCGCGCCGCGATCGTTGACGTGGCGCGACAGCACGAAGAGCAGATCCGACAGCCGGTTGATATAGCGGATGGCCTCAGCGTTGACCGGCTCGCGCTCGGCCAGCGCCGTCATCTCGCGCTCCGCCCGCCGCGTCACCGTCCGCGCCAGATGCAGATAGGCCGCCGCCGCGCTGCCACCGGGCAGCACGAAGGAGTTCAGCGGCTTGAGCTCGGCGTTGAGCGTGTCGATTTCCTTCTCCAGCCGCTCGACCTGGCTGGCGACGATGCGCAGCGGCTCCCACTCGACCTTGGTGCCGTCGTCGGGCGTGCACAGATCGGCGCCGAGATCGAAGAGATCGTTCTGGATGCGGCTCAGCATCGCGTCGACGTCGGGCGACGGCGCGTGCAGGCGCACCAGGCCGATCGTGGCATTGGCCTCGTCGACGGCGCCGAAGGCCGCGACGCGCGGGTCGTGCTTGGCCACGCGCTTGCCGGTGCCGAGCGAGGTTTTGCCCTTGTCGCCGCCGCGCGTGTAGATGCGGGTGAGTTGAACCATGGCGCGATCCGTCAGCCGGCGCGGCTGGTGAAGTACCAGAGGATGATGAACACGATCGCCGCCAGCTGCAGGCGCACGCGCCACCACATGAAGCGGTTGCCACGCCGCGCGTGCTCCAGCCCGCCGCCACTCATCCCCGCCATGCCGACGAAGATCGAGGCCAGCGCGCCCAGCATCGACAGACCGGCCAGGATCAGGAACAGGTACGAGAGAACCTTCATCATCGTCCCTACATGGTCGATCCGGCGACCGAGCGCCAGTGCCTATCCCGTCAAGCCCTTCGCGTCGGCTGAACGGACAGCATAGCCGGCGCGGACATAGGCCTGGGTGGCGTTGAGGTTCTTGAGGTACGCCGCGACGACGCGGGCATAGCGGGGCGAGAGGGGCTTGGGCTCGTCGGTCATGCGGCGACGATACCGACACCATCGCCGGCCGGCGATTTCCGCGCCTACGGCCGATGTATCGGAATCTACCGAGGGTTTACGGCGCCGCGGCAGACGCGATTGTCAATTTCCGCGCTTATCCGGTAGGACGCAGCCCTGAAATCCGCGTCATCGGACACAGGTTTCAGTGCGTTCCCGTAGCTCTCGCTTGTCTAAGGAACGCCTCGGAATCTCGCGCATTGAATGCAGTATCGAGCCGGCTGCGGGTCAGTCACAACGCGAGCCACTTTGTGTATCATGGCCTCAAAGGGGAGGCCGTCATGAAGTGGTGGTCTATCATCCTGATCAGCCTCGGACTGGCGTGGTCAACGACCGCGTGGTCCCAAGCAGAATCGCGCGTCGCCCTGGTCATCGGCAACGGCGCTTATCAGAACGCCGAGGCGCTGAAGAATCCGATGAACGACGCGCGTGCGATGGCCAAGGTGCTGCGCGAGGCCGGCTTTGATGTGATCCTGCGCGAGAACGCGAGCCGCCGCGGCATGACCGAGGCGCTGCGAGAGTTGTCCGGAAAGCTGACACCCGGTGGCGTTGGTCTCTTCTACTACGCCGGCCACGGCATGCAGGTGCGCGGCGCCAACTACCTGCTGCCGGTCGACGCAGCGCTCAACACCGAGGACGAGCTGAAATACGAGACGGTCGACGTCAATGACGTGCTCGTCCGCTTTGACGAGGCGCGTACACGGCTGAGTCTTTTGATCCTCGACGCCTGCCGCGACAATCCCTTCGCGCGTCGCTTCCGCTCGACTACCCGCGGCCTGGCGCAGACCGACGCACCACGCGGCACCGTCATCGCCTACGCCACAGCGCCGGGCGAGACCGCGGCCGATGGCGAGGGCGCCAATGGCCTGTATACGACCGAGCTGCTCAAGGCGATCGTGGTGCCCGGGCTAAAGCTCGAGGAAGTCTTCAAGCGCACCATCGACGGCGTAGCACGCGCATCGGGCAACAAGCAAACGCCATGGGTCAGCTCGTCCTTCCGCGGCGATTTCGTCTTCAACGCCGCCGCGGTGGCTCCGCCGTCCGCAGCGGCAACGCCGCCGCCAGGCCCCCAAGCAGCTGCCCCGGCACCACCGGGCGCTTCCGGCTTCGACGACCGCCAGTTCGAGCTTGCGATGTGGAACGCAGCGGAAAAGAGCGGCCAAGTTGGCGACTACAACGAGTATCTCAAGAGGTATCCCAAGGGACAGTTCGCCGGCTTGGCGCGCAACCGGCTCGACGCCCTGAGGACCAAGCCGGCACCCGGTGGTCAGGTCGCCCCGGTCGCAACCCCCGCTGCCCCCAAACCATCGACAGCACCGCCTCGGGAGGTGGTCGTTGCCACCCGATGGGTCGACAACTGGGGTGCCCAGTACTCGATGACTCAGTCCGGCGATCGCTACCACTTCACCGCCTCGGGGCAGGGATGTCGCGGCTCCTATACGTCGCAGGGCACCAGCGTGGTAACGGGCCAGCGGGTGGAGGTCAGCTACCGCACCACCTACTCGGTCGGAATCTCCACGGTCGGAAGCTGCGTCGGGACGATCTCCGCCGACGGCAATCGCATCACATCGAATTGCAACGACTCGGTCTGCGGCTCCTTTCGGACGATCATCGACCGGCGCTAGGCGCTGGCTCCGAAGTCCGCCACGGCGCCTTCGAAGGTCGCTGGAGCTTCGCGGTAGTTCGACAGTCGTATGTGCTACGCGCTTCAAGCACTCAAACCGAGACACTACCGCCTACCCCGGCAAGCCCATCGCGTCGCGCAGGCGGTGGTACTGGATGGCGAGCGCGATGAAGGGCTGGCGGATCTCGAACAGCGGCACCTTGGGCAGGTCGCTGAGCGGCAGGTCGAGATCGGCGTCCGGTGTACCGGCGAGCGCCTTGGCCAGCACCGTGCCCATCGCCGTGGTCATCGCCACGCCGCGGCCGTTATAGCCCAGGCCGGTGATCACGCCCGGCGCCAGGCGGCAGAGATGCGGCATGTGGTCGAGCGTGAGCCCGACCGTGCCCGACCAGGCGTACTCGTACGGCGTCGAGTCGAGGAACGGCCAGAGCCGCCGCACGGTGCGCACCAACGTGTCGAGCGTCGCGTTGCCGACATGCTCGCGCATCGGCCCGCGACCGCCCATCAGCAGGCGGCCATCGGCGTCGAGACGGTAGTAGACGGCGAGCTTGCGCGTCTCCGAGGCGACCGCGCCGCCCGGCAGGATGCGCGAGCGCACGTTGTGGCCCAGCGGCGCGGTGGCGATCTGCACGCTCTTCACCGGCACCTGCGCCGTGCGCAGGCCGGGCCACAGATCGTCGCTGTAGGCATCCGTGCACAACGCCACCTGGCCGGCGCGCACCGATCCCGTCGCGGTCTTCACGCGCCAGCCGTCGCCGTCCTTCTCGATGCCGGTCGCGCGGGAGCGCACGAACAGTTTCGCGCCGGCCTTCACGGCGGCGCGCGCGAGGCCCCGCGCATAGGCCAGCGGATTGACCTGGCCGGCGCGGCGATCGATCCAGCCGCCTTCGTAGAAATCGTGGCCGGTCTCCCGGGCGATCGCCTTCTTGTCGAGGATGTCGGCCGGCGCGCCTACCTGCTGCCATTCCCTAGCGCGCGCCAGCACGCTCTTCAGCGCCACCTTCGAATGCGCTCCCTGGATCCAGCCGCCCTGCCTGGCCGGACAATCCATCGCGTGGCGCTTGATCAGGTCGAACACCAGATCGGCGGCACCACCCGACAGCTTGACGATGCGGCTGCCCATGTCCTGGCCGTAGTCGCGGCGCAGCTCGCCGGGATCCATCTTCAGGCCGGGGATCACCTGCCCGCCATTGCGACCCGAGGCGCCGCCGCCGATCTGGTCGGCTTCGAGCAGCACGACCGACAGGCCGCGCTCGGCGGTGTGCAGCGCCGTCGACAGGCCGGTGAAACCGCCGCCGACCACGACGACGTCGGCGGTCAGTTCGCTTGCAAGCGTGGGGAGATCGGGCGCGGCGGCGGCGGTAGCGGCCCACAGGCCGCCTTCCATGCCGGGACGATGTATGGGACGGTCGGGCATGGCCCGACCGTAGCGCGCCTTAATCCGATGCGCGACGGCGCAATCGGTCGAGGCGTTCGCGAATTTCGGCGCGCGAGGGCACCGCTTCCACCGCGCGCGTCATGGCGCGGTTGAGATCCTCGGGCAAGGTGGCGTCGGCGACGCGCTTGGCGCCGACATAACCCGCCAGGCCGCCAATGCAGGCGCCAACGGCCGCCGTCACCAGCATGCCCGGCCCGGTCTTCAGCCCGACGATGGCGCCCAGCTTGCCGCCGGCCTTGAAGCCCGCCGCGCCGGCGGCCCAGCTGCCGGCCTGCGCCACACTCTCGACCGCCAGCGGCCGGACCGACTTCCGCCTGACGCCGATGGTGCCGGCGCGGCCCACCTCCACCGCGGTCCAAGCCAGGCCGATACCCTGGAACACCTGCCACACCCGATCGGGAGACATCGTTTCTCCAGTGCCGCGCAAACGCGCGCATAAATAGATGGGGACGGAATGCCCGGCGTCAACGCCCGCGTTCCAAAGCGTCGCCGACGCGCTACACTCGCGACCGACCGGCAAGGAGGACCTCATGGCGACGCGTAACTGGCAGGTGAAGCGCCTTTCGGCGGCCTTGGGCGCGGAGGTGACCGGCGTGACCTTGGCCTCCGCCGATGCGGGCGAGGCGGCCGACATCCGCCGATTGCTGCACGAGCACATGGTGCTGTTCTTCCCCGGCCAGTTCATGAGCGCGGAGGATCAGATCGCCTTCGGCCGGCATTTCGGCGTGCTCGAGGGCCATCCGAACCTGAAGGACCGCACGCCCAAGGACCATCCCGAGCTCTTCCGGCTGGTGGCGAGCCAGGGTGGCATCGCCGACGAATGGCACACCGACCTCACCTTCCTCGATCGTCCGGCGCTGATGTCGATCCTCAACATGAAGCAATGCCCGGAGGTCGGCGGCGACACCATGTGGGCCAATTTGGCCGCCGCCTATGACGGCCTGTCGCCGCCGCTGAAAGAGCTGTGCGACGGGCTGAGTGCGCTGCACGACGCGCATCCGCACGACCGGGCGGATCGCATGGCCATCCATCCCGTCGTGCGCGTCGACCGCGAGAGCGGCCGCAAGGCGCTCTATGTCAACGAGCACTTCACGCGCCGCATCGTCGAGATGAGCGGCCCGGAAAGCGACTACCTGCTGGCCTATCTTACGCGCTGGGTGCAGCAGCCGGCCTTCACGGTGCGCTACCACTGGACCGCCGGCACGATCGGCATGTGGGACAATCGCTTCACCCAGCACTACGTCGTCAACGACTTCGTCGGCGAGCGGGTGATCGAGCGCGTGACGGTGATGGGCGACCAGATCCTGGGCGCCCAGCCGCGCTGGCGCCCGTGGCCGGAAGTGGTCGGCGGCCTGTCGGCCATGAGCCGGCACGATCGCCAGCTCGTGCGCCACCTCAAGGCGCGCGTCGCCGACGCCGCGGATTAGCGACGCCGCCAGCACAGCGAGCGGGAGTTGACGCCTCCATACAGAGTGAAAGCCAGGCCTGCGAGCGTCAGGCCCGACGGCGGTAGATGAAGTACCGCACCCCGCTCAGCCTCGCGCGTCATAGGCGCAGCGGAAGCCGACATAAAGCGCATAGAAGTCCGCGGCCTTCCATTGCGCACCCTCGGCGCGCGACTGCGCCGGGCCATACCACCACGACCCGCCGGCGGTCAGTGCATCATCGCCCCGCCGATCAGCGATCCACTCCCAGACGTTGGCACCCATATCGTGGAGGCCGTTCACGCCGCGCTTGGTGGTCCCGACCGCGATATGGGCCCGGCGGTTGTTGTTCATGCCATCCGGTTGATCACCCACCGGATAGGCGTATGTGCGGCCCCTGACGAAGCCGTCCGTCGGTTGATCGCGGCTCTCCGTATAGGCGGCCGCCCGCCACTCGGCCATGCTCGGCAGACGCCCGCCGACATGGGCGCAGTATCGGCTCGCCTCGTGCCAGCTGACGTGGGTGGCGGGCTCGTCGTCCGCACCTGGCTGGCCCTGCGGTCGCGCGTAGCTCCAGCCCGCGCGGCGCGTCCAGCCGGCCGTGAACTCGAAGCCACCGCCGTCACGCTCCGCCGCCGTGGTCAGGTTGACCGCTCTCGCGAACACACGGAACTGCCCAATCGTCACCTCCGTGCGGTCGATGGCGAAGGCGCCGATACGAACACGATCAGGTGCCTGGGCGAGGACCGAAGTTCCAGACAAGGGAATCGCGGCGATCGCGGATGCAAGAACGAGCGAGGCGGAGATGCATGACCTGGACATGACGGTGTTGCTTCGATCGGTGTGATGCGGGAGGACGAACGGCCTGTGTGATCTACGCGCCAGCGGCCGCCGTGGTTTTCGGCTTCGGCGATCTCAGCTCAGCCGCTGGCGCATCCGCGCCTGCTCGCGGCGGATCGCGCCTTGATACTGGCTGTTCTTGTCCGGGTACCAGGGCATTGATGCGATCTGGCCGAAGCCGGGGATCGTCTCCATGTGCAGCACCATACGTCGGCGCATGGCGGCGTCTGGCAGCGGGCCCCGCAGGGCAGCGACGTTCTCGACAGCATGGGCGGGGTTGGACGTCGCCGTCAGCGCGCAGGCGATCCGCGTCTCCGCCATCGCCCATTTGATGAAGAACTGAGACCAGGTGCGGACCTCGATCTCGCGGGCGAAGTCTGGCAAAGGCTGGCCGCGCACCACCTGCATGAGCCGTCCCTTCTCAAGTACGAGATTGGCGAACACCATCACACCACGATCGGCGGCGGCCGGCAGCAAGCGACTTTCGATGCCGCGGTTGAAGATCGAGTAGTTGACCTGCACCGCGTCGAGCTGGCCGCGCTCGATCCAGCTCGTCATCACCTCGTGATAGACGTTCTCGTGGTGCGAGATGCCCGCCAAACGGATGCGGCCCTCCCGCTTCCAGGCGTTGAGCATTGGCACCACGACGTCGATGTTCACCAGATTGTGGCAGAACATCGCGTCCATCTGCGGCCGCCACAGCCGAAGCTGCGACTGCTCGAAGCTCCGGAGCGCGTGGCTCTCGTCGGCGAGGTAGTCGCCGGTCGCCCAGACCTTGTTGGAGACGAAGAGGTTGTCGGCGCCGCCCATCCCGGCCAGGAAAGCGCCGGTGTTGATCTCGCCATTGCCATAGAGCGGCGAGGTATCGACCACACGCACGCCGGCGTCGAGATATGTCTTCATCACCTGCCGCAGAGGCTCGCGATCCGCGCCGGGCAGGAGATCGAAGGTGAGGAAGGTGCCGAGCCCCAGCGCGGTCACCGAGCCCTGCACGCGGCCGGTCGATCGCGTGATGACCGGGCGGCCGTCACTGCGGGCCGGCGCGCCGGTCTGCGCCTGCGCCAGCTCGGCGCTCAAAAACGATGCGCCGGCGGCGGCACCCGCCGCGCCCAGCAAGGTGCGGCGGCTCGTCGTGGTTCCTGTCGAAGGCGGCTTCGTCGTCATGGTTCGCACCTGCGCCGGTAGTAACGGATTTTCCGACCGAAGATGGGCAGCCCAAGCGCGGCCGTCGCCTCGCATCCCGCCATCGATCGCCCGATCCTGCCGCAAAGCGACAATGCGCCGGGCCCTGCCTGGCTTGACTGGACGGCCGGCGCGGCCATCTATCGAGCCATGCGGGCTGCCCTGGACACCGACAGCACGATCGAGCGGCTTTCCTCGCGACCCTGCGGCTGGCGTCGCACGGAGTGGGCCTCGGGCGCGTTCGAGACCGCCTATCGTCCGCGCACGGCCGAGGTCGACGGGACCATCCTGCCCGCCCGCCACCTCGTCATGGCGACGCTGCGCGGCGGGGCGCGTCGGCACAGCTTCCGGACCGCCGATGGCCGCCGCTTCGATGGCGCCGACATCGTCGGCTCGGTTTCGTTCCTGCCGGCGGGTTGCGAGCGCCGGCTTCAACTCCACGACGTCGAATGGTGCTGGGCGGCGGTCGCGCTCGATCCGGCCGAGGCGGACGAACCCGATCAGCTCGGCGCGCTTGGCTCCTTCGCAGTCGAGAGCGAACCCTTCATCCTCGCCATGCTCGCGGAAATGGAGCGGCTCGACGCGCTGGCGGGCGGACTCGAACCGATCTACGCGGAGACCATGGGCGAGGCCCTCACCCGCTACCTGGCCGGCCGCTATGCCGGACGAGCGACGCTGTCCTCCAAACGCTACGCCCTCCCCGCCTGGAAGCTCCGGCGTCTAACCGACCATGTCGAGGCGCAGCTGGCTGAACGTATCGGCATCGCAAGCCTCGCCCAACTCTGCGGCCTGTCGGAGCGGCAATTTCATCGAGCCTTCCTCGCCACGACCGGGCAGACCCCACTCGCCTTCGTGATCGGTCGCCGCATCGAACGGGCGAGGCTATTGCTCGCCACCTCGGACGACACGATCGCGCTCGTCGCGTGCAGGACGGGTTTCGCCAACCCGACCCATTTCGCGCGCGCCTTCTCAGCCGTAACCGGCGTCACGCCGTCTGCCTACCGCCAAGCGGCGCGAGCGCGATGACGCGTTGACTCTTCGTGGCCAAGGATGGGGGTGCAAATCGGCCACGCGTTGGCCGTAGCATTACGTGTCGGTCCAAGTCCGGCCGTCCGCCCGTCCATTCTCCTTCCGCCACCGGATACGATGGTCATGTCCCGATTGATGGTGCGGGTTCGGGACAAGCGGCACAAGCTGCGACGCCAACGCCGTTGACGACGCGGGGTGACAACCCCTATCCAGACCCCGGGCCACGCTCCCCCACCGGAGCGCTTCTCTTCTGGAAGGGAGAGCTGTCTATGAAGCCGAACGCTCGTCCGCTGCGTCCTGATTTTTCCTCCGGTCCCTGCGCCAAGCGCCCCGGTTGGACGCCGCAAGCCCTCCACGACGCCGCCACCGGCCGCTCCCACCGCTCCAAGCTCGGCAAGAAGAAGCTCGCGGAAGTCATCGACCGCACGCGCCAAGTGCTGGGCATTCCCGCCGACCATCGCATCGGCATCGTGCCGGCCTCCGACACCGGCGCCGTCGAGATGACCCTGTGGTCGATGCTGGGCGCGCGCCCGGTCGACGTGCTGGTGTGGGAGAGCTTCGGCGAAGGCTGGGCCACCGACATCATCAAGCAGCTCAAGCTCAAGGACGCGCGCATCTTGAAGGCGCCCTATGGCGCGTTGCCCGACCTCAAGCAGGTCGACTGGACGCACGACGTCGTCTTCACCTGGAACGGCACGACCTCGGGGGTGCGCGTGCCGGACGGCAACTGGATCGCCGACGACCGCGCCGGGCTGGCGATCTGCGACGCCACCTCGGCGGTGTTCGCGCAGGACGTGCCCTGGGCCAAGCTCGATGTCGTGACCTGGAGCTGGCAGAAGGTGATGGGCGGCGAAGGCGCGCACGGCATGCTCGTACTCTCGCCGCGCGCCGTCGAGCGGCTGACCAGCTACACGCCGCCCTGGCCGCTGCCCAAGCTGTTCCGCATGACCTCGGGCGGCAAATTGAGCGAGGGCATCTTCAAGGGCGAGACGATCAACACGCCCTCGATGCTCGCGGTCGAGGACGCCATCGACGGCCTGGTCTGGGGCGAGAAGGTCGGCGGCCTGAAGGGCCTGATGGCGCGCTCCAACGCCAATCTCGCGGTGATGGAGAAATTCGTCGCCGCGCGGCCCTGGGCCGATTTCCTCGCCAAGATGCCGGCGACGCGCTCCAACACCTCGGTGTGCATCAACATCGTGGCGCCCTGGTTCACCGCGCTCGACGAGGCGAAGCAGGCGGCGGCGGCGAAGAAGATGGCCGACCTGCTCGAGGCCGAGAACGCCGGCTACGATCTCGGCCACTATCGCGACGCGCCGCCGGGCCTGCGCATCTGGTGCGGCGCGACAGTCGATACGTCGGACCTCGAAGCCCTCGTGCCGTGGCTCGACTGGGCCTACGCCGAGATCGAGAAGGAATTCGGCGCCAAGGCCGCCTGAGCGAGAAGAACAAGAAGAAGATTCACCACAGAGACACAGAGACACAGAGAAAACGGCACGCCCGCGCGCACAGCGCGCAGTCCCGTCTTCTCTTCGTCTTCCTCTGTGTCTCTGTGTCTCTGTGGTCAACCCTCATACGGGACACACTCGATGCCCAAGGTTCTCATCTCCGATGATCTGTCACCCCGCGCCGCCGAGATCTTCCGCGAGCGCGGCATCGACGTCGATGTGAAGATCGGCCTGAAGCCAGCCGAGCTGCGCGACATCGTCGGCAACTATGACGGCCTCGCCATCCGCAGCGCCACCAAGGTGACCGCCGAAGTGCTGGCGGTGGCCAAGAAGCTGAAGGTCGTGGGCCGCGCCGGTATCGGCGTCGACAATGTCGACATCAAGTCGGCCACCGCCAACGGCGTGGTGGTGATGAACACGCCCTTCGGCAACGCCATCACCACCGCCGAGCACGCCATCGCCCTGATGTTCGCGGTGGCCCGTCAGGTGCCGGACGCCAACACCAGCACCCAGGCCGGCAAGTGGGAGAAGAACCGCTTCATGGGCGTCGAGCTCAGCTTCAAGACCTTGGGCCTGATCGGCTGCGGCAATATCGGCTCGATCGTGGCGGAGCGCGCCATCGGCCTGAAGATGCGGGTGATCGCCTTCGATCCCTTCCTCTCCGAGGACCGCGCCACGGAGCTGGGCGTCGAGAAGGTCACGCTCGACGAGCTGACGACACGCGCCGACTTCATCTCGGTGCACACGCCGCTCACCGAGCAGACCAAGAACATCCTCAGCCGCGAGCGGCTGATGAAGACCAAGAAGGGCGTGCGCATCATCAACTGCGCGCGTGGCGGCCTGGTCGACGAGCTGGCGGTGCGCGATCTGCTGATCTCCGGCCACATCGCCGGCGCCGGCTTCGACGTCTTCGTCGAGGAGCCGGCCAAGGACAACGTGCTGTTCGGCGCGCCCAACCTCGTCTGCACGCCGCATCTGGGCGCCAGCACGCTGGAAGCGCAGGAGAACGTGGCGCTGCAGGTCGCCGAGCAGATGAGCGACTATCTCAACACCGGCGCGGTGGTGAACTCGCTCAACATGCCGAACGTCTCGGCGGAAGATGCGCCGCGGCTCGCGCCCTACCTGAAGCTGGCCGAGAATCTCGGCTCCTTCGCCGGCCAGCTCACCGAGACCGGCATCAAGGCGATCAGCGTCGAGTACGAGGGCGCCGTGGCGGCGCTCAACGTCAAGCCGCTGACCCAGGCCGTGCTGACCGGCCTGCTGCGCCCGCAGCTCGAGGCGGTCAACATGGTCAACGCGCCGATCATCGCGCGCGAGCGCGGCATCGACGTCGCCGAGGTCAAGCACGAGCGCGACAGCGACTACCAGACCCAGATCACCGTCACCGTGACAACGGAGCGGCGCACGCGCGCGGTGTCGGGCACCTTGTTCGGCGGCTCGAAGCCCAGGCTGGTGAACATCAAGGGCATCGAGATCGAGGGCGAGTTCTCGCCGCACATGCTCTACATCACCAACGAGGATAAGCCGGGCTTCATCGGCCGGCTGGGCGCGCTCTTGGGCGACTCCAAGGTCAACATCGCCACCTTCCATCTCGGCCGCGACAGGCCGGGCGGCGAGGCGATCGCGCTGGTCTCCGTCGACTCGGCGATCTCGCCCGACCTGCTGGGCAAGATCGCGGCGCTGGAGGGCGTGACGCAGGCGAAGACGCTGTCGTTCTAGCCGCGGGCGGCGTTGCAACGCCGCGGCGCTTGGCCTATGGCGACCGCCCGCACATTCTGGATTCGCGGGCGATCGATGGCCAATCTCAGCATCCGCCGCCTGGTCCACGACGTGCCGCGACGGCCGGGTTCGATGCGCTGCCGGGCCGCGCGCATCGCGACGGTGACAGGCCGGCGCGGCGCCGACGCGGAAGCGTTCGTCGAGCAGATCGCCACGGAAGCGCTGCTCACCGGACGAAACCGAAGAGCCGACGAGCCTGGCCGCGGGGCATGGCCTCGCCCGCATGAGCCGCCCCGCGGCTTTTCCGCCAGCGCGTACGGCGGTGACCCGGCCCGACACCTCCCCATCGCGCTCGGCGGACTCAGCGGTGATTCCGGATCGCTGGCGCGGCGCCAATTTCCGGCACACCGTCGTGGGCCCGCGGGGCCATTTCGAGCCGCACCACCTGCTGTACCGCACCTGACACGGTCGACGTCGGGTCGTCCCGCGCGCCGCCGGCGAACAACCTCACGCCGCGGTGGCTACCGGGCGATCGCCTCGACGCCTGGCGACAGGCACCGCGCTGTTTCCCACCTTTCGAGTCGACTCGACCGACGGCAACCAGGACGATTGCTAGTCCAAGCGCCACGCGCGACGCCCAGACTAGGCGGCGTCCGCGTCGCGGTGGCATCGATGTCGTGGTTGGCATCGGAAGAACCACCTCGCGAATTGCGGGAGGGGCAGGCGCGCTGACGCGCGCGGTAAGGCACGGCGCCACGAGGCCGCGTCGCCCTGTTCTTTTCGAGTCCAAGCCCGGGGCGGCGGTCCCCACGTGGCGACAACTGAACACGATCTACAGTTGTGGTGCACACCTCATTGGCGCTACGCTCGCCGCCAGTTGTCTGGTTGGCTTCAGTCTCGAATATTGGCTGGAAGCGCACCAACTCCCGTTGACTTGCGCAACCGCCAAATGGGAGGGCATTCCGATGGCGAAGCTGCAGGTTCTGCTCGAGGTCGCGCCGACTTCGGCCCACGCGTCCATGGCCGCCGAGGTCGCGGCCGCCAGCGCCATTGGCCGCGGCGACAGGTTCGAGACCATGCGCGTGGCGGAGGCGTTGCTCGCAAGCATGCCGGGCATCGGCGTGGATGTGCAGGACAGTATCGGTCCGATCCCGCTCGCCAGTAGCCTCCCTGAACTAAGGGGAGCCACGGCGCTAGCCGCCGCGCCCGAAGTCGCCATCGCCACCGACGCCGTGTTCGCCGAGGCCCGCAGAACGCGCGACGGCCATCCGCTGAACATCGCGCCCACCGTCGCGGGCAGCATGGCCAGCATGGTTGTCGCGGCGGAGGTCACGGCCGCCGCCGTGAAGACCCTCATGGATCGATCCGACGTCATCGTCTGGCCGAACAGCGCCATCACTCTCTTTGGCGAGGCCGCGTCGGTCGGAGAGGACAATGCGCTCTTCGGCCTGCTCGACCTCGCCGACAGCGCCGGCGGCACGGATTGCAGACCATTTCGGCCTGGCGTCTCGGTGGCCACTATTCGCGAGCTGCTCGGCGTCGCTCGGCTTTGGAAGGATGGCTTCCGCGGCCAGAACATCGTCGTCGGCATTCTCGACGAAGGCGTGCACAGCTCATACCCGGTCGTCGGTGGGCATGAGACCGCGATGGAGAAGCGCTGGGGCCGCGCGCCGATCACCAGCCACGGCTCGATGTGCGCGGCGGATATCCTGGTCGCGGCGCCGGCGGCGCGGCTCTACGACTATCCCTTCCTCGGTCAGCCGAGTTCAGGAGGCGCCTTGGCGATGTTCCAGGCGGTCCTCGCCCAGCGCGCCATCGACGGCACACCACACCTGACGAACAACAGCTACGGATTCGTCGGGGTGCCACAGCGGGACCACGCGCCGCGGCATGAGATCTGGGATCGCAACCATCCTGTCCATCGCAAGGTGCGCGAGGTGGTCGCGGCGGGCGTTCCCTGCTTCTTCGCCGCCGGCAATTGCGGCGACGATTGTCCCTCCGGGGCGTGCCATTCGAGCGGGATCGGGCCCGGCAACTCCATACATGCCTCGAACAGCCTGGCTGAAGTGATCACGGTCGCCGCAGTCAACAGCGTGCATGAGCGCATCGGCTATTCCAGCCAGGGTCCCGGCATGTTCGAGCGCGCGAAGCCTGATATCGCGTCTTACTCGCACTTCTTCGGCAATTTCGGCCCAGGCCGGCCCGGCGGCACGGCGCAACCCTTCGACAACGGAACCTCCGCCGCGACCCCGGTCGCTTGTGGCGTAGGCGCGGCCCTGCTGAGCGCATTTGCCAACCTCACCCCGGCGGAGCTAAAGGCGGCGCTGATGGACAGCGCCACCGATCTCGGCGAACCGGGGCGCGATTTCCTGACCGGGACGGGGGTGGTGAACGCTGCGGCGGCTTACCATGTAATTCGCGCGGCGGGCCGGCTGCCAGGCGCCCAGCGACCACAGCTGTCGGCGCGTACCGGTGACGGCGGCCAAGGCGGGAGCGGTAGTGATGCGTTGGTTAGTCACGACAACAAAGGCGGTCGCGGTCCGGCGACTAGACAAGGCCCTGGCCGCCGCCGACGCTAGGCGCATCGATGAGCGGCCCCCCATCCTCCTCGGCGTCGACGAGCAGTCGTGGGAGGTGGAGGGTCCGCCCGATCTCGACCGCAAGCTTGCCGGGGTGAGGCCGGTGAGGGACGTCTATCCATCCTCGACTGTCACCCTGTACTGAAGCGGGCGCTTTTCACCATCACGGCGACGTGGAGAACGGGCGGGTCCCTCACCGATCGGCTTGGCGCGCACGCGGCGGCCCGACCGCGCGGGACCGCCCTGCGGTCCAGGTCAGTCGACACCTTCGGGCGCCGCCGCCTAGACTGCGGCGCATGCGTTTCGATGACGATCTGCGCGAGACGATCCGCGCCCGCCTCGCCGGCTTCGAGCGGAAGCTGCGCGACGACACCGCCAGCCTGAAGCAGGCGGCGGTGGCGATCTGCGTCGCGCTGCGCCAGGACCCCGCCGACGATTGGGGCGGGCCCGACGACGCCGCCTTCCTGCTAACGCGCCGCGCGCCCAAGCTGCGCGCCCATTCCGGCCAGCTCGCGCTGCCCGGCGGCCGCGTCGATCCGGGCGAGACCATCGAGCAGACCGCGTTGCGCGAGCTGGATGAAGAGCTGGGCGTCAGCCTGGGTAGCGACGCGGTGCTGGGCCATCTCGACCCCTACCCGACGCGCTCCGGCTATCTGATCTCGCCCATCGTGGTGTGGACGCCGCGCGACGCGGTGGTCAGGCCCAACCCGGCCGAGGTCGACAGGCTCTACCGCATCCCGCTCAGCGAGCTGCGCCGCCCGGACTCGCCGGAGATCTTCAGCATCCCCGAAAGCGACCGGCCGGTGATCCGCCTGCCGATCCCGCTGATGAACACCGAGATCAACGCGCCCACCGCGGCGATGCTCTACCAGTTCCGCGAAGTGGCGCTCGAAGACCGCGCCACGCGTGTGGATCACTTCGACCAGCCGGTCTTCGCCTGGCGGTGACGTTCCCCTGAGATCGTAAGCGCGGCGCTTCGCGACCGGCCGAGCAACATCGGGACCATCCCGTTTGTCATCCTATTCGTGATTGTGGACCTGACCACCGAGATGGCCGCCGAGAAAGACCTCCAGCTGGCGCCAGAAGGCGCCTTCGCCGCCATCGAGCCGGCGCGCGAAGCGGTCGGTTGATGGCGGTGGCGTCGGATCGCGCCCGGCCGCACGCAGCGCCGCGACCAGTCGCTCGGATTGCATGCGCTGCGGCGGATCATCGGTCGGCCGCGGGGCGATGAGCAGCGGTCGTTCGAGCCGCGGCACCCAGTTGATAGGCGAGGCTTCCAGCAAGGTGCGGCGGTTGTCCGCACCATCCTGCCAGCCGTAGAACTGGCGCAGCCGCAGCGCGTACCACGAGCCCGCGTCGGCTTGGCGGTCGAAGACGTCGACCAGGTCGCTGACGGGCGAGATCGCGACAGCGACCTTGAAGGGCGACTCGCCGCGGCCGATCGCGACCAGGGCGCCATAGCCGCCATGCACCTCTCCATACACCGCGAGGCGGTCCGGCGCGGCGATGCCCTGCGCCACCGCCCATTTCGCGACGTCCTCCAGGTCGTCGATCGCGCCGGTCGCATATTGCCCGGCGCCGGCGGCCAGCAACGCCTTGCCGAATCCCGCCGCGCCGCGCGCGTTCACCGAGACGACGGCATAGCCGCGCTCGGCGAGGAACTTCGCACCGACGTCGTGATCGAGATCGAAGGTATGGTTCATGAACGAGCGCGCCCGCACGACGGTCGGCAGCGGCCCGCCCTTGTGGTCGGCCGGCACGGTCACGACGACCGGCAGTTCCAGGCCGTCGCGCACCTTCACGCGCGCCAGCGTCGTCGGTGGCATGCGGCCCCACGACACGATCAGCTTGGTCGATTGTCCGCTGCGTTCGCCCGGCTTGGGCAGTCGTTCGGCGATCTGGGCCTCGCGATCGATCAGGAACGGCTGGAAACCCATCGCCGGATGCCACATCGAGACGACCAGCCATCGGCCGGCCCGGTCCGACGCCAGAACCTTCACCGCCGTCTCGGGCTTGCGGCCCAGGCGATTGAGCAGATTCTCCAGGGCCGGATCGAAAACCCGCACGCCGGCCTTGCCGAAGACCGACACGAGGCCGGGCTTGCCGGTTCGCGGGTCGATCCAGAACGAGGCGACATCGGCATCCGGCGCGGCGTGGACAACCTCTTCCGCGCCAGTGTCGCGATCGATCCTGACCAGCGCGCGATAGGGCCGGTTGCGGTTCGACATCACCCATAGCGCGTCGACCGTGACGTTGGAGTTCTCGGTGATGAATTCCTCGCCCGGCGCCAAGGTCATCAGCGGCTTGCAGGTCGCGACATCGCCCGCGCATTTTTCGACGACGCGCGCCCCCGCCCTGTCATGGCGCGTGATGCGCGCCGCGATGCGCTCCGCCGGATCGAGCAACCACTGGATGTAGCGAGCCTCACTGGGCCCGATCAGCTCTGGCAGCGCACCGGCCACCGTGCGGACGCGATACAGGTCGGACGAGCCGTCGTCGCGCCGCTGCATGAAGTACAGCCAGTCGCGACCAGGCCCGCCGGCGCCGATCGGCAGGAACGCCTTCACGCCCGCGGTGTCCTGGGCGATCGGCTCCTCGCGGCCGTTCTCCTTGTCCAGCGGCGCGACGGAGATCAGCGACCTGAAGGTCGGGCCGGCCGCCTCGCGTCGTGCCACCTCGCGCTTGAGGATGACGTGACGGCCATTGGCGGCCAGATAGGCGTCGGTCGGCTGGCCGGACCAGTTCCGCTGCACCGTCGAGCCGTCGGCCGTCGAGCGCAGGAGGGTGCGGCCGCCGGCATCGTCCGAGTCGATCCACAGCATCAGGCTGCCATCCGCGGACAGCCGCACAATCGGCGCGCTCAGGTACTTCGACACCCGGCCGACATCCGACGCAGAGATGCGCGACGCCACAATCTGCATGCGCATGGAGCCATCGCGGTCGACCTCGACCGAAATGCTCTGGGAAAACGCTACGGTACTGCAGATAGAAGAGGCAGCGACAGCTGAAAGTAATATATTTTTCATATATATAGACCAAGTATATCGATAACTGGATCAGCTTACGCTTGTTTCATCTCCGGCGCAATGATGTTTCGCCCTGTGGTTGTGTCCGGACGATTTGCCGCCGGTGAAGGCAAGCTGGATCGCGACGATCATCCCGGCGGCGCTTTCCACCGGGTGGATCCATCGCATCCCGCTCACCTCCCGGGAAGGAAGGTTTCGTGTTCCACGACTAGGAGACGGTTGCGGCTTGCCGCGCAAAGGCGAAGCCTTCGTAGCCGTTGGCTGCCACCTCGTCGCAGCGCTTCTTGTAGCGATCGAAGCCGCCGACATAAGGCATGAACACGCGTGGCTTGCCGGGGATGTTGGCGCCGACATACCAGGAGTTGGCCAGCGGGTAGAGCGTGCTGTCGGCCACGGCGTTGACGTGCTGCACCCAGACCATCTCCGCGTCCGCCGTCGGCTCGACGCGATCGAGCCCCTTCTCGCGCATATGCTTGAGGCAATCGGCGATCCAATCCGTGTGCTGCTCGATCGACGCGATCATCTGCGTCTTCACGCCTGGGCTGCCCGGCCCGGTGATGACGAACATGTTGGGGAAGCCCGACACCATCAGGCCGAGATAGGTCAGCGGCCCGCCGGCCCAATGCTCGGCCAGCACCGCGCCGTCGGTCGTGCGGATGTCGATCTCGCGCAGCGCACCGGTCATGGCGTCGAAGCCGGTGGCGAAGACGATGGCGTCGAGTTCGAACGCGGCGCCACTCTTCAGCCGCACGCCCGTGGGCGTGATCGCGTCGATCGGATCGCTGCGCACGTCGATCAGCGCGACGTTGTCGCGATTGTAGGTCTCGTAATAGTTCGTATCGAGGCACAGGCGCTTCGTGCCGATGGGATGATCCTTCGGCGCCAGCAGCTCGGCGGTGCGCTTGTCCTTGACGATGCCGCGGATCTTCTCGCGCACGAATTCCGAAGCCGTGTCGTTGGACTCCTTGTTCACCAGCAGATCGGTATAGGCGTAGAGGAAGCTGATGCTGCCGCCTTCCTGCCACTTCGACTCATAAGCGGCGCGACGCTCCGAATCCGCCACATCCAGCGCCGTCCGGGTCGGCTTGGGATGGCCGCCGATGGCGAAAGGCGTGTCGTAGGCCGCGCGGCGGCGCGCCGGATACTCCGCCTTGTGCCGGCGCTCTTTCTCCTGGTCCATCGGCATGTTGTTGGCCGGCAGGCTGAAATTGGCGGTGCGCTGGAACACCGTGAGGTGTTTGGCCTGCTTGGCGATGATCGGGATCATCTGCACGCCCGAGGAGCCGGTGCCGATCACGCCCACGCGCTTGCCCGAGAAATCCACGCCCTCATGCGGCCACAGGCCGGAGTGGTACCACTTGCCCTTGAAGTCGCCGATGCCCTTGAAGTCCGGCACGCGCGGCGTCGAGAGATTGCCCGCGGCCATCACGCAGTAGCGCGCGCGGACCGTCTCGCCCTGCGCCGTCGTCAGCGTCCATTCGCCGGCGCGCGAATCGAACACCGCCGACTTGATGCGCGTGTTGAGCTGCACGTCGCGGCGCAAATCGAAGCGGTCGGCGACGTGGTTGATGTAGCGCAGGATCTCCGGCTGGGTGCCGTAGCGCTCCGGCCATTTCCATTCCTGCTGCAGTTCGTCGGAGAAGGAGTACGAATACTCCAGGCTCTCGACGTCGCAACGCGCACCGGGATAGCGATTCCAGAACCACGTGCCGCCGATGCCCGAGCCCTGCTCGTAAGCGCGCACCGTGAAGCCCAGCCCGCGCAGGCGATGGATCGCGTAGAGGCCCGCCAAGCCGCCGCCGACGATCGCGACATCGAGGCGGCTCGAGGCGCCGCCACCGGGAAGGGTCGAGGCATCAGGCATCGCGGGATCTCCAGATCGTATGAACGATCGTTTACCGCGCGCCGGTACGCCCGGCAACGCCGCCGGGCGCATCGAAGGGTTGCGTCGATCAGGAGGCCGGCAGGTGCGCGCGCAGGAAGGTGCGGACCTGGCGCACGACCACGCGGATCATCTCAGGCGGCTCTTTCCACGGGTAGAGGCTGACCTCGGATTTTGGCGCCAGCCGCACCGTCTCCATCGCCACCGCGAGGGGATGCGGCGGGATGTCGTCGGGCAGCACGAGCACCGGCGTCTGGCAGGCGCGCACGAAGTCGCGGCTCACGGTGAAGACGAAGTCGCCGGGCGAGCGGTACATCTTGTTGAGGAACGCGCTCACCATCTCCATGGTGATCGCGGGCTGGCGCTGGCAGAGCGCCGGCCCCCAGGCGCCCATATTGTTGTTGTAGAACTGATCGGGCATCTCCGGCCGGTGACCGCTGGGCTGCGTCAGCACGGCGGCGACCACGCGATCCGGCGCGCGCCGCATCAGGTTCCACGAGAACGGCCCGCCGATGCAGTAGCCGTTGACCGCGAATCTATCGATGCCGAGGTGATCCATCAGCCCGAGGTGATCGTCGGTGTAGGCATCCCACGGCCGGTCGACCTCCAGCGGCCCCGAGGATTGGCCATCCTTGGCGTTGCGCAGATCGGCGACGATGCAGCGATAGCGGTCCTTGAACTCTTCGACGGCGTTGTAGGGCGCGCTGGTCTTCAGATTGTTGATGACCGAGTTCAAGCCGCCGCCGGGAATGATCAACAGCGGAAAGCCTGACCCCGCCTCCTCGTAATGGATGCGGACATCGCCTCTTTCGTAAAATGGCATGGTGGTTCCTCCCGGCGCGGAACCGTGCCACGCTCGCCGCGTACGCTCAACCGGCACACGGGCGCGCGCATACGGAAAGGAGGGAGTCTCGCATGTGGCGTCGTCGAGCGGTCTTGAGCGGGATCGTCGCTCCAGTCTTCACCGCGGGCACGCGCGCGTTCGCGCAACCGGCGGGCGCACCACCGATCATTGGCGCGCTTCGATTGGCCAATGAGAAGTCCGACGGTTCATGGATCGACGGCCTGCGCCAGGGACTGAGGGACCAGGGGCTGATCGAGGGCGGCAACGTACGACTGATCTCGCGCTACGCCGACAATCAGCCGGAGCGACTGGTCGACCTGGCGCGCGACCTGGTGCGCGAAGGCAGCCGCGTGATCGTCACCACGGGCACGACGTCTGTCGGCGCCGCGCGGCAGGGCGCGCCCGACACGCCGATCGTGATGGCGGGAAGCGCCGACCCCGTGGCCATGGGATTCGCGCAGAGCCTGGCGCGGCCCGGCGGACGCCTCACCGGTATCTCGATCTATGGGGCCGAGATCATCGGCAAGCAGATCGAGATCCTGAGAGAAGCGGTGCCCGGCATGCGCGCCTTCGCCGCGTTTCTGCAGGCGGCCAATCCAGGAAATCCCGTCCTCCGCCGCGGTCTCGAAGACGCCGCCGCCAGACTCGGCCTGCGCGCGGCGGTGCTCGACATCGAACGCGTCGACCAGCTTGCCGCCGCCTTCGAGTGGGTAAGCCGGCAATCGGTCGACGCTCTCCACGTGATGGCCGATCCCATCCTCGCCGGTCACAGCCGGGCGATCTTCAAGATGGCCCTCGATTACCGCCTGCCGACGATGGCCGGCAACGCGACATGGGTAAATGTCGGCGCGCTCATGTCCTATACGATCGATCTCATCGCGATCGTCCGACGCTCGGCCTACTACATCAGGGAGATCCTGCGCGGCGCGGATCCGGCGACCTTGCCGATCGAGCAGCCGACCGAGGTGAGCCTCGCGATCAACATGGCCACCGCGCGCGCGCTCGGCCTTCGGCTGCCGAATTCGCTGCTGAGTCGCGCCAGCATGGTTGTCGAATAGATCATCACGGACCGCACAGGAACGACCACCCCATGACCCAGGACAGCAGCACCTACTGGAAGAGATCGCGCGTCGAGTTGCGCGCCGCGGGCTTCGATCCGGACAAGACGGCGAACACCAGCGCCGTGGTCACCATCGCCGCCGCCTACACCAACGCGCATCGCTGCAACAACCGGGTGCGCAGCCTCGGCGATCTGCTGGTCGAGCTGCTGGGCGAGCGCGGTGGGCAAGGTCTGATCGTCGGCGCGCCGGCGGTGTCGGACGCGCTGACGCAAGGCACGCCGACCGCCGGCTACAGCCTGGTGTCGCGCGACGTCGTGGCCGACTGCTTCGAGATCGGCCACTACGCCCATCACGGCGACGCGATGATCGTGATCTCCGGTTGCGACAAGACCGGCGCGGCGGCGCTGATGCCGCTGGCGCGCACCAACGCCTTCGGCCTGGTGCTCTATCCCGGCACGTCGTCGCCGGGAAAGGTGTCGTTCGAGCCCTTCGCCAGCAAGGGCACCAACATCACCATCATGGACTACGCCGAGGGCCGCGCGGCGCAGGAGACCGGCCGCATCACCGCCGACCAGCTGCTCGAGCTGGAGCGCAACGTGATGCCGGGCAGCGGCACCTGCGGCGCGATGTTCACCGCCAACACCATGAGCACGGTGGCCGAGTCGATCGGCATGATGCTGCCGCACGGCGCCTCGCATCCGGCGGACTACGACGCCAAGAGCGACATCCACGCCGACGTGCGCGCGCAGGCCAAGGCGTCGGTCCAGGCGCTCTACCGCCTAATCGAGAAGAACATCCGCCCGCGCGACATCATGACCGAGCGCGCTTTCGAGAACGCGATCACCACGGTCTACGCCATGGGCGGCTCGACCAACATGTACCTGCACATGCTGGCCATCGCGCGCCAGGCCGACGTGCCGATCACCATCGATCGCATCCAGCAGATCGGCGAGCGCGTGCCGCTGATCACCAACCTGCAGCCGCATGGCCCGTTCGCCATGACCAGCCTGCACGCCATCGGCGGCGTGCCCGTGGTGATGAAGGAGCTGCTGCGCAACGGCTTTCTGCACGGCGACGTGATGACCGTCACCGGCAAGTCCCTGGCGGAGAACCTCGCCGGTGTGCCGACGCTCGAACAGATGCCGAAGCAGGACATCGTCTTCCCGGTCGGCAAGCCGATCGCGCCGGCGAACAACCACATCAGCGTGCTGCGCGGCAACATCGCACCCGAGAGCTGCGTGCTGAAGCTCTCGGGCAAGACGCTGGAGAAGGGTGAGTTCCGCGGCACGGCACGCGTCTTCGATTCCGAGGCCGACACCATGAAGGCGATCCGCGCCGGCGAGATCAAGCCCGGCCATGTGATCGTCGTGCGCAATGTCGGCCCAGTCGGCGGGCCGGGCATGCCCGAGATGGTGATGCTCACCATCCAGCTTCAGGGCCGCGGCCTGGGCGAGGACGTGGCGCTGATCACCGACGGCCGCTTCTCCGGCGTCTCGCACGGCATCCTGATCGGCCACATCTCGCCGGAAGCCGCGCGCGGCGGGCCGATCGCCGCGGTACGCGACGGCGACACCATCGTCATCGATCCCAAGGCGCGGACCCTGAACGTCGCGCTCTCCGACGCGCAGATCGCCGAGCGCATGAAGGCGTGGCGCGCACCCGACCTCTCGACGCGCATCCGACCCGGTTCGGTGCACGACAAGTACGTGAAGCTGGTGTCGTCAGCGCATCACGGCTGCGTGGTGTAACGCTCTCTCTGTCATCCCGAGCGTAGCGAGGGATCTAGGCTGCTCCCTGGATCCCTCGCTACGCTCGGGATGACAACGAGCGGATCAACCGTCCCGGCAGCGCGCCGGTCGCCTCGCCGTTGCGGTAGACGACCTCACCCGAGACGATCGTCGCGTCGAAGCCTTCGGTGCGTTGCACCAAGCGCTTTCCGCCGGCCGGCAGGTCGTAGACGATTTCGGGGCTGCGCAGGCGTAGCGCGTCGTAGTCGAGAATGTTGAGGTCGGCCTTCATGCCCGTGCGCAGCAGGCCGCGATCGTTCAGCCCGATCGCGGCGGCGTTGTCGGCGGTCAGGCGCTTGATGATCCACGGCACCGAAAACAGCGCGCCACGGCCGCGATCACGCGTCCAGTGGGTGATAGTGTAGCTCGTGGCCGTGGCGTCGCACATGATGCCGACATGCGCGCCGCCATCGCCCAGGCCGATCAGCGTGTTGGGATCGGCGATCATGTCGCGCACGACGTCGAGATTGCCCCCGGCGTAGTTGGTGAGCGGCAGGTAGAGGATGCCTCGGCCCTCGCGCTCCATCAGCAGGTCGTAGGCGACCGCCTCCGGCGTGCGGCCTTCGCGCGCCGCGCGCGCGGCGATGCTGTGCTCGGCCTTGGGCTCGTAATCCGGCGGGTCGCCCAATGGATACATGCGATCCCAGCGCTCGACGCGTCGGGTGCGGGCGCCGCCCTCGAACGCCTCGCCCAGCACGCGGGCGCGGAAGGCCGGGTCTCGCAGATGAACCAGCCGCTCCGGGAACGGCAGATGCGCGATCGCCTTGTAGCTCGGCCGACCCATGAACGGATTCTGCGACAGCTCGAAGCCCAGCAGCACGCTGGTCGGTCGCGAGCGGATCTGGCCGGTGATGCGCAGGCCCTGGGCGTTGGCCTCGGCGATGCGATCGAGCAGCGCGCGCCAGTTGTTCGGCTTGGCGTCGGATTGCAGCAGGCTGATCGTCACCGGCCTTCGGGATTCGTTGGCCAAGCGACGGAACAGCTCGATCTCGCCGTCGGTCTCGAAATCCGAGACGATCTGCATCCAGCCGGTGCCGACGTCACGCATGGCGTGCGCGATCGCCGTCAGCTCCGCTTCCTCGGCGCGCAAGGTGGGAATGTGCCGACCGTCGGCCGAGCGGTGGTTCAGCGTACGCGAGGTCGAGAAGCCCAGCGCGCCGGCGCGCAGGCCTTCGGCGGTCAACGCGGCCATGCGCTGGCGATCCTGCTCCGTCGCCGGCTCGCGATCGGCGCCGCGCTGACCCATGACATAGACGCGCAGCGCCGCGTGCGGCACCTGGAAGGCGACATCGGCGTCGTAGCGACGCTGCGCGATGGCGTCGAGATAGTCGGGGAAGCTGTGCCAGTTCCACGGCAGGCCTTCGCTCAGCACGACCTCCGGAATGTCCTCGACGCCTTCCATCAGGTTGATCAGCATCGCGTGCTGATCCGCGTGGCAGGGCGCGAAGCCGACACCGCAATTGCCGCACAGCACCGTGGTCACGCCGTTCCAGGTCGAGGGCGACAGCCGCTCGCTCCACGTCACCTGCGCGTCGTAGTGCGTGTGCAGGTCGACGAAGCCCGGCGTGACCAGCTTGCCGCGCGCGTCGATCTCCTCCTCGCCCAGCGGAATGGCGCCGCCGATCGCCGAGATTTTTCCATCGGCGATGGCAAGATCGGCTTCGTAGGGATCGCCGCCGGAACCATCGACGATGGTGCCGTTGCGGATCACCAGGCTGGGCGACGCGGCCATGCTAGCCTCCCGGGTAGGATGACGGACCGTATCGGCAGGACGCCCGATGCGGCAACGAGGAAGACGATGAGCGAAGCGGGATTCAGGGCGGCGGGATTCTCATGGCGCCTGCATTGCGGCCGCCAGGCCATCGAGCTCGGCATCAAGGAGGCGGTCGACCGCGCCGGCGCCAAGCGCGCCTTCGTGATCTGCTCGCCCTCGATCAACCGCAGGACCAACACCGTGCGCCGTATCGAGGCGGCGCTGGGGCCGCTCTATGCCGGCGTGTTCGACGGCATCGAGAAGGATTCGACCTACGCCTCGGTGCTGGCCGCCAAGCAGGCGGCGGTCTCGGCCGGTGCGGATCTGCTGATCGCGGTGGGCGGCGGCAGCGTCATCGTCGCGGTGCGCGCGGTGGCGATCTTCCTGGCCGAGCCCGGCGATCCCTTCAAGATCATGACGCAGTATCCCGAGGGCAAGCCGGCCTACAGCCCGCGCCTGATGGCGCCCAAGCCGCCGATCATCAACATCCCGACGACGCCGACCAGCGCGATGAACCGCGCCGGCACCGGCCTGAAGAATCCCGATCTCGATCACCGCATGGAGTTTTTCGATCCCAAGACGCGGCCGCAGGCGCTGTTCATCGACGAGGAGGTGCTGCTGGGCACGCCGCACGACGTCATGCGCTCGACCGGCACGACGGTGTTCGCCGGCCTGATCGGTGCCATGGCGCAGCTCGACGTCAACCCGCTGGCCGAGGCCAACGAGCGCCAAGCCTTCCGCCTGGGCTTCAACGCCTATCCCAGACTGGCCGATCAACCCGCGACCGCCCAGCCGCGCATCGATCTGTGCATCGCGGCTTTCCTGCAGAACCGTTCCGAGGATGACGGGATACGCCGTTTCCGCGGCGGGCCATTCTCCGGCAACTACGCGGTCTCGACGTCGCTGCACGTTCGCTACCCGCATGTCGGGCAAGGCGAGTCGACCTGCGTGCTGCAGGCCTCGCGCATCCGCCTCTCCGAGTCGATTTCGTTGCCGTCGGCGCGGCAGGTCGCGCAGGCCGTCGGCGTGTGGCGCGACGGCATGGACGGCAGGCAGGCCGCGCTCGCCGTCGCCGACTGGCTCGAAGCGCTCTACACGCGCATGGGCATGCCGACGAATCTACGTCAGCTCGAGATCCCGCGCGACGATCTGAAGAACATCGCCGCCGAGACGGTGAAGAACTTCAACGCCAACGCCGGCATGCGCTCCGCCGAGGACCAGATCGCCGACGCGCTCCGCCTGCTGGAGGCGGCCTACTAGGACC
>CAYTFW010000076.1:0-27975 GCA_964437145.1 uncultured Rhizobiaceae bacterium
CTGCCAAAGTGAGTCATTTGAATCACTTAGCACCGTTCCCCGGACAGCCCTGCGCTCGCGGGGAGAGGGGGTATGAACCGCATCACCGCCATAGCGATACGTCCCGCACGAGGCGGCCGGCAGCGGCGGATTCGGCGACATCGCTCAGCGAGCCGAACACCACGTCGTAGCCGGTGTTGGGTCGCGTGTAGTGCGCGAACTTGCCGGAGTTGGTGAGCAAGGTGGCGCCCGCGATGTCGGGCAGGATTGGTGCCACGACGACGCAGGTGTCGGCGACGAGCGTGATGTTGGCGTCGGCAAGCACGGTGAGCAGACCCTCGCGCTCCAGGGCGGAGAGCGTGTGGCGGCCGGTGCAGGCGTAGAAGGGCAGGCGACTCGGGCGGCCTTTGAGTAGCGCCAACAGGCGCCGCACTTCGTCGAGCGAGAGGTGCGGGCTGCCGATGGCGATGGCGTCGAGGCGGGCGCCTGTCGTGGTCGAGAGTCGGTCGTAGCTTTCGCGCAGCGTCGCGCCCGCGAGCGTGATCGTCTCCGCCGGCGGCACCCCACCGAGGACGGTCGTGACATCGGGCGCCTCCGGCGTGACGCCGACGACATGAAACAGGCCGATGGCGCCGCTGGAGGCGGCGGCGGCGCCCAGCGCTTTCAGTCGGTCTTCCGACGTGTCGCGCGGCAGGCCGGCGAAGGCCGCGATGCGGCCGGCGGCGACGCGGCCCAGCCAGGCGCCGAGCACGGGATAGAGCGCGTCCTCGGTCAGCAGACGTGGATCGAGGCCGCCGCACTCGACCAGCAGTGTGGCGCGGCGGTTGTCGTCGCGATGCAGGCCGTAGTCGGGCGCGCGCGCGGTGATGGCGGCGCAGATGTCCAGGAAGTCGCCGTAGCGCTCGGTGCGCGCGCCCAGCACTGAATTGCAGAACGCGACGGCGTTACTTTCGCCCCAGGCGACGTGGGTTCCGGTCCGCGGTCGGTGGCCGGCCTGGTAAGGCGCGCAGGTCCAGGTCGGCTGGCAGCCCAGCGCGACATAGGCGTCCATCATGCGCCGCGCCATGGCCGCCTTGTGCGCGTCGAGCTTCACGCGGCCGGCATGCAGCAGGTCGAGCGCGCCGACATTGAGCGTGGTGGGTACGCCGGTACGGCCGCCGCCCTGGACGAGTCGCTCGGCGAACAAGGTGCCGGAATCGCCGTGATAGAGGCAGCCGTCGATATGCGCGGATTCGACCGAAATCAGTCGCTCGGCGCCCATCATCCGCGCGGTTTCCGCCACCACGCGCATCGCCAGCGCGGCGGCGGGGCCGTCGCGACCTTCGAGCGCGGCGCGTTCGTCCGAGGTGAGCTGCATGGGCGGTAGTGTATCGACTGGGAAAGCCGGTGTCGCGTCGGCCTCTTCAAGAGCCGGCGGGGCGCCGGCGGTCCCATGAAGGCAAGACGATTGTCAGGCGCTGCTGTCCTCGGCATATGGTTCATCCAACCCTATCGAACAGGACAAGAGGAACGGGCATGCCCGGCGCGCTCGACGGTATTCTGGTGATCTCGGTGGAGCAGGCGGTGGCCGCTCCGTATTGCGCGGCGCGGCTGGCCGATTCAGGCGCGCGGGTGATCAAGGTCGAGCGGCCGGAGGGCGATTTCGCGCGCGGCTACGACCGGCACATCAGAGGCGACAGCGCCTATTTCGTCTTCCTCAATCGCGGCAAGCAGTCGGTGACCTTGGACTTCAAGAAGCCCGAGGACCTGGCGCTGCTGCATCGCATGATCGGCAAGGCCGACGTGCTGATCCAGAACCTCGCGCCCGGCGCCGCCCAGCGCGCCGGTTTCGGCGCCGAGGCCATGCGCAAGCTCAACCCGCGCCTGATCACCGTCGATATCTCGGGTTACGGGGATTTCGGCCCCTACAAGGAGCGGCGCGCCTACGATCTACTGGTGCAGGCCGAGTCGGGCCTGGCCTCGATCACCGGCTCGCATCACGCGCCGGGCCGCGTCGGCATCTCGGCCACCGACATCGGCACCGGCATGTTCGCCCATGCCGCCGTGCTCGAGGCGCTGATCGCGCGTGGCCGCGACGGCAAGGGTCGTCACATCGAGGTCTCGCTGTTCTCGGCCATGGCGGAGTGGATGGCGATCCCGCTGATGTCCTGGGAATACAACAACTACGACTGGCCCAGGCTCGGCCTGACGCATCCCTTCATCGCGCCCTATGGCGTCTATCCCACCGGCGATGACGTGCCGGTGCTGATCTCGATCCAGAACGACAACGAGTGGCGCCGCCTGTGCAACGGCGTGCTCGACCGGCCCGACATGCCCGACGATCAGCGCTTCGCGACAGGCGTGGCGCGCAACGCGATTCGCGACGAGACCAACGCTATCGTCGCCGAGGTCTTCAAGCGCCACACCTGGGACAGCATCACGGCGAAGCTGGAGAAGGCGCAGATCGCCTATGCCCGCGTCAGCTCGGTGAAGGATCTCGGCGGCCATCCGCAGGTGCGCCGCACCACCATCGGCACCGACAAAGGCGAGGTCTCGCTGCCCGCCTTGGCCGCGACCATCGACAACGAGATCTGGCCGCTGGGCAAAGTCCCCGCGCTCGGCGAGCACAGCGACACGATCCGCGCCGAGTTCACGTAATGTCTTTGGGACCGCCGGCGTCCCGCCGGCTCATGCAAGAGGCCGGCGGGACGCCGGCGGTCCCAGCATGATCCCGGCGCGCCTCGCCTATTTCTTCGGCGCCTATTTCTTCGCTGGTGGCGCGGCGCTGAGCTACTGGGCGGTGTGGCTGCGTGATCGCGGCGTGGGTGACGCCGAGATCGGCACGATCTACATGGCGCGCCAGTTCGTGACCGTGGCGGCCACCATCGCCGTCGGCTGGATCGCCCAGCGCGTGGCCGGCACACGCGGCCTGATGATGGCGCTGCTGACAGGCGCGTTGGCGATGGTCATCGCCTATGAGTTCTCCTACGGCTTCTGGCCCAACTTGATCGTCACCATGATCTGGGGCGCGATGTGGCATCCGCTGCTGTCGCTGGGCGATGGCAACGCCGTGGCGGTGACGCGCGAGCGCGGCATCGACTACGCCCGGGTGCGTGTCTGGGGCTCCGTGACCTTCATCAGCGGCGCGCTGGCCGCGGGAATCGCGGTCGATCGTTGGGGGCCGCCCTGGGTGCTCTATCTGCTGGGCATCGGCGTAGTGCTGACGATCCCCGCCGCGCTGTGGCTGCCGACGCCGGCGTCACGCAGCGCATCAGCCGATCGCGGCAAGGTCCGCGCTGCTGAGCTGCTCAGCAAGCCGACCTTCGTGCTCTTCCTCGTCGCCTGCGGCTTCTGCCAGGCCAGCCACGCCGTGCTCTACAGCTTCGGCACCTTGTCGTGGCGCGCCGCCGGCATCGACGACGTGGTGATCAGCCTGCTGTGGGGCGAGAGCGTGCTGGTCGAGATCGGCCTGTTCATGATCGGCGGCGCGCTCACCGCGCGCTTCGGTGCCGTCGGCATGCTGGCGCTGGGCGCCGGCGGCGCGCTGATCCGCTGGGCGGCGATGCCCTGGCTCGGCACCGATGTGGCCGCGCTGGTCGTGCTGCAGGCGCTGCACGCGCTGACCTTCGGCGCCACGCACCTCGCGGCGATGGCCTTCCTGCGCCAGGCGATCCCCACGCACGCGATGCCGCTGGCGCAGAGCCTGTATTACGGGCTGGCGAGCGGTCTGGTGATCGCCGTGGTGTTCCAGGTCTCGGGCACGCTCTATGCTCGCTTCGGCGGCGACGCCTTCTTCGCCATGGCGGCGCTGGCGGGCATCAGCCTGCTCGCGACGATCGCGCTGGCGCGCCGCTGGAAGGGCGAGGCGCTGATCTAGAGGACGACGATGTCGGATGGCGGCTATGGGCGTCGATCATGCCCTCTGCAACGCCCTTGACGTGCGGTCAGATGGCCGAATTCGAGCCCTGTCAGCAACGACTTCGGTGAGGTCGCCGGTGTCAATGTCGTAGAAAAAACCGAAGATGTTGACGTGTCTTGGCGTGCCTGGGTAGGCCCGAATGAAAAGGGTGTCGTACTTGAGAGATGCCTCGTAGTCGGCGATGCAAATGCTATCCTGGTCGTAGCGATCAGAGATGTCCGCGCCGTGCTCGTGCTTGTGGGCCTTGATGATTCCGTCAGCGGTAAATGTTGTCGCGCTGCAGTAGGAGTGATGCACGACAACGATGTTCTCGATGCCGAACAAGTGCTGTGCGACCGTGATGGAACGCAACGCATCGATCGCGCGACCACCGGCGACGACGATCGGAAAGATGGTCGTCGTCGAGGCCACTTTGTTGCCTTGCGCGTCGCGAACGATGTCACCCGGGTACACCTCGTCGCCGAACGCCTGCGCGACGGCTCTGGGGATGTCCGCCGCGCGCGGATCGCAGCAATAGATCACGAGCGTCCTGAGCGGGACGGTCTGGGAGAAAGCCGCGCGCGTCCCCTTCTCATCGTACGCCGGCCTCGCGCTGAACGCGTACTTGTCGAACTTGCCCATGATCGTCCTCCAGACCCTGCTTCCGCTCGGACGGCGTCGTCGCTGCCGGCACCTATTCGGCGACCAGCTCTCCGGAACCGCCGAACTCCCGCGGAAAGTCCTTGAGCTTCGGTAGCCCGTCGCGCATGGCCATCACGGTTTCCGCGTAGTTGACGTGGACGCCTGGCTCGAACTTCAGCGTCGGCAGCTTGGCCGCGAACACATCGATCAGACCAAGCGGAGCATGCGCGTTCATCAGGTGACCGCCACACTTCTTGCAGTAGTGACGCTGGCTGAGGGGCGCCTTCTGGTAGGTGCCGACATGCTCGGCGCCGGCGGTGATGCGCACGGCGTCGGGCTTCCAGAGGGTGAAGGCATTGACCGGTCCCGCCGACCAGGAGCGGCAGGACTGGCAGTGACAGTAGCCCATGGCTTCCGGCTTGCCCGAAACCTCGACATGAATGGCACCGCAGAAGCATTCGCCCTTGTGCGTTGTCATGACCAACCTCATTGAGTTCGTCGACCGCCTTGACGAGATAGAGCGTTCGAGCGCGGGAGCGATCCCCTCGTCAGGTGCTCGTGGTATACTTGCATCGCTCGCTCGCGCGAATGATCGGGGCGCCGGATCTCTTGCCCAGGACGCCGGAAGGGTAGTCACCGCCGATGGATGCGCTCTCGGATGTGTTGCGGGTGGTCCGCATGAAGGGCGGCGTGTTCCTCCACGCCGAGTTCAGTGCGCCGTGGTGCGTCGCGTCGCAGGTGGCGCCGGAAGATTGTCGAGCGTTGCTCGATGGCGCCGACCATCTGGTGCTCTATCACTACGTCGTTGAAGGCTGGCTGAAGGCGCGCGTCTCCGATGGAAGGGAGGCGGAGATCGGCGTCGGCGAAGTGCTCATGCTGCCGCACAACGATCGCCACCTGCTCGGTACGGACTTCCGTCTGCCGCCCGTTCCCACATGCCAGCTCGTCGTGGCGCCATTGGAAGGTGGTCTGTGGACGATCCGGCACGGCGGCGGCGGTGAGACGACCCGTATCGTGTGCGGCTTCCTCGGGTGCGACCGGCTAACCGGCAATCCGCTGATCGAAGCCCTGCCGTCCATGTTGACCTTCGACGCCCGCCAGGGCGCCACGGCGGCCTTGATCAGGAGCGCGCTCGAGTTCGCCGCCGACGAGGTGTCGAAGCGGCGCGCCGGCTCGGCGACGATGCTCGCGAAGGTCTCCGAGATGCTGTTCGTCGAGGCTCTGGGTCGATATGTCGAGAGCCTGCGAGCCGAGCAAACGGGGTGGCTCGCCGCGCTCAAAGACCCCATCGTCTCGCGCGCCCTGGCCCTGTTGCATCGCCGCGTCACGGATCCGTGGACCGTGGACGAGCTCGGGCGCGAGGTCGGCCTGTCGCGTTCGACATTGGCGGATCGCTTCACCCGCCTGATCGGGGAGCCGCCAATGCGCTATCTCGCACGCTGGCGCCTTCATGTCGCCGCGCACGACCTGCGCCATAGCGACATGCCTCTGGCACGGATCGCCCATCATGTCGGTTATGAATCGGAGGCGGCGTTCAGCCGCGCCTTCAAGCGCGACTTCGGAGTGCCGCCAGCGACCTGGCGCAAGAGCGCCACCAGACCATCGGCATCCGCCGGTTGAGCGATACTGCCGCGAAGCCTTTCGGCCCATGTCGCGTCCGACCGGCTCAAGAAATGCGGCTCCACTAGGGAGGATGCGATGTCCAAGGCCGACCACGACGTGCTGGTGGCGCTGAACGACGACTACATCCATTCGGTGCAGCACGCCGACGTGAAGCGATTCGACGAGATTTTGGCCGAGGATTTCCGCTGCTCGAACCCCGACGGCTCGTTGGTCGATCGTGCGGGCTTCCTCGTGCAGACCGCGAAACCGGTGACGATCAGCGGCCTGCGCACGGAGGACGTCGAGATCCGCCTGATGGGTGACTTCGCCATCATCCATGCGCGTACGCACTACACGCTCCCGGACGGCAAGCCGGGTCGGGGGCGTTACACCGATGTATGGGCCAAGCAGAACGGTACGTGGCTCTGTGTCTCCGCCCACGTCACGCGCAACTAGAGCAACGATCCCGAGATCGGGCTAACCCTGTCATCCCGAGCGCGTCGATCTAGGGAAGCCGCCTAGATCCCTCGCCGCGCTCGGGATGACAGGCGCGTTTGATCAGTCGCGTGCCGCTCTAGCGCGACCGGCCGCGGCCGGCGATCGTCCAGATGTCGACCAGGGTCTCGCCTTTGACGATGTGGTAGGCGTCGTAGAGGTTGACCGTGGGATCGCAATGCGGTGGCGTCAGCACGACGCGCGCGCCCAGCGCCGGCGCCTCCTGGCCTTCCGGTGCGATCACCGCGCAATGCTCGTCGCCCATGAAGCGCGTCGTGCTGCCGGCGGCGGCGCCCGAGAGGATTTTCGGTGGGCCGGCTTCCGTCGCCATTGACTTCAGGCCGGAATCCATCGTCGCCATGCCCGCCGTGTTGCGGCTCACCACGCGCGCGTCGATCTGCAGCGATTGCTCGAAGGTCGGTCGGTTCTCGCCGCGCAGGTCGCAGATATTGTACTGGTGGTCCATGAAGACGTAGCTGCCGACCTGCAGCTCGGTGAAAACGCCCAGCTCGCAATCGATCTGGTGCGTGCCGGTGCCCGAGCCGGTGATAATGCCGGGCTTGAGGTTCGCCTTGGCCAGCAGGTCTAGGATGCCCTTGAGGTACTCGGTGCGCTCGATGATCTGCTTGCGGCGCTCCGCGTAGTCCTCGATGTGCTGGTGCCGGCCGCAATAGAACTGCACGCCGGCGTAGCGCAGCGACGGCAGGCCGGCGATCTTCTTCGCCAGCGCCACGACACCCTCCGGCGTGGCGACGCCGGTGCGATGGATGCCGGGATCGATGTCGATGATCACCGTCAGCACTTGCTTTGCCGCCTTGGCGGCGTTGGCCAGCGCATCGGCGTTGTCGGGATGATCGACGCAGACCATCAGGCCCTTGGCGCGCGCGTTGAGCGTCATCAGCCGCTCGATCGTCGGCTGGGTGACGACCGGTGAGGTGATCAGCAGCCCGTCGATGCCGCCATCGGTCAACGCCTCTGCCTCGCCCAGCTTGGCGCAGCAATTGCCCAGCGCGCCGGCGGCGATCTGCCGGCGCGAGATGTCGGGGCATTTGTGCGTCTTGGAATGCGGACGCAGCGAGACGTTGTGCTTCTTGGCGAAGGCCGCCATGGCCGCGATGTTGCGCTCCAGCATCTCCAGATCGAGCGTCAACGACGGCGTGTTGAGCAGGCCGCGCGAGCCTTGCTGGCCGATCAGGTGGGCGTGCAGGCGGTGTGAGTCGGTCGGATGCATGATGGCGGACTACTCCTTGACGATGGGCAATGATCGGATTCGAATCCGATGATCCTCCACCGCGACGATGGCGCCGGACAGTAGCATAGACCCCGCGCTATCGACGGCCGTCGTTAGTCGTTCGATGACAGAGTCGGTACTAGCATTGCCAAGGCGGAATATTACGACGCTGGGCAGGGTGGTGCCTGCGGCGGCGGCGATTTCCGCGAAGTCGAGATCGAAGGTCAGCACGATGCGATCCTCGATCCGCGCCTTGGCGAAAATGTCGCGATCAGGCAGCCGCTGAAGTCCTTGTTCCGCGAGATGTAGAGCGTCGTGACCTACCGTCCGCAGGTGTCGGACGACGCGTAACGCGACCCCCATATCCGCGAGGAAGCGCATGCGATCGGTCAGGCGACGATCACCTGTTCCCTGGTAAGCCACGCGGCATACTTAAGCGCCTGGGCGACGTCGTCTGGTTCGAGATCCGGGTAGTCCCCGAGAATCTCCGCGACGCTCGCGCCGTGCGCGACTTGCGAAACGATCACGGACACCGGAATCCGCATCCCGCGAATGCAGGCGCGGCCACCCATGATCTGGGGGTCGAAGGTGATCCGGTCGAACATCGCGCGCCTCCAACGGCTTCGGAACACGTATGGTAGCACGAAAGGACCAACGGGCGGCATCTGCCACGCGAAAGCGGCGGGTTGCGGGAGCGTGGCCCGGATGCCTATCGTTGGCGGTGGAACACGTATTCAATCGCGGAGGACGCCATGAAATTCGGCCTCTTCTATGAGATCTCGATTCCCCGGCCGTGGACGCCCGAGCGCGAGCGCGAGGTCTACAACAACTGCCTGGAGCAGGTGAAGCTGGCCGACCAGCTGGGCTTCTCCAATGTCTGGGCGGTCGAGCACCACTTCCTCGAGGAGTACTCGCACTGCTCGGCGCCGGAGCTGTTCCTCACCGCCTGCGCCATGGTGACCAAGAACATCCGCGTCGGCCACGGCATCGTGGTCTGCGTGCCGGAGTTCAACCACCCGATCAAGATCGCCGAGAAGACGGCGACGCTCGACCTGCTGTCGGGCGGCCGGCTTGAGGTCGGCACTGGCCGCTCAGCGACCTGGACCGAGCTGGGCGGTTTCCGCGCCAACCCCGACACCACGAAGAAGAGCTGGGACGAGTTCGTGCGCTGCCTGCCGAAGATGTGGACGCAGGAGACCTTCGCCTATCAGGGCGAGTTCTGGTCGATGCCGGAGCGCACCATCCTGCCCAAGCCCTACCAGAAACCGCACCCGCCGATGTGGGTGGCGGTGACCAGCCCGGGCACCGAGATCGACGCCGCCGATCGCGGCATGGGCAGCCTGGGCCTGTCCTTCGCCGGCTACGCCGAGCAGGAGAAGAAGATCAAGGAGTACCGTCGGCGCATCCAGCTCTGCGAACCGGTGGGATCGTTCGTCAACGAGCAGGTCGCGACCACCAACTTCCTGTTCTGCCACGAGGACGAGAAGATCGGCGTCGAGACCGGCAAGCGGCTGGGCAACACCTTCAACTATCTCGCCACGCAGCTGATCTCGACGCGCGAGGTGTTCTCCTCGCCGTCCTACCAGTCGCTCGGCCTGCTGCCGGCGCTACGCCGCGCCGCCACCGGTCCCGACGCCTCGGAGCAGCAGACCGAGGGCATGGCCTATGGCGATCCGGCGCGCATCATCCGCGCCATCAAGCATTGGGAGTCGCTGGGCGTCGATTGCGTGAATTTCATCCTCAACGCCAACGAGACGATTCCGCAGGAGCAGGTGATGGCGAGCCTTCGCCTGTTCGGCAAGGAAGTCATGCCCGTCTTCGCCAGCAAGCCTTCGAACGTCGCGGCGGCGGAGTAGGCCATGCCCCTCTACGGAACGCTGGACATCACGCAGAACCCGAAGCGCCTGCCGACGGTCGCCAACCTAGACACCGAAGCGTGGGCGCTGCCTAAGGCGGAGATGATGCAGCTGCTGATCGAGGTGCCCAGGACCTCGACGGAAGGCCTGCTGCCCAAGGCGATGCATCCGGCGCTGCCGTCCTACGTGATCGCCGCCTTCACGCGCTATCCCGAAAGCCCGGTGGGCGCCTTCAACCTCGCGGTGCTGCGCTTGGGCAGCCGCGCCGGCGCGCACCCGCGCGGCTTCCTGCTGGGCGCGCTGGCCAGCACCGAGGCGGCGGCGACGGAGCTGCGCAACCGCTGGGGCTTCCCGGTCGAGCATGGCGAGGTGAAGTTCACCCGCCGCCACGATCGCGTCATGGGCACGGCGAAGAAGGACGGCAAGACCGTGCTCGACTGCGCGCTGGTCGATCCGCAGCCGGTCGCCGGCTCCGACGTGCAGTACATCAACTGGGTGACCGCGGCCAACGCGCCGCTCGACGGCCAGACCGCGCCGCTGCTGATCCAGGTCGATCCCAAATACACCTTCCACAAATCCGAGCGCGGCAAGCCGCAGGTCTCGGCGTTTGATGCGGCGGCGTGGAACGCCGGCGACATCACGCTCGCCGATCCGATCATCGGCACCTGCTGCACCGTCGACACCGACCTGCCGCGCATCCGCTTCGTGATGGATCCGATCAAGCCGGTGTTCCAGGGTACCCGGCGGATCAGGGAGTCGCGCGCGGACGAGTAGGTAGCGGAGCTACGCCGCTTTCGGTGTCACCTCTCGCGCAACCTTCAGCACGATCTTCGGCTTGCGGTCGATCACATGCAGCAGCACGCGTGCCGGCCCGGTGGGCTCACGCTCGTGCTGCTCCCACTTCCGCAGTGTGGAGAGTGGAATACGGAACGTGGCCGAAAACTCGCGCTGGCTTAGGCCGGTCTTCTCGCGCACGGCTTTCACGTCGACGGGATAGACATGGTAGACGCGCCCGACCCGCGAGGCATCGCCTTTGGCGTAAGCGAGGGCATCCTGCAGGCCTTCCATGATGCGATCGAACGCCTTCTTCGCCACGTCAACCTCCTGGTGCCGCGCGAAACGCGGCTTTGATCTTTTTCACCATGCTCGACAACGCCGCGCGCTCGGCGGCGTCGAGATCGCTCTTCTCGTTCTTCGCGAAGACATCGACCAGCAGGATCGGATGTCGTTCGTCATGCAGGTAGTAGATCACGCGTGCACCGCCGCTCTTGCCTCGGCCGTCGAATGGCACGCGGATCTTGCGCACGCCGCCGGTGCCGACAATGAGGTCTCCGGCCATCGGCACGTGCGCGATCAGAACCGCCACCTCGGCACGCTCCGCCTCGGTGAACAATCGATCCGCACTCTTGGAGTATCGTGCCAGCTCGACGACGGTATGCACGCTAAAATGTACCCCAATGGGGTACTTTCCGCAAGAGTCAGCTGATGACGATCACATCGGGATCGGGCGGATCGGCATATAGCTTCTCGACCAGCGCCTTGCGCCGCGTCAGTGTCGCGCGCTGGTTGATGTAGCCCTTGTCGGTGAGCTCGTGGCCGTCGACCGAGGGCGGCTCCGTCATCAGCAGGACACGCTTGACCTGCATCGAGGAGCCGCGCGCGTCGCGGTTCATGGCGGCGATGCCGTCCTTCAGGCGTGAGACGACGGCGGGATGGCGCAGCATATCGGCGAGCGGCAGCTTGGCCTCGCTGTCGCCGGCGAGCAGGCGGCAGGCCGCGATGTTGGGGAAGCCGAGGATGGCGACGTAGCTCTTGTCCTGGCCGGCGATCACCGCGTCCTGCAGCACCGGCGTCGCGGCGGCGATCACCGTCGTACGCAAGGTGCCGACCAACACGAAGGTGCCGGACATCAGCTTGAAATCCTCGACCACGCGGCCGTCGAAGATTAGACCCTGTGACGGGTCGGCGGGATCGACGAAGCGGCCGGCGTCGCCGATTTTATAGAAGCCCTCCTCGTCGAACATCGTCGCCGTCAGCTCGGGCTGACGGTGATAGCCTGGCGTCACGATGATGCCGCGCAGGCGCAGCTCATAGCGGCCGTTCTCGCCGGTGGGCACCATCTTGAGCTCGACGCCGGGGAAGGGCAGGCCGATCAGGCCGACGCGCTCGCTCGCCCAGTGCACGCTGGTCGCCGTCGGCGCCGTCTCGGTGCAGCCCCAGCCGGTGACGAAGGGAACGCGATAGCTGGTATGGCGCACCGACAGCGCCTGCATGCGGTCGTAGAGATCGTCGGGCAGCGTGGCGCCGCCGTAGGCCAGCACCTTCAGGTCGCGGAAGAAGATCCGCGCCAGCGCGTCGTCGCGTTCCAGCGCGGTGGCGAGCATGGCGTAGCCGGCGGGCACGTTGGCGAAGTAGGTGGTGGGCACCTCGCGCAGATTGCGCAGCGTCTCGTCGAACAGGCCGGGCACCGGCCGACCGTCGTCGATGTAGGTCGTGCCGCCATCGGCGAGGTTGGCCTGGAAGGTCGCGTTGCCGCCCATGGTGTGGTTCCACGGCAGCCAGTCGAGCATCACGCCCGGCGGCTCGTCCGGTTTGCGCACGCGCGACATCTGCCCCATGGCGATGTTGGCGCACATCATCTCCTGCGTGTTGACCACGGCCTTGGGCATGCCGGTCGAGCCTGACGTGAACAGGAACTTGCCCACGGTCTTGCCGTCGATCGCCGCCAGCGAGCGCGCCACGGCGTCGGTCGGCGTGGCCGCTTCGAGCGCGGCGTAGGGTGTCGATTGCAAGCCCGGTGGCGCGTCGTCGACGTGCACCAAGGTGACGCCCTCGAGCAGGCCGGCGGCATCGAGCGAGGCCAGCGCCTTGGCGAAGATCGCGCCGTTTTGCGTGAAGATCATCGCCGGGCGGATCAGCTCTACGATGTAGGCTAGCTTGGCGTGGTCCTGGCTCATCAGGGAGTAGGCGGGCGAGGCCGGCGCCAGCGGCGCGCGTGCCTGCATCGCCGCCATGGTCAGCAGGCCGAACTCGATCGAGTTGCCGCTGATCGGCATGATCGGCCTGTCCGGCCCGAAGCCGCGATCGAGCAGCGCCTGGGTCAGCGCGTCGACGCGCCGCTTCGCCTCGGCGTAGGTCACCTTGAGCCAGGCGCGATCCGCGCCGCGGCGCTGCGCCAGCCAGACGCGATCCGGCGCCTCGTTCGCCCACTTCGCCAGGAAGGCCGGCACGTGGCGCTCGTAGGAGATTAACGCGTGGCGCGAACGCAGCATCATGGCGCCGTCGGCGCGTCGGTCGAGCGCGACATCGCGGCTCAGGAACTCGATCGGCCGGAACGGCGCCTTCGTCGGGGTATCCAAGGACGTTTCTCCACCACGCGTGTTGTCTCGTTGCCGCCGGTGTAGCCGCCGCGGCGTCCCGGGGCAATTATTGACAAAAGCAACTATCCGATTGACGATCGTCGTCATGAGCGAGAGCGAACTGGACCGCCGCGTGCGCGCGATGCGCCGCTTCAGCCGTTTCTACACCGCGCGCATCGGCGCCCTGCGCGAGGGCTTGAACGACGGGCCGTTCAACCTCACCGAGGGCCGCATCATGTACGAGCTGACGCACCGCGACGGGCTCACGGCCAGCGAGCTGGTGCGCGAGTTGGGCGTCGATGCGGGCTATCTCAGCCGCATCCTGGCGAAGCTGGCGCGGCAGGGCATGATCGAGCGTGTACGCTCTTCCGAGGACGGTCGGCGGCAGGTGCTGGCGGTGACGCGGGCAGGGCGCAAGACCTTCGCGCCCGTCGAGCGCACCTCGCAGAACGAGCTCCGGGAGATGCTGGCCAAGGTGGCCGAGCCCGACCAGCGCCGCCTGCTGGACGCGATGGACGTCATCGAGCGCGTGCTGGGCGGCCATCGCGAGCGCGCCACGTATGTGCTGCGCCCGCATCGCATCGGCGACATGGGCTGGGTGGTGAACCGCCACGGCACGCTCTACGCCGAGGAGTTCGGCTGGAACCACGAGTTCGAGGGGCTGGTGGCGGAGATCGCGTCCAAGTTCATCCGCGACTTCGATCCGGCGCACGAGCGCTCGGTGATCGCCGAGAAGGACGGCAGGCCGGTAGGTTGCGCCTTCGTCGTGCGCGACAGCGCCCGCGTCGCGCGGCTGCGCATGGTGCTGGTCGAGCCCGAGACGCGCGGCTCGGGCCTGGGCCGCATGATGGTGCGCGAGTGCGAACGCTTCGCGCGCGAGACGGGCTATCGCAAGATGACCTTGTGGACGCACGACGTGCTGGTCGCGGCGCGCGCGATCTACGCCTCCGAGGGCTATCGCCTGGTCGAGGAGGAGCGCTACCACAAGTTCGGCAAGGACCTCGTCGGCGAGACCTGGGAAAAGGCGCTGGTGTGAACCGCGCCCTGCCGATGCTGGCCGCGGCGACCAACGGGTTGCTGATCGGCGCGGCGATGGTCGCCAGCCGCTTCGCGCTCGAGCAGATGCCACCGGCGACGCTCGCGCTCCTGCGCTACAGCGTCGGCGCGCTTTGCCTGCTGCCGCCGCTGCTGATGATCCGCCGCGTGCGCTTCGAGCGCCGCGATCTGCTGCCGGTGGCGCTGCTGGGCATCGCGCAGTTCGGCATCCTGATCGCGCTGTTGAACTGGGGTCTGCGGTTCATGCCGGCGGCGCGCGCGACCCTGATTTTTGCGACATTTCCGCTGCTCACCATGCTGCTGGCCGCGGCGCTGCGGTTGGAGCGGATGACCTTGGCCAAGACGGCGGGTGTGTCGCTGAGCTTCGCCGGCGTGGCTTTTGTGTTGGGCGACAAGGCGTTGGGCGGCGAAGCGGGGTGGTGGGGTGAGGTGGCGGTGTTTGCGTCGGCGCTCACCGGGGCGGTCTGCAGTGTATTATACAAATCATATGTGTTGAAATATCCGACACTGCAGGTGAGTTGGTTTGCCATGGTGGCGTCGGTTGTCTTTCTCGTGCCGCTGGCGGGCGGAGAGGGATTCTTCGGCCAGGGGGCGCGGTTCGACGCGGCGGCGTGGGGCGCGGTGCTGTTCGTCGGGCTGGCCAGCGCGGCGGCCTATTTCCTGTGGCTCTACGCGCTGGCCCATACCAGCCCGACGCGGGTGACGGTCTTCGTCTCGGTCAGCCCGCCGACCGCGGCGCTGCTCGGCTGGGCGCTGCTGGGCGAGACGCTGTCGCCGCTCTTCCTCGTCGCCGTGGCCTGCCTCGCCTGCGGCCTGTGGCTGGCGCAGCGGCCTACTTCCTGAAGCCGATATAGGCCATGTACTCGCGCAGGGCGAGGTTCCACCACTCCATATAGGCGCGGAAGTTCACGTCGACGTCGGCGCCCTTGGGATTGACGTTCATCTTCAGGCGATAGCGGCCCTGCCCATCGGTCGAGGCCTGCGCCAGCCGCTTGGTCTCGTTCCACTGGTTGAGCTGCTCCAAGGTCGGCCGCGGGTTCAGATCATGGAAGCTGGCCCAGAACTGATAGCTGCGGCAGCGCACCGGCTGCGCCTGCTTCTGGCAGTTGTAGAAGAAGATCAGGAAATTGATGTTCTGGGTGCGGCCCTCGATCTCCGGCTCGCCGTCCTTGTCGACCTGCATCTTCGCCGTGTTGCCCAGCGATTGCAGGATGCGCACGATCTCCGCCGGGTCGACGTCGCCACTGGTCGGCGGCGTGATCTGCGCCTGGGCGATGGTCGGGAAGAAGGCCAGCGCGGCGGCGGCCAGCAGGGATCGAACAGACATCACGCGTCTCCAGATGTGAGGCCCGCACTCTAGTCGAGGCGCGGGGTTCCGCGAAGCGGATGGTGAGCGCCCCCTGCGGTTAAATGACCGTTCATTTGAAGGGCGATTTGCGCCAGAGTCCCGTCACCGCACGAGGAGAGACCACGATGGATTTCGAATACACGGACCGCACCAAGGATCTGCTGGAGCGGATGCACAAGTTCATGGACGAGGTGATCTACCCGGCCGAGGCGGTCTACGAGCAGCAGATGGAGAGCGCCAAGGATCGCTGGCAGCTGCCGCCCGTGATGGAGGAGTGCAAGGCCGAGGCGAAGAAGCGCGGCCTGTGGAACATGTTCCTGCCCAAGGATCGCGACAGCGGCGACACGCACGGCACCATGGGCCTGTCGAACCTGGAATACGCGCCGATCTGCGAGGTGCTCGGCCGCTCGAGCATCGCCTCGGAGGCGACCAATTGCTCGGCGCCCGACACCGGCAACATGGAGGTCTTCGCCCGCTACGCCTCGCCGGCGCTGCAGAAGAAGTGGCTCACGCCGCTGCTCAACGGCGAGATCCGTTCCTGCTTCGCCATGACCGAGCCGGCGGTGGCCTCCTCGGACGCCAAGAACATCGAGAGCCGCATCGAGAGCGACGGCGATCACTACGTGATCAACGGCCGCAAGTGGTGGTCCTCGGGCATGGGCGATCCGCGCTGCAAGGTCATCGTCTTCATGGGCAAGAGCGACCCCAACGCCCCGCCGTACCGCCAGCAATCGATGATCGTCGTGCCGCGCGACACACCCGGCATCAAGATCGTCAAGATGCTGCACGTCTTCGGCTATGACGACGCGCCGCACGGCCACGCCGAGGTGATCTACGACAACGTGCGCGTGCCGAAGGACCACATCCTGCTGGGCGAGGGCCGCGGCTTCGAGATCGCCCAGGGCCGCCTCGGGCCGGGCCGCATCCATCACTGCATGCGCGCCATCGGCGTGGCGGAGCGCGCGCTCGAGATGGCGATCAAGCGCGCCAAGAGCCGCGTCGCCTTCGGCCAGCGCGTCTCGGAGATGGGCGTGACCAAGGCGCATGTCGCGGACATGCGCATGGAGATCGACATGGCCCGCCTGCTGGTGCTCAAGGCGGCCTGGGCGATGGACAAGTTCGGCAACAAGGAAGCGCGCCAGCAGATCGCCATGATCAAGGTCGCGGTGCCGAACATCACCTCGAAGGTCGTCGATCGCTGCCTGCAGCTGCACGGCGCCGGCGGCGTGTCGCAGGTCTTCAAGCTGGCCAGCATGTACGCGCATCAGCGCACGCTGCGCCTGGCCGACGGCCCGGACGAGGTCCATCGCGACCAGGTCGGCCGCATGGAGATCGCCAAGCACAACTGAGGCTGTTCGCCAAGATCAGCGAAAGGCCGCCGAAAGGCGGCCTTTCCGCTTTTGGTCGATCGAGCATCGAGCGGTAACTCAACCGACTGTCATCCCGAGCGTAGCGAGGGATCTGGGCGGCTTCCCTGGATCCCTCGCTACGCTCGGGATGACAGCTGCGTCTGACTAACTGTCGTCGCGCTAGGGCTTGCGGCTTGACGGCGCCTGGGGCTCCGCCCGGTCGGGTTCGAAACGAATGATCGTCACAAGGCGATCCCGTAGCGGCCCGGACAGGTTGAGCTGCAGCATCCAGTCGCCGTGCATCTCGAGCACGAGGGTGACCTGATAGCTTCCGGGTACCTCCCTTGGCACCGCTTTCGCAGGCCGCACGTTGTGCATCATCGGCATCGACGGCATGTCGGCGCCGACGGTGAGGGTAACGTCGCGCAACGGCTCGTTGGTCCGCGCGTTCGTCAGCGTGATGGTGCAATCGTATTGCAGCGCCGTGGGCGTCGGGCGGCAGGCGACATCGGCCTTGGCCCGAATCTGGGCGAAGGCGATCGCCGGCGAGCAAGCCGCCACCGCCGCGGCCAGGGCGAACACCAGGTTGATGGTCGTCATGTCGGCCTACCCTCTGCCGTCCGTCCTGGCGGGCCGGGAGCGGACAAGCATGCGCGCGATGCGGTGCACGAGCCTCTCGTCGAGCAGGCCGCGCGGCCGCACGATCAGCAACAGCGCGACGATACCGCCGAAGATGACCATGCGGTAGCCGGCCAGCGGCCTGATCGACTCCAGCAGGCCGATATCGATCATCACGCCGAGCAGCGGACCGAGTGCCGTGCCGAGCCCGCCGATCAGGCCGTAGGCAAGGCTGTGGACGCCCAGCATCACGTCGAAGACGCGCGGTTCCACATAGGTCGTCAGATGGGCGTAGAGGCCGCCGCCCACGCCGGCCAGGGCGCCGGCGATCCCGGCGGCGAGGACCTTGTGCCGGGCGACCGAGATTCCCTGCAGTCCGGCAAGGGTCTCGTCCTCGCCGATCATGCGAAAGACCACGCCGGTCCTCGACCGCTCGAGCACGAAGAACCCCAGCAAGGTCGCCGCCAACACGACGTAGATCAGCAGCAGGAACTGAACGGCGTCGATGTTGTGGTCGAAGATGTAACGGATGGCGCGGAATCCCTCGGCGCCGTTGGGACCCACCAGCTCGCCGTCGATCTCGACCTGATAGCGGAACAGTTCGAACAGGATCCGGACCATTTCGGCGAAGGCAAGCGTGGCGATCGAGAAATACAGCCCGTGCAGCCGCAGGGTCGGGATGCCGAGCAGCACCGCGGCGGCGGCGCCGCTCGCCGCACCCCAGGCGAGGGCCAGCGCCAGCGGCCAGCCCCACAGGGCGGTGGCGATTCCCGCGGCATAGGCGCCGATCGCGAAGAAGGCCTGCTGGCCGAATGAGATCACCCCCGTCAGCAGCAGCAGATAGGCCGACAGGGCGACGAACGAGACGACGCCGATGTTCGACAGCACGCCGATCAGGTAGTCGTCCATCGCTCACGCCTTTTGCGTCGGGGCTTCGGCCATTCTGCCGACCAGCCCGCGTGGGCGGATGACCAGGAACGCGAACAGCACGAAGTAGGCCGCCAGGTCGCGGACCTGCGGCCCGAAATACCATTGGCTGTGCGTTTCGATGACGCCGAGAAGCAGCCCGCCGAGGATGGCGCCGGGAACCGAGCCGAGGCCGCCGATCATCATCGCGATCAAGCCCTTCAGGGTGGCCCACATCCCGAACATCGGCGTGACCTGCTGGTCGACCGCCAGCACGAGGAAGCCCGCGACCCCGCCGATCGCGGAGGCGCCGGCGAAGGCAAGCGGCATCACCATCCTCACGTCGACACCGACGAGATGCGCGGCGAGCGGATTGCCGATGATGGCGCGCAGCGCGAGGCCGAACCGCGTGCGGTAGAGCACGAACTGCACGGCCGCCGCCAGCGCGAGCGCGCTGCACAGCATCACGAGATGGTCGCCGCGGATCGCGAAAGGCCCGAGCTCGAGCGGCGCGCCGGCCGCGAGCGGCGGAAAGGCATAGGTGTGTCGCGGCAGGACCAGGATCGCCGCCTGTTCGAGCTGCATCCAGATCGCGAAGCTCGACACCATCGAAGCGATGGCCGCGCCGGCCTTCATCGGCGCGAAGCACAGTCTTTCGACGTAGATGCCGGCCACGGCCGCGCCGACCACCACCGCCACGGCGACGGTCAGCGGACCGGCGCCGAACTGCAGGTGGATGACCGTTCCGAAATAGCCGCCGATCATGATCGACGGCCCGTAGGACAGGTTGAGCCTGCGCATCACGCCGAAGATGAGGGTGAAGCCGAGCGCCAGCAATCCGTAGGACGAGCCGATCATCAGGCCATCGATCGTGTTCTGGACGAGGTCGATCATCGCCCCTCCGTCGCCCGCGTCAGCCCTCGGCGCGTCGTGTGCCGAGATAGGCGCGCTGGATGACCTCGTCCTCGGCCAGCTGCCCGGGCGTGCCGCTGAACGTGACGCGTCCCTGCTCCATCAGAAAGAACTGATGGGCGACCTTCAGCGCCATATGGGCGTTCTGCTCGACGAGGAAGATGGTGGTTCCGTCGCGATTGAGCTCGGCGATGATGTCGAAGATCTCGGCGACGATCAGCGGCGCCAGTCCGAGCGAGGGCTCGTCCATCAGCAGGAGGCGCGGTCGCGACATGAGGGCGCGCGCGACCGCGAGCATCTGCTGCTCGCCGCCCGAGAGCGTGCCCGCCAGCTGCTCGCGCCGCTCCTTCAATCGCGGGAAGCGGCCGTACATCCGCTCGATGTCGGAATCGATGCCGGCCCGGTCGCGGCGCTGGTAGGCGCCGGCAAGCAGGTTCTCGCGAACGTTCATGTCGGGGAAGACCAGCCGGTTCTCCGGCACCAGCGCCACGCCGCGCGAGACGATGCGCGCCGGCGAAAGCCCGGCGAGTTCCGTTCCCTCGAGGCGGATCGAACCACGCCGCGGCTGCAGGATGCCGGCGATCGTCATCATCAGCGTTGTCTTGCCGGCGCCGTTGGGGCCCAGCAGGCAGGTGATCTTGCCGCTCTCGACCTTCAGCGAGACGCCCTTCAGCGCCTCGATCTGGCCGTACGCCGTGACGATGTCGGTGACCTCGAACATGCCCACCTTCACGCTGCTTCGGGAGCGCCGAGATAGGCTTCTCGCACCAACGGATCGGCCTGGACCTCGGCCGGCGTTCCCTCGGCGATCTTGCGTCCGAAGTTGAGCACGGCGATACGATCGGCGATCGCCATCACCAGCTCCATGTGGTGCTCGATCAGCAGGACCGTGACGCCGTCGCCGCGAACCTTGCGAATCCGGTTGTCGAGTTGATCAATCTCCTCGGCGTTCATGCCGGCGGCGGGCTCGTCGAGCAGCAGCAGCGCGGGCTTTGCCGACAGCGCGCGGGCGAACTCGAGGCGGCGCTGCTCGCCGAACGCCAGGTTGGCCGCCAGCTCGTTGGACTTGTGCGCGAGGTCGAAGAACTCGAGCGTGCGCTCGATCTCGTCGCGGGCGCCGCGTGAGCCGCCGAACCAGCGCCGGCCGAAGTTCTGCCGCCGCTGCTCGCCCGAGTTCTGCGCGACCCAGAGGTTCTGCCAGACCGTCAGCTGCCCGAACAGCCGGATGTTCTGGAAGGTCCGCGCCACGCCCGCGGTCACGCGCGCGTGCATCGGCATGCCGGAAACATCCGTGCCGTCCAGCGCGATGCGGCCGGCGGTGAGCGGAAACAGGCCGCAGATCAGGTTGACGATGGTGCTCTTGCCCGAGCCGTTGGGACCGATGAGGGCGAGAATCTCGCCGCGGGCGACGGTCAGGTCGACGCCGTCGACCGCACGGACGCCGCCGAAATGCTTGCTGATGCCCTTGAGCTCAAGCACCGGACCGCTCCCTGCCCGGCGCGAACAGCCGCTTGAGCGCCCGCGTCGTGCCGGCGTCGAGCAGGCCGCGCGGACGGACGTTCATCGCCAGCACGATCAGGCCGCCGAACAGCAGGTTGCGCCAGTCGCCCATGAAGCGCAGGCCCTCGATCAGGAAGCCCTGGATGAAGACCACCGCGAGCAGCGTGCCGAACACGTTCGAAAGGCCGCCGAGGATCGGATAGGCGATGGCGAAGGTCGCCAGCACGACGCCGAACTGGGCATGCTCGATGTGCGTGGTGTAGTGGGCGAAGATACCGCCGCCGACGCCGGCGATGAAGCCACCCACCGTCATGGCCGAAACCTTAACGGCCGTGATGTTGATGCCGACGCTCTGCGCGGCGAGCTCGTCCTCGCCGACCGCGCGCAGCACGGCGCCGACGCGCGAGCGGTCGAGCCACCACAGCCCGGCCATGACCAGGGCGACCACGACCCAGATGAACAGCACGACATCGAGGGTCGACCAGCCATTCTCGGGAAAGTAGCGGATCTGGCGGAAGCCCTCCGCGCCATGCGGCCCGAGCTTGAGGGTACCGGCCTGGATCTGATAGGTGAAGTTGAAGAAGAAGAGCCGCACGGCTTCGCCGAAGGCCACGGTCGCTACCACCAGCATCAGGCCCTTGACCCGCAGCGCGGGGAAGCCGACGGCGCAGGCGACCGCGGCGGAAACCACGCCGGCCACGGCAAGGGCCGGGATCAGCGGCCATTGCGCGAGGACGGTGAGCATGCCGGCGATATGGGCACCGATCGCGAAGAAGCCGGCCTGGGCGAGGCTGACCTGGCCGGTCAACAGCACGCAGTAGGCCGACAGGCCCAGCAGCGTGTGCACGCCGATGATCTGGATGAGGCCGAGATAGAAGTCCATTTCGCTGCGCCCCCGTCAATCGCGGCTCGCCGGCCTGGCGAAGATGCCGCCCGGCCGGAACACGAGGAACACGAACAGAAGCAACATGATGTAGAGGTCGCGCTCCGACACGCCGCGGAAGTGCTGGAAGGCGTTCTCCAGCCCGCCGACGATGAGGCCGGCGACAATGGCGCCAGGAATGCTGCCGAGCCCGCCGATCACGGTGACGATCAGCCCTTTCACGGTGAGCGGCAGCGAGAGCAGCGGCGACAGCATGCCGATGGCCGCCCCGGTCATGGCGCCGGCGATGCCGCCGAGCACGCCGGTGATCACAAAGGTGAGGACGTTGACCCGCGTCGTGCTGATGCCGCAAAGCAGCGACGCCGTCGACTGCTGCGAGACCGCGCGCGTGGCGAGCCCCAGCCTGCTGCGATAGAGCAGCAGCAGCAGCAGCACCATGCAGATGCAGCCCAGCGCGAAAACGAACATCAGGTCGCCGCGCAGGCCGAACGGCCCGATCTGCACGATGACGTCGGTGAACAGGGCGGGATAGTTGAGCGGAACACCTTCCGTCATGTGCACGATGATCTCGTCGATCAGCAGCAGAAGGCCGACCGTCGACATCAGCGTGGCCAGCGGATTGGCGAGCGGGATGAACCTGAAGGCGATGAGATAGACGAGGCCGCCGATCGCGCCGCCGGCCGCCGCCGCCGCCAGGTAGGCCAGCACGGCCGGCACCGGCAGGAAGGCCAGGACCAGCAGGCTCGCATAGGCCGCGCCGATCGATGCCGCGGCATAGGAGAGGTTGATCTTGTGCATCACGCCGAAGATCAGCGTGAAGCCGATGCCGAGCAGGGCGTAAGTGGCGCCGAACAGCACGCCGTCGGCCACCGATTGCACGGCGTCGATCAGGTCGAGGAGGTCCACGTCAGAATCCGATCTGCGGCGACGGCGGGGAAACGGCGACGGCGGGCGGCGGGCCGCCGACGCGCCCCGCCGCCACGCGCAAGGCCGCTAGAGCGCGGGCCTATGGAGGACCTGCCAGCTTCCGTCCTTGGCATGGACGTAGAGGTAGGGCTTGATCGCCTCGCGATCGGCCGTGCGGCCGACCTTGCCGATCAGGCCCATGGTCTCCTTCAGCGCCGCGAGGCCTATGCGCATCTTCTCGCGATCCGCCTTCACGGTGTCGGGCTTGGCCATGATCTTCTGGCTTTCGATCACATCCTTGAGGATGAACATGATCTCGTAGGCCGCCGCGCTGTGGAGGTCGGCGCTGCCGCCGAACTTGGCGACCTGCTCGGCCGCCGCCTTGGCCTCGGGCGTCACCGGCGCGAAGCTGGTCGGGATGATGATGCCTTCCGCCTGCTTGGCGCAGCCCTGCAGCGTCTCGATGCTCGACGAGCTGGTGAGCCCGATCAGCAGCTTCGGCTTGACGCCCTGGCGGGCCATCTCCTTCAGCACGCCGCAGGTCGTGAAGGGATGCGCCGAGATCGCCACGATGTCGGCGTTGGCGCGCTTCATGTCTCGCACCTGGGTCGAGAAGGACGTGTCGTTGAGCAGCCACTCTGCGGTTCCGAGCACCTGCAGGCCGCCGGCCTCGGCCTGGCCCTTCATCACGCCATAGGTCGCGTTCGAGTGGGCGAAGTCCTTCTCGACGCCGCCGTACATCGTCTTCAGGCCGGGATGTTCCTTCCTGATCCAGGCGATCAACGATTTGTACATCTCGAATTCGCTGGGCACGTTGCGGAACGCCCATTCGGAGATTTTCGCCAGGCCGCCCTTGGCCGCGACGTCGGCGAAGATGGGGAACTGCAGGCCGCTGTCGGAGGCGTCGCCGACCTTCTTCTGCAGGATGCCGAATAGCGACTCGGCGACGTTCGAGCATGTCGGACCGACCGCGACGAAGGCGTCGGTCGAGGCGATTCGGCGCACCACCGAGATGCCTTCCTCGGCGTTGCAGCGGTCGTCGAGGAACTCGACGGTGAGCTTCGCCATGCTGCCGTCGCCCAGCTTGACGCCGCCGTTCTTGTTGATCTCCTCGGCGGCGGCCTTCATGGCCGCCTCGCTGTTGATGCCGAACACGCGGACAACGCCGGACTTGGCGCCGAAGCCCGTGATCTTGACCGTGCGCTCCTGGGCCGCGACGTTCGCGGGCAGGGACAGCATCGACCCCGCGAGGAGTACGGCCAGCGCGGAATGCAGACGTCTCATGGAGTCCTCCCTTGATATGGCAGTGCTTGTTCTTGGTCTCGTGACGCAGGAAGCATAGCATGCCCCGTTCCGCATTCTACTGCGGCCGGCAGGCCAAACCACGACGGCGACTTGTGCCGCAATGCGCCATGCCTCCTGGACGATAGGATATCGTGATGACCTAGAATGTCATCGAACCAACATTCCGCCAAGTCATCCCCGGCCAGATCACGCGCTCGCTCGATGCCATGCTGGCGAGAAACCGCTGGGCGCGCGACCTCGCCGCCGATCAGCAGCGACGCGTGCGCGCTGCCACCAGGCGCAGGCAGTCAAGGGTGACGGTCGCAGCCTGCAGGGCGGTGACGCCGGTCGGGTCATGCGGCGGGCAGAGCGTGTTGACGCTGACGCCGACGATGTCGAGGCCGGCGCACGCATCCAGCACCGCGAACCCCTCGCGCGCCGTAGCACCACCGAAGCACGGCGAGCACACACCCGGCGCCACTGACGGATCGAAGAAGTCGAGATCGAAGCAAAGATAGACCGGGCGCCGGCCGATCTTGCGTCGCACACCCGCGAACACGCGATCGATGCCGGTCTCGAGCAAATCCTGGAGCGAGACGACGTTGTAGCCGAGCGCCAGCGCATGCGTGCGCACGCCCGGCATCATGTTGAAGCCGCGCATGCCGATCTGGAATGACCGGCGCGGGTCGATCAGGCGCTCCTCGACGGCGCGCGTGAACGAGGTGGCGGTGTTGTGGCCATCCATCGGATAGGCGTCGGTGTGCGCGTCGATATGCACCGTGACCAGGTCGGCGTGATGCCGGCTGAGCGCTCGCATCTCGGGCAGCGCGATCGCGCCGTCGCCGCCCAGGCTGATCGGCACCGCGCCGCGCGCGGCGATCGCCGCCACCGCCGCCTCGATCGCCGGCTGCGACGCCGCGATGTCGCCCGGTACGACCGCCGCGTCGCCGGCGTCGACGACTCGCAGCGCCGCGAGCGGATCGCGGCCGCTCTGCCAATGATGCGGATTGAGCTGTCGCGACGCCTCGCGGATGGCGGCCGGGCCGAAACGCGAGCCGGTCCGGTACGGGTCGGTGCCGCAATCGAAGGGCAGGCCGAGGACGGCCGCGCGCGCGTGGCCGATATCGGCGCGCACGGGCAGGCCCATGAAGCCCGCGCGCACCGGCGCGGGTCGGGATCGCGCGACGCGTCGACGTGCTGTCGCCATCAATACTCCCCGCCGCTGTCGTGGCGCGCGATGTGGTCCCGTGGACCAGGGTGGAAGCCGGTCAAGTCCCACTAGTCGGGCCTTGCCGCTGGCGCAACGTAATTTGCACGCCATGCAAATGCCGATGGTGCGCGATTTGCATGGCTCCGGCCATGAACGACGCCCCTTACGACCTCATCCTGCGCGGCGGCCATGTCGTCGATCCCGCCACCGGCCTCGACGGCGTGGCCGATATCGCGATCCGTGATGGCCGCATCGCGGCTGTGCGGGCCGATCTGCCGGGCACCGCGCGCGAGATCACCGACCTGCGCGGCCGCATCGTGCTGCCGGGCATGATCGACACCCACGCCCACGTCTACACCTACGTCTCCGGCCGCTTCGGCCTGCCGGCGGACATGGTGGGCGTGCAGAGCGGCGTGACCACCCTGGTCGACCAGGGCGGCCCGTCCTGCATGACCTTCCCCGGCTTTCGCCATTTCATCGCCGAGCCGGCCGCCAGCCGCGTGCTGGCCTTCATCTCGGCCTATGTCGTCGGCGGGCTGGAAGGGCACTACTATCCGAACCTCTACGGCCCCGACGGCGTCGACATCGACGCCACGGTGAAGGCGGCGCGCGCCAACAGTGATCTCGTGCGCGGCGTCAAGGCGCACGCCGAGATCGGCGGCTTCGCGCGCTGGGGCATCGAGGTGATGCGCAAGGCGGCGGAGATCGGTCGGCAGGCGGACCTGCCAGTCTACATCCATTTCGGTCAGCTCTGGCCCTTGCCGTCCACCGGCACCAACGGCGTCGATCCCGACGACATCCTGCCCGACATCGTCGCGCTGATGCGGCCGGGCGACATCCTCGCCCATCCCTTCACGCGCCATCCCGGCGGCTTCATCGACAAGGACGGCCGCGTGCATCCGATCGTCGCCGAAGCCATCGCGCGCGGGCTGAAGATCGATGTCGGCCATGGCAGCCATTTCAGCTTCCGCATGGCGCGTCGCGCGCTGGAGGCGGGCATCGTGCCCGACACGCTGGGCGCCGACATGCATGGCTACAACACCAAGGTGCCGCCACCGCCGGGCACGCCCGCGACGCATCCCGACGACGAGGAGGCGCATCCCTTCGCCGGCTCGGCGCGCTTCAGCCTGAGCTACGCCATGACAGAGCTGCTGGCGCTGGGTCTCACCTTGCAACAGATCGTGCCGATGGTGACGATCAACGCCGCGGCGATGCTGGGCTTGGCCGACGAGCTGGGCGCGCTGCGCGTCGGTGCTATCGCCGACGTCTCGGTGCTGGCCGACGACCGCGGCCGCTTCCGGCTGTCGGACAACGAGGGCACCGAGGTGATCACCGACCGCATGCTGAGCCCGCTCTTCTGCCTGCGCGCCGGCAAGCGCTACGACGCCGCCGCGCCCATCCTGCCGCAGGCGGTCGCGGCTTAGAGCGCGGTTTCGATCGAACAGAGCTCTCTGTCATCCCGAGCGCAGCGAGGGATCTAGTGCCGAACTAGATCCCTCGCTGCGCTCGGGATGACAGGCTCCCTGGATTACACCGAATGTGCCCAGGAGTGCCGCTTTGCCCCCGAGGTCTCGGATGCTAGAACGCGCGGAAATCTGGACATGAGGGACGAGATGGTCGCGCAGATCGGGCACTACATCGGGAACAAGAGCGTCGCCGGCGCCAGCGGCCGCACGGGCGACATCACCAACCCGGCGACCGGCGAGGTCACGGCCAAGGTCGCCTTCGCCTCGGCGGGCGAGATCGACGCCGCGGTGCAGGTCGCCAAGAAGGCGCAGCTCGCCTGGGCCAACACGCCGCCGCTGCGCCGCCAGCGCGTGATGTTCAATCTCAAGGGTCTGATCGAGAAGCGCATCGACGATCTGGCGCGTCATCTCTCGCTGGAGCACGGCAAGACCTTCGATGACGCCAAGGGCGAGGTCGGCCGCGGGCTGGAGGTCGTGGAGTTCGCCTGCGGCATCGCCCACCACATGCGCGGCGATTTCACCGAGCAGGTCGCCTCGGACATGGACTCGTGGTCGATCCGCCAGCCGCTGGGCGTGGTCGCGGGCATCACGCCGTTCAACTTCCCGATCATGATCCCGTGCTGGATGGGCGCGATGGCGGTGGCCTGCGGCAACGCCTTCATCCTCAAGCCGTCGGAGAAGGACCCCAGCGCGCCGATGCTGCTGGCCGAGCTCTATGCCGAAGCCGGCGCGCCGGCGGGCATCTTCCAGGTGCTCAACGGCGACAAGGTCGCGGTCGACGCGCTGCTGGAGCATCCCGACGTACCGGCGATCTCCTTCGTCGGCTCCACGGCGATCGGCGAGTACGTCTATCACAAGGGCACGTCGATGAATAAGCGCGTGCAGGCTCTGTGCGGGGCGAAGAACCACATGGTGATCATGCCCGACGCCGATCTCGACCAGGCGACCGACGCGCTGATCGGCGCCGGCTATGGCGCCGCCGGCGAGCGCTGCATGGCGATCTCGGTCGCGGTGGCCGTCGGCGGCGTTGGCGACAAGCTGATCGAGAAGCTGGCGCCGCGCGTGTCGGCGCTGAAGGTCGGGCCGGGGCTGGATCCGCAATCGGAGATGGGCCCGCTGGTGACGCGCCAGCACCGCGACAAGGTGATGGGCTATGTCGACCAGGGCGTGAAGGAAGGCGCCAAGCTGGTGGTCGATGGCCGCGGGCTGAAGCTGCAGGGCTACGAGAACGGCAACTTCATGGGCGGCTGCCTGTTCGACGACGTCAAGCCTGATATGACCATCTACAAGGACGAGATCTTCGGGCCGGTGCTGTCGATCGTGCGCACCGACGGCTTCGACGAGGCGATCAAGCTGGTCAACGACCACGCCTATGGCAACGGCACGGCGATCTTCACCCGCGACGGCGACGCCGCGCGCACCTTCGCCAACAACGTCAAGATCGGCATGGTCGGCATCAACGTGCCGATCCCGGTGCCGGTCGCCTATCACAGCTT
>CAYTFW010000077.1:0-3972 GCA_964437145.1 uncultured Rhizobiaceae bacterium
TGTTGCCTTCCTGGATCAGGTCGAGGAACTGCAGGCCGCGGTTGGTGTACTTCTTGGCGATCGAGATCACGAGGCGCAGATTGGCCTCGACCATCTCCTTCTTCGCCCGCGTCGCCTCGCGCTCGCCTTCCTGCACGGTGCGCACGATCCGGCGCAGCTCGCTGATCGGCAGGCCCGAGGAGGCCGACAGCGCGCCGATCTCGCCGCGGATCATGGTGATGTCCGCGCCGCGCCTTTTGGCGAGTTCCTTCCAGCCCTTGTTGGGCAGCTTCTGCACCTTCTCGAGCCAGTTGGGATCGAGCTCATGGCCGATATAGGCGCCGAGGAACTCCTCGCGCTTGATCTTCACCGACTCGGCCAGGCGGAAGATCTTGCCTTCCTGCTGCGCCAGCTTGCGGTTCATGTCGTAGAGCTGGTCGCGCAGCTGCTCGATGCGGCCGTTGTTGATGTGGATGGTCCGCACCAGCTCGACGATCTTCTTGCGGTAGTGCTCGTACTTGCGCTCGAACTCGTCCGACGGCTTGTGGCCGCGCTGCAGGGTCGACAGCCGGCGGTTCTGCACCTTCGACATGTCGCCATAGGTCTTGGCGATCTTCGACAGCGTCTTGAGAACCTCGGGCTTGAGCTTCTCCTCCATCGCCGACAGCGAGACGTTGGCCTCTTCGTCGCTCTGCTCCTCCTCGCTGGGCGCGGCGCCGTCACCGCCCTCGGCACTCGCCTCGACGGGCTTGGGCGCCGGCTTGGGCATGGAGGGCGGACGCTGCGGCGTCGGGATGGACGGCCGCGGACCCGGCGGGATGACGCCATTGGCGTCGGCCTTGGCCGCGGCGGCGTCGGGGCCGCCGCCATACGTCGCCTCAAGGTCGATGACGTCGCGCAGCAGCATGCGGTTGTCGTTGAGCGCGTCGCGCCACTCGAGCAGCGCTGTGATGGTCAGCGGGCTCTCGCAGATGGCGCCGATCATCTTCTCCTGGCCGGCCTCGATGCGCTTGGCGATGGCGATCTCGCCCTCGCGGCTCAGCAGCTCGACCGAGCCCATCTCGCGCAGGTACATGCGCACCGGATCGTCGGTGCGGCCGTAATCCTCTTCCTCCTCGACCTCCGAGGCGGCGACGGCGACCTTGCCGTCGGTGGCCGCCGGCTTCTCCTCGGCGACGTCCTCGGTCTCCTCGCTGTCCACCAAGTTGATCCCCATCTCGGAGATCATCGCCATGGTGTCCTCGATCTGCTCCGAGGTGACCTCCTCGGCGGGCAGCGCGGCGGAAAGCTCGTCGACCGTGACGTAGCCGCGCTCCTTGCCCTTCTGCAGCAGCTTCTTCAGCCCCGCACCGAGGGTATCGAGCAGCGGCGAATCGATCGGGTCTTCGGGCTTCTCGGTCGTTTCGGGGGCAGTTGCCAGCTTGGTCGCCATCGGCGCGACACCTTCCCTATGCGGCGCGGTTCCGGGGCGGGTTCTGCGACCCGTCGAGGCGGGCCGGTCGCAAACCTGGGAACAAGCGCCTGAAAATGACAATAAAACCCGTCGCCGGGGGTGCGACAGGTACCTCTACCTTATAGACACCGCCTCCAAACGCGGCCAGCGAAAAACCGCCCGACCACCCGCAGGGCAGTCAGACCGGCTAGCCGCCGACACCGCCCGTGCGGGCGCTGCGGATGGACTGCTGGCGCAGGGCCTGCAAGCGGTCCCAATTGGCCTCGCTCGGGTCGCTGGCGAAGCTCGCCTCCGCGGCCCGAAGGTCCAAGGCCTCGGCGAACGCCAAGCGATGGCTTTCAGCCTCCCGCCGCCAGCGTTCCCGCGCCACGTTGTCGGGCTCCGCAGGGTCAAATCCCCTGATCGCATCCTGACGAAGGACCTCGGCGGTGGCGGTCAATCCAGCCGAGTTTAAATGGCGAGCGATGGCCGCCGCTTCAAGCGCTGCGACATCCTCGCCGGGACCCGGATGATCGACTTCGGCGGCGGCCTCGAGCAGAGCCGAGCGCAGCCGCTCCCGCTCGCCGCTGGTCAGCGGCAGCGCGGCCAAATCCTCGGCCAGCACCTCCAACCAGGCCGGGCGCAACAGCAGCGCGCCCAGCAACAGGCCTTCCCGGCGGCCGGGGTCGAGGTCGTGGCCGGCCGCCGTCAGCGCGGCGCCCTTGCGAAACCAGGCGATGTCCTCCAGCGACGGCTCGCGGCGGATCGGCCGGTCCTGGAGGCGTTGCCGGCGCGGGCCGCCCATGGTGCCGGGTCCACCTGAGCGGCCGGCCGACCGGAAGCGCGGCCAGGCGGCGTCGAAGCGCTGGTCGAGCTCGTTTCGGTATTGCTCGCGCACCGCCGGGTCGGCGATGGCGGCGGCGCGCTGGCGCAGGGCGGCGCGGATGGCGGCGCGGCGCTCCGGGGTCTCATCGGGCTGGCCGACGGTCTCGATCTCCCAGATGACGTCGACCAGCGGCCGGGCGGCCTTGAGTGCCGCCTCGAAGGCGGCCGGCCCGCCGTTGCGGATCAGGCTGTCGGGATCCTCGCCGGGTGGCAGGCTGACGAAGCGCAGGCTCTTTCCCGGCGCCAGCATCGGCAGGGACCGTTCCGCCGCACGCTGGGCGGCCCGTTTGCCGGCATTGTCGCCGTCGAAGCAGAGATACGGCTCGTCGGCCATGCGCCACAGCAGGGCGAGCTGGCCCTCGGTCAGCGCCGTGCCCAGGGGCGCGACCGCCCCGTCGAAGCCGGCGAGGTGCAGGGCAATAACATCCATGTAGCCCTCGGCGACGATGACCGGCCGGTCCTTGGCGGCGGCCTCGCGGGCGAGGTGCAGGCAGTAGAGGTTGTCGCCCTTGTGGAAAAGCGGCGTCTCCGGCGAGTTCAGGTACTTCGGCTCGCCCTGGCCGATGACACGCCCCCCGAAGGCGATCACCCGGCCGCGCCGGTCGTGGATCGGGAACATCACCCGGCCGCGGAACCGGTCGTAGGGCGCGCGGCCGCCCTCATCCGGCCGGATCACCAGGCCACAATCGACCAATTGCTGCTCGGTGGCGTTCTCCCGCTTCAAAGCGGCCTGCAATGCTTCTCTATTGTCGGGCGCGAAGCCCAACTGGAACCGCGCGATGGCCTCGTCCGACAGGCCGCGGCCGCGCAGATAGTCGAGCCCGGCCTTCCCGCCGGGCATTCGCAACTGCTGCTCGAACCAGCGTGCCGCCATCGACGCGACAGTGTGCAAAGTCGCCGCCGCCTGGGCGCGTTCGCGCTCCTGCGGCGTGGCCACGGGCACCGCGAGCCCGACATCATGCGCCAGCTTCTCGACTGCGTCGGGGAAGGTCAGGCCCTCGATGCGCATGGTGAAGCCGATGGCATCGCCATGCGCGCCGCAGCCGAAGCAGTGGAAGAACGCCTTCTGGTCGTTGACCCAGAAGCTCGGCGTCTTCTCGTTGTGGAACGGACAGAGCCCCGCGTACTCACGCCCCTTGCGCTTGAGCGCGACCTTCCGCCCGATCACCTCTGACAGGGTGATTCGGTTGCGCAGTTCCTCGACGAACTCCGGCGGGAAGGCCATAGGTCAGCATACCGCCGAATGACGGCGGCCCAAGGGCGCTTGCCTGTGGGGAAGGTGGGGACAGACGTGCTCAGCGCTTCCGCCCATAGCGTTCGAACACCGCTTCGACCTCAGCCTTGCTCGCGAAGATGCCAAGATCAGCTTGCCGAAGCGACGCCTCGATGGCGTCCATCTCTGCAAGCGTCCAGTCGATCCACTCGCTCCACGGCAATCCGCTTTCACGCCACCGAGCTTGCAGCTCGGCCTCGCTCAACCAGGTCCGCGACTTCAACGTGTCGTACTTGGCAGCAACCGCGGCGCCGTACATGGCCCGAACTTAACCGCCCAGCGCCTTCTTCGCGGCCGCTGACGCGGCGGCAAAGTCCATCTGGCCGGCGTAGTTGGCCTTGAGCCAGGCCATCAGTGGCCCCATGCCCTTGATCCCGGTCGCACCGGTTTCGGCGATGCCCTT
>CAYTFW010000077.1:3982-27918 GCA_964437145.1 uncultured Rhizobiaceae bacterium
GCCCTTGGCGATCACCGCCTCGATGCCTGATGCGTCGAGCTGCTGGGGCATGAATTTGCGGATGACGTCGATCTCCGCCAGCTCCTTGTCGGCGAGGTCCTGGCGGTTGCCCTGCTGGTAGGCGGTGACGCTCTCCTGGCGCTGCTTCACCATGCCCGAGAGCATCTGCAGGATCTCGGCGTCGGGGACGCCGTCCTTGTTGCCCTTGGCGCGCGCCTCGATGTCCCACTCCTTCATGCGGGCGATCATCAGGCGGATGGTGGAAACGCTCGCCATGTCCTTGGCGCGCATGGCGTCTTTCAACGCTTCGGTGAAGCGGTCGCGCAGCATCGGAGCCTCTGTGGCGGAGCGGGAAGACGGCAAAATAGCCGCAGTGGCCGACGCGGGCAATTGAAATAACATGTTGAAAAGAAAGCGATTTTGGTAATCTCCAGGGGTTGACGCGGTGCCGGCCGGTCATTACAAGACGGCGAATTTTGCGCCTGCCCGGACCCCCGCGAGCCGGCGCCTACGCGATCGGACACAAACCCATGTCCCAACCTTCCTCGACCGGCGCCGTTCCGGGCGCCGCGACTCGGGTCGCGCCCGCGCAACCCCAGGGCGCGACCGCCGCGCTGGTGCTGGCTGATGGCTCGGTGTTCTGGGGCCGCGGTGTCGGCGCCTCGGGCGACGCGGTGGGCGAGGTCTGCTTCAACACCTCGATGACCGGCTACCAGGAGATCATCACCGATCCCAGCTACGCCGGGCAGATCATCACCTTCACCTTCCCGCATATCGGCAACGTCGGCACCAACGACGAGGACATCGAGACCATTACCCCGGCGGCACGCGGTGTCGTGCTGCGCGAGGACATCACCGACCCCGCCAACTGGCGTTCCGCGCGTCATCTCGATGCCTGGCTGAAATCGCACAACCTGCCGGGCGTCTGTGGCGTCGACACGCGCCAGGTGACGCGGCGCATCCGCGATGGCGGCGCGCCCAACGGCGTCGTGGCGCATCGGCCCGACGGTAAGTTCGACATTCCCGCGCTGGTCAAGAAAGCCGCCGACTGGCCGGGCCTCGAGGGTATGGACCTCGCGCTCGAGGTCAGCACGCGGCAGAGCTACGGCTGGGACGAGATCGCCTGGACGCTCGGCAAGGGCTACGGCAAGCAGACCGACGCGAAGTATCACGTCGTCGCCGTCGACTACGGCGCCAAACGCAACATCCTGCGCTGCCTCGCCAATGCCGGCTGCCGGGTCACCGTCGTTCCCGCAACGGCAACGGCCGAGGACATCCTGCGTCACAAGCCCGACGGCGTGTTCCTGTCGAATGGCCCCGGCGATCCGGCCGCGACCGGCCAGTACGCCGTACCGGCGATCAAGGGCGTGCTCGACGCCAAGGTGCCGCTGTTCGGCATCTGCCTCGGTCACCAGATGCTGGCGCTCGCCGTCGGCGGCAAGACGGCGAAGATGGTGCGCGGCCATCGCGGCGCCAATCAGCCGGTGAAGGATCTCACGACCGGCAAGGTCGAGATCACGTCGCAGAACCACGGCTTCTGCGTATTGCCGGAGTCGCTACCGAAGAACGCCGAGGTTACGCACGTCTCGCTGTTCGACGGCGTCAATGAAGGCCTGCGTCTGACGGATAGGCCGGCCTTCTCTGTGCAGTACCACCCCGAGGCATCGCCGGGGCCTGAGGACAGCCACTATCTCTTCGACCGCTTTGTCGATCTGATCGCGGCCAACAGCAAGAAGAAGGGCTGAGGCCGACGATGCCCAAACGCACCGACATCAAGTCCATCCTCGTGATCGGCGCCGGGCCGATCGTGATCGGCCAGGCCTGCGAGTTCGATTACTCCGGCGTGCAGGCGTGCAAGGCGCTGAAGGCCGAGGGCTACCGGGTGATCCTGGTGAACTCCAATCCGGCGACGATCATGACCGACCCTGGTCTCGCCGACGCAACCTACATCGAGCCGATCACGCCGGAGATGGTCGCGCGCATCATCGCCAAGGAGAAGCCGGACGCGTTGTTGCCGACCATGGGCGGCCAGACGGCGCTGAACACGGCGATGGCGCTGCATCGCGAGGGACGGCTGGAGAAGCTCGGCGTCGAGCTGATCGGCGCCAACGCCGCGGCGATCGACAAGGCCGAAGATCGGCTGCAGTTCCGCGACGCCATGACCAAGATCGGCCTGGAGTCGCCCAAGAGCCAGGTGGTGCACAATCGCGAGGAGGCGACCAAGGCGCTGGAGTTCGTCGGCCTGCCGGCGATCATCCGCCCGTCCTTCACCTTGGGCGGAACCGGCGGCGGCATCGCCTACAACAGGGATGAGTATTTCGAGATCGTGCAGGGCGGCCTCGAGGCCTCACCGACGACCGAGGTGTTGGTCGAGGAATCGGTGCTCGGCTGGAAAGAGTACGAGATGGAGGTCGTGCGCGATCGCCACGACAACTGCATCATCGTCTGTTCGATCGAGAACGTCGACCCGATGGGCATCCACACCGGCGATTCGGTCACCGTCGCGCCGGCGCTGACGCTCACCGACAAGGAATACCAGATCATGCGCAACGCCTCGATCGCGTGCCTGCGCGAGATCGGGGTCGATACCGGCGGCTCGAACGTGCAGTTCGCCGTGAACCCGGCCAACGGCCGGATGGTCGTGATCGAGATGAACCCGCGCGTCTCGCGCTCCTCGGCGCTGGCGTCGAAGGCCACCGGCTTTCCCATCGCCAAGGTCGCCGCGCGCCTGGCGGTGGGCTACACGCTCGACGAACTGGTCAACGACATCACCGGCACGCCGGCCTCCTTCGAGCCGACGATCGACTACGTCGTCACCAAGATCCCGCGCTTCGCTTTCGAGAAATTCCCTGGCGCCGAACCTTATCTGACGACCTCGATGAAGAGCGTCGGCGAGGCGATGTCGATCGGCCGCAACTTCCAGGAGTCGCTGCAGAAGGCGCTGCGCTCGATGGAGACCGGCCTCACCGGCCTCAACGAGATCGAGATCCCCGGCGCGCCGACAAAGTCGGCGGTGCATGCGGCGCTGTCGCGGCCGACGCCCGATCGCGTGCTGACCATCGCCCAGGCCTTCCGCTGCGGCCTCACGGTCGAGGAGGTCGCGGCCGCTTGCCGCTTCGAGCCGTGGTTCCTGCGCCAGATCGAGCAGCTGGTGAAGACCGAGGAGCAGGTGCGCAAGGACGGCCTGCCGAAGGACCGCCAAGGCCTGCTGCAGCTGAAGAAGATGGGCTTCTCCGACGAACGCCTGGCCGAGCTCGCCGGCGGCAACATGAAGGGCAGCGACGTCACCGCGCGGCGCATCGAGCTCGACGTGCGGCCCGTCTACAAGCGTATCGACACCTGCGCTGCCGAGTTCGCCTCGCGCACGCCCTATCTCTATTCCTGCTACGAGGGCGACGGCGTGCAGGCGCCGGAGTGCGAGGCTGAAGTTAGCGATCGCCGCAAGATCATCATCCTCGGCGGCGGACCCAATCGCATCGGCCAGGGCATCGAGTTCGACTATTGCTGCGTGCACGCGGCCTACGCGCTGCGCGACGCTGGCTTCGAGACCATCATGGTCAACTGCAACCCGGAGACCGTGTCGACCGATTACGACACCAGCGATCGTCTCTATTTCGAGCCGCTCACCGTCGAGGACGTGGTCGAGCTGGTGCGCAAGGAGCAGAGCGAGGGCGAGCTGCTCGGCCTGATCGTGCAGTTCGGCGGCCAGACGCCGCTGAAGCTCGCCAAGCCACTGGAAGCCGCCGGCATCCCGATCCTCGGCACCTCGCCGGATGCCATCGATCTCGCGGAGGATCGCGACCGCTTCAAGCGATTGCTGGAGAAGCTGCAGCTCAAGCAGCCGCAGAACGGTATCGCCTATTCCATCGAGCAGTCCCGCCTGGTCGCCGCCGATGTCGGCCTGCCGCTGGTCGTGCGGCCGTCCTATGTGCTGGGCGGCCGCGCCATGGCGATCATCCACGACGAGACGCGGCTCAACGACTACCTGTTCGGCGTGCTGCCGGAGATGGTGCCGCCCGACATCAAGGCGCGCTATCCCAACGACAAGACCGGCCAGATCAACACGGTGCTGGGCAAGAACCCGCTGTTGTTCGACCGCTACCTGCGCGACGCGATCGAGGTCGATGTCGACGCCCTGGCCGACAAGGACGGCAACGTCTTTGTCGCCGGCATCATGGAACACATCGAAGAAGCCGGTGTGCATTCCGGCGATTCGGCCTGCTCCCTGCCGCCATACTCGCTGCCGGCCGAGGTCGTCGCCGACATCGAGCGTCAGACGGTCGCTCTGGCGAAATCGCTGGGTGTCGTCGGCCTGATGAACGTGCAGTACGCGGTCAAGGAGTCGGTGGTCTACATCCTCGAGGTCAATCCGCGCGCCAGCCGCACGGTGCCGTTCGTCGCCAAGGCGACGGGACTGCCGATCGCCAAGTACGCCTCGCGCCTGATGGCGGGCGAGAAGCTTGGTGATCTCGATCTGCGCGAAGCCACCATCGGCCGCCATGTCGCCGTCAAGGAAGCGGTGTTTCCCTTTGCGCGCTTCCCCGGCGTAGACGTCACCCTGGGGCCGGAGATGCGCTCGACCGGCGAGGTCATGGGCATCGACAGCGATTTTGGCCGCGCCTTCGCCAAGTCACAGCTCGGTGGCGGTACCAAGGTGCCCACCGAGGGCACCGTGTTCGTCTCGGTGCGCGACAGCGACAAGCAGGGCGTGGTCGAGGCCGCACGCACCTTGCGCGATCTCGGCTTCCGCATCGTCGCCACTGGCGGCACGGCCGACTACCTGAGCGCGCGCGGCGTCGAGGCCACGCGCATCAACAAGGTCTCGGAAGGCCGCCCGCACATCGTCGACCTGATGAAGGATGGCGGCGTGCACCTCGTGTTCAACACGACGGAGGGCGTGCAATCGACGGCCGACAGCTTCAGCCTGCGGCGCACCGCGCTGATGAACAAAATCCCATATTACACGACCGCGGCCGGCGCCCGGGCGGCGGTGGCCGGCATCAGCGCGCTCAAGGCCGGGCCGCTGGATGTGGCCCCCCTGCAGTCCTATTTTGGGCGCTCTTTCTGACGGGGCCGTCAACCCGGCGGCCCCTTGTCGCGGGTTGGCCGGGACCCCAAATCCCTATATGATCCTCCGAGCCGGCTCCCTCAGCCGGCCGTTTCTTTTTGGCAGGGAAGCGATGGAAAAGGTCCCGATGACGCCCAACGGGTTCAAGGCTCTGGAAGACGAGCTGAAGACCCTCAAATCCGTGGAACGCCCGAACATCATCAAGGCGATCTCGGAGGCGCGTTCGCATGGCGACCTTTCGGAGAACGCCGAGTATTCGGCGGCGCGCGAGCGCCAGGGCTTTATCGAGGGCCGCATCAGCGAGATCGAGGACGTGATCGCGCGCGCCGAGGTCATCGACATCAGCAAGCTCTCGGGCAAGACCGCCAAATTCGGCGCCACGGTGAAGCTGGCCGACGAGGACACCGACGAGGAGGTGCGCTATCAGATCGTCGGCCCCTTCGAGGCCGACCTGTCGAAGGGCAAGATCTCGATCACCGCACCGCTCGGCCGTGCCCTGATCGGCAAGGGCGTGGGTGACTCGGTCGAGGTCCAGACGCCCAGCGGGACCAAGTCCTACGAAGTCGTCACGGTGAAGTTCAAGTAGCGCCGGCTTCGCGCCCCCCGTTAAGCTGCCGCCCGACGACAGCTTCCTGGGGGGAACGCCATGACTCGCGGTGCGCTCGCGCGCTTCAAGGTGCTCGATCTGACGCGCGTGCGCGCCGGTCCGACCTGTGTGCGCCATCTCGCCGACTGGGGCGCCGACGTCATCAAGGTCGAGATGCCACCGGGTGTCGCCGACAGCGACATGGGCGGACCGCGCCACGGCCCCGATTTCTGGAACCTGCACCGCAACAAGCGCAGCCTGACGCTCAACCTCAAGGAGCCCGAGGCGGTCGAGATCTTCAAGAAGCTGGTCGCCGAGACCGATGTCGTGGTCGAGAACTACCGGCCTGACGTGAAGCATCGCCTGGGCATCGACTACGAGACGCTCAGTGAGATCAACAAGCGACTGGTCTACGCCAGCATCTCCGGCTTCGGCCAGGATGGACCCAAGGCGCTGTTGCCGGGCTTCGACCAGGTGGCGCAGGGCATGGGCGGGCTGATGTCGATCACCGGCCTGCCGGGCCAGGGCCCGGTGCGCGCTGGCGTGCCGATCGCCGATCTGTCGGCCGGCAACTATGCCGCCATGGGCATCCTGATCGCGCTGCTTGAGCGCGAGGTGTCGGGCGAGGGGCAGTGGGTGCAGACGTCGTTGCTGCAAGCGCAGATCGCCATGCTCGACTTCCAGGCGGCGCGCTGGCTGGTGGCGGGCGAGGTGCCCAAGCAGGCCGGCAACGATCACCCGACCGGCATTCCGACCGGCGTGTTCCCGACCAGCGACGGCAACATCAACATCGCCTCCGCCGGCCAGCACATCTGGAAGCGCCTGTGCGAATGCATGGACGCCAAGGCGCTGCTCGATAATCCCGATTACGCCAATGCCGAGGCGCGCTCGAAGAACCGCGCCAAGCTCAATGCCGAGCTGTCGACCTACACGAAGAAGTACACCAGCGAAAAGCTGATCGAAAAACTCAGCAAGGCGAGCGTACCGTGCGGGCCGATCTACGACATCGGCGAGGTGTTCGGCGATCCGCAGGTACAGCACGTGAAGATGGCGACGCCGCTGAAGCATCCCACGCGTGGCGACGTCAACGTGGTGAACCAGGCGATGTCGCTGTCGCGCACGCCCAGCGTCGTCGATCGGCCGACAGCGGAGCAGGGGGCGCATACCGACGAGATCCTGCGCGGTCTCGGCTATGACGCGGCGAAGATCGCCGATTTCCGCGCCCGCAAGGTGGTGTGAGGAGACGAGAGATGGATACCGGCACGCCCAAGATGATCGCGCGCAAGGAAAACGGCATCGGCTGGATGATCTTCAACCAGCCGGAGAAGCGCAACGCCGTGTCCTACGACATGTGGCTGGCGATCCCGCGCATCATGGAGAATTTTGAGAACGATCCCGCCGTGCGCGTGATCGTGCTGACGGGCGCCGGCGACAAGGCGTTCATTTCAGGGGCAGACATCTCGGAGTTCGAGGAGAAGCGCGGCACGCCCGACGCCATCGCCGTCTACAACGCCGCCGGCGACCGGGCGAACGCCGCGCTGATCGGCGCCACCAAGCCGACCATGTCGATGATCCGCGGCTTCTGCGTCGGCGGCGGGCTGGCGACGGCGTTGACCACCGACCTGCGAATCTGCGCCGACGATTCGCGCTTCGCCGTGCCGGCCGCCAAGCTCGGATTGGGCTACGCCTATCCCGGCATCAAGCGGCTCTCCGATATCGTTGGCCCATCCTTCGCCAAGGAAATCTTCTTCACCGGCCGCCTGTTCTCCTGCGAGGAGGCGCGGATGATGGGTCTGGTCAACCGTGTCGTGCCGGTCGCCGAGCTGGAGAAATATGTCACCGACTACGCCAGCATCATCGCCGGCAATGCGCCGCTGACGGTGAAGGCGGCGAAGATGGCGATCAACGCCGCGGTGATGGATCCGAACAAGCGCGACTTCGCGGCGATCGACGCGGCGATCGATACCTGCTTCGCCAGCGAGGACTACAAGGAAGGCCGCCGCGCCTTCATGGAGAAGCGCAAGCCGGCGTTCCAGGGGCGGTGACATCGGGTCCTGTCATCCCGAGCGCGGCGAGGGATGACAGATGTTCTGTCCGTCCGGGTCACTCGACGGCGATCGGCACGCCCGGCTGGTACTTGGCGGTGCGGAAGACCATCAGCGACTTCACGTGGCTGACATTGGGCGCCGAGGTGAGCTGCGTGGTCAGGAACTTCTGATAGTGGTCCCAGTCCTCGGCGACGATCTTCACCAGGAAGTCGGCCTCGCCGGCCAGCATGTGGCATTCGCGTACGTTGGGCCAGCTGCCCATCAGCGCCTCGAACGCCTTGAGGTCGGCCTCGGCCTGGCTGTTCAACCCCACCAGCGCAAAGACCGTGACGGTGTAGCCCAGGGCTTCCGGCGCGATATCGGCATGGTAGCCGCGAATAATCTCGGCCTTCTCCAAGGCCCGCACGCGCCGCAGACAAGGCGGCGCCGAGATTCCGGCCCGCTTGGCGAGGTCGACATTCGTCATGCGTCCGTCGGCTTGCAGATCAGACAGGATATGGCGATCAATCTTGTCGAGCTTGGCCCGGTTCGGCATTGCGATGTCTCTCCCGTAGGCCCGGGTTCTAGGGCACAAGCCGGGGGATAGGCAATAAAATTACCACCTTTTTCTCGAAGCCGTATTTTTCTCGCTTTTGCACAAGGAATCCTCACTCGAAACGGTCTGGTCCCTGTGGCCTTTGGTGAGCTATGCGGTTAAACCGAGGGGCCTGGAGGGCGCATAGCTCGTCTATTGACGGCGTATGCGTTGCGCTCATCTAATAACCTATGCGCGGGAGGCGGGGGCCGTAGGATGTCCACGACCCATCACAGCAAGGTTCTCATCCTCGGCTCGGGGCCGGCCGGCTATACGGCCGCGGTCTATGCGGCGCGCGCGAACCTCAAGCCGCTGCTGATCCAGGGCATGCAGCCCGGCGGTCAGATGACCATCACCACCGATGTCGAGAACTACCCGGGCTTCGCCGAGGTCATCCAGGGTCCCTGGCTGATGGAGCAGATGCAGAAGCAGGCCGAGCATGTCGGCACCACGATGGTCTTCGACACCATCGTCAAGGTCGACCTCTCGCGCCGCCCCTTCGTCTGCGTGGGCGATTCCGGCGACACCTATGTCGGCGAAACGCTGATCGTCTGCACCGGCGCGTCGGCGCGCTGGCTCGGCCTCGAGTCCGAGCTGACCTTCCGCGGCGGCGGCGTCTCCGCCTGCGCCACCTGCGACGGGTTCTTCTTCCGCGGCAAGGAAGTGGTGATCGTCGGCGGCGGCAACACCGCGGTCGAGGAGGCGATCTACCTCACCAACCACGCCACCAAGGTCACGCTGATCCATCGCCGCGACTCGCTGCGCGCCGAGAAGATCATGCAGGAGCGGCTGTTCCGCAATCCGAAGATCGTGCCGCTGTGGAACCATACGGTCGAGGAGATCCTGGGCGAGACCAAGCCGCATCCGCTGGTCACCGGCGTGCGTGTGCGCGACGTCAAGACCGGCGCGACCCGGGTGCTGCCGACGGATGGCGTGTTCGTCGCCATCGGCCACACGCCGAACACCGAGCTGTTCAAGGGTCAACTCGATCTCGACGGCGACGGCTATCTGCTGACCCGGCCCGGCTCGACGGCGACCAAGATCGCCGGCGTCTACGCCGCCGGCGACGTGCAGGACAAGATCTACCGCCAGGCGGTGACCGCGGCCGGCACCGGCTGCATGGCGGCGCTCGAGGCGGAGAAGTTTCTGGCGGCGCATGAAGCGCCGGCGGCGCAAGCGGCCGAGTGACCGGCCGGAGACAATGGGCAAATGGGCGTCGGAGCGACCGACACCATCAATGAAACGCGCAGGGAGCGGACGGAGACGGGGCCGTGATGGACTGGGATAAGCTGCGCATCTTCCACGCCGTGGCCGATGCCGGCAGCTTCACGCATGCGGGCGATCAGCTGAAGCTCAGCCAGTCGGCGATCAGCCGGCAGATCGGCGCGCTCGAGGAACAGCTTGGCGTGATGCTGTTTCATCGCCATGCGCGCGGCCTGATCCTCACCGAGCAGGGCGAGCTGCTCTATCGCACGGCGCGCGAGATGGCCGGCAAGGTCAACACCGCCGAAGGCCTGCTGCGCGCCAACCAGGACAAGCCGGCCGGCCGGCTGAAGATCACCTCCGCGGTCGGCTTTGGCTCGACATGGCTCACCGGGCACATGCACGAGTTCATCGAGGCCTATCCCGAGATCGACGTGTCGCTGGTGCTGAGCGACAACGACCTCGATCTCGGCATGCGCGAAGCCGATGTCGGCTTGAGGCTGACGGCGCCGCGCCAGCCCGGCCTGATCCAGCGCCATCTGATGACGGTGCAGTCGCATGTCTACGCCTCGGAGAGCTACGTCCAGAAGTACGGCAAGCCGGAGAAGGCGGCCGATCTCGACAAGCACCGCCTGATCATCTTTGGCGAGGACGCGCGCGCGCCAGTGCAGGACGTCAACTGGCTGCTGCAGCAGGGCAACCCAGACGGGAATCCGCGCAAGGTCGTGCTGCGCGTCAACAACACCTACGGCATCTTCCGCGCCGTCGAGAACGGCCTGGGCATCGCCTCGTTGCCCGATTACCTCGCGCGCCAGTCGACCAAGCTCGTGCCCGTGCTGCCCGAGCTCGATAAGCGTTCGACGGACGTCTTCTTCACGTATCCAGAGGAACTGCGGCACTCCAAGCGCATCGCCGTGTTCCGCGACTTCCTGTTGCGCAAGGTCGTGGAAATGCGGCAGTAGGACTTGTAACGATTGTCTGCGTCAGATCGTGGCGCCGAGCTTTGACTTTTGTCGAAAGAGCTGCGGACCCCGCATGGCTGGCTTGACCAATCTCCCCATACGTAAACCGGCCGAATCGCCTATGTTCCAGATGTGTCCAACAAGCGCTACGGCGTTGAGTTGGTGGTGCCTTTCGGACACGGGCCTGGAGCTTTCTTCGGGCAAGGATCTTCGGATCCTACGTCTCCCAGACGTGAAGCCTCCCTGTTTGACTTAAGGCCGGATCAACGATCCGGCCTTTCTTTTTGGGCAAGTCCCTCGTTCGAGTCGCGAGCCTGCTCGCTCGCTACGGCGCTTGTTGGGGAGCGCGCTTCGCGAGCGGCCTTGCTCCGACCAACTGCACCACTACCGGGGACATGACCTCGCACTATCGTCGCTCTCAAGCTGTCGGCCGGTCCCACAACCCAATGGCGTGTACGGCAAGGGTCGAGTATAGATAAATCAAATATGGAAAGTAATTCCATTTTTGAGACATGGCGGCGCACGAACCGACGTGGCGAACAGGGAGGGGAAAAATGCTGTCGAGAGAGAACAACGAGCTGATCTGCCGGGTCGGCCGCGGCACTCCGATGGGCGAGCTGATGCGGGAGTATTGGGTTCCCGCGTTGCCGTCGGACGAGTTTCCCAATCCGGACTGCCCGCCGAAGCGGATGATGCTTCTGGGCGAGCGGATCGTGATGTTCCGCGACAGCCAGGGGCGGATGGGAGCGCTTGAGGAGTTCTGCCCGCACCGCGGCGCCAGCCTCTATTTCGGCCGCAATGAGGAAGGCGGCCTGCGCTGCGCCTATCACGGCTGGAAGTTCGACATCACCGGCAAATGCCTCGATACCCCGACCGAGCAGCCGGAGCGCCGGGAGATGCTCTGCGCCAACATCAAGGCGCGCGCTTATCCGTGCCGCGAGGTCAACCACATGGTGTGGGTCTATCTGGGGTCGCGCAAGGAACCGCCGCCGTTCCCGCTCTTCGAGATCAACACGCTGCCGGCGGATCACGTCGCCGCCCCGCGCATCATGATGGAAGAGGCCAATTGGCTGCAGAACATGGAAGGCGACCTCGATTCCGCGCACCTCGATTGGGTGCATCGCCGCCTGAATGAAGACAGCCCGAAGCCGGAAAAGGGTATCCGTGGCTTCTGGAATCCGACGGGTAGGCCACCCCTGCTCGACGTCGTGGCGACCGAGTACGGCGCCTACTATTCGGCCAAGAGGATCCTCAAGGACGGCAGCGAATGGCACCGCGTCAACCAGTTCATCTTCCCGTTCCACACGATGATCACGACCGGCGACGGGACCATCAACCTCCGCTCGTTCGTGCCGCTCGACGACACGCACGCGATGCTGATCTCGCACACTGGGCACCCGACGCAGCGTCTGTCCAATGAGGTCAGACGCTCGCACGGCGAGCTCTTCGAGGAAGTCGGCGGATTCATCGAACGCACCAATGACCCCCGCACATACTTCATGACCAAGGCGAACAAGCGCAACGACTATGGCCGGGACATGAAGCTGCAGAACGAGCTCCTGTTCCTCGGCATCCCGTTCGTCGGCAACCTGCAGGACCGCGCCATGACCGAGCTCATGACGAACGACGCGGGCGAGGCCATTTATGATCGCACCAAGGAGCATCTGAGCACGTCGGACGCCATGATCGTGACGGTGCGTCGACAGCTGATCAACGCCGCGATCAAGCGCCGCGACGAAGGAAAGCTGCCGCCGAACGTCGACAACGTCGAGCTCGACAAGGTGCGGTCCGCGTCGCTGCGGTACCCTGCGGGGTCGGATTGGAAGAAGATGAGCGAGACCGCCCGCCAGGCGATCCCGGGCACACCCGCCGCAGCCGATTTGGGACTGATCCTCTAGCGCTGGTCTGGCGGAGGAGGAGGAGGAGGAGAGCGGCATTGCCAAGACCACGTCTCGCGCGCGGCGGCGGTGGAGCCGGCGGTTCGCGGCGGACATTCGAGCGCGTGGCGTTCAATCGAGCGGCGGGTAGGGGGCTCGACGTCCTTACGGCCTTCACGGCCGGCGATCAGTTTCTCGGCAATGCGGAGATCGCGCATCGCACGGGCATTCCGCGCTCGACGGTCTCGCGGATCACCGCCACGCTGACCGACCTCGGCTATCTCAACTACGCCGAGCAAATCGGCAAGTATGAGATCGGCCCGCGCGTTCTCGCTCTGAGCTACTCGCTGATGTCCAAGCTTCAGGTTCACACGGCGGCGCGCCCCTTGATGGACCAGCTGGCCCGGGAATCGAACGCGATCGTCGGCCTCAGCATGCTCGACGGTCTCAATGTGGTGTTCGTCGAATCGGCGTTGGGCGAACGGCCACATTCGCAGCGGCCGCAGGTGGGATTTCGCGTGCCTGTTGCCTTCACGGCCATGGGGTGGGCGTGCATGTCGGTCATGAGCATCGCCGATCGCGCCGAAACGCTACGGCGTCTCGAGGAGAGCTATGCCGACCGGGCGGCCGAAATTCGGCGGAACGTCGAGCAGGCGGTCTCGGACATCTGGCGGCGGGGCTTCTGCATATCGCTCGGCGCGCTCGAGCCCGGCTCGAACGCGGTCGGTGTACCTTTTCTCCATCCCGATGGCCGGCACATTCTGGCGTTCAACATGACGGCGCCAAAATCGGTGCTGACGCGCAAAGCGATCGAAAGTAAATGGGGTCCGCGTCTCGTCAATCTCGTCGAGCGGTTGCGGGCTAACGCCACGCATCAGGTGATCGCGGCGCCGCGCCAGCGGGGCACGACCTCCAGCTGGGTGTAAGCCACTGGTCGAGCGGTTGGCCAGCGCCAGCGCGCCCGGCGCGAAGGATGGAACGGATCGGTCGCGTTCAACCCAGACCGCGGCCGCAATGCTTGCCGTTCGACAGGTACGGCCAGTACAGCGCATGGGCGCGGTAGAAGTTCTCGCAGTAGTTCGGGTCGCGCAGATAGATGCCGTCGCCGGTGCGGATGGCGAGGAAGTGGTCAGCCATCTTTACGCCGGGGTTCTTCTCGGCCGATAGGAAGTCGTCCTGGCAGCCGTGCTGGAGCTTCGACACGAGGAAGGTGTTCATCGCCCGCACCAGGTCGCGCGCCTCCGGCGACCAGCGGCCACGCGGCGCGCCGGGCTCCAGCGCCGAGATGTAGATCTTGGCGTAGCCGCCGCCGGTGAAGCGCCAGACGCTCATCATGTCGTAGTCCGACACCATCAGCCCGGATTTGCCGAACACCGTGCCGCTGTCGTTGGTCTTGGTCTTGGTGGCGAAGGTCTTGGCCGGCAGGGTGCCGTGGAAGGCGCGCGCCGACGGCTTGGGGCAGCGGAAGACGATCAGCAGCTTCTCGCTCGTGGTGAAGCGGCGCAGATTCATGATGTCGCGGGCGTCCATGCCCGAGTCGCGCGACAGGATCAGGTCGAGCCCGTCCGCGCCGGCCGCCTTGGCCTGGTTTTCTTTGTTGAGCGCCAGATCGGCCAAGCCCGCGGGACTGATGTTGAGTCCGGCCATATCCCCAAGCCTCAGTAGTGATTGAATACTCACTTTAGCACGACTTGGACAGGCGCGCTAGCTCGTGCATTGTGCCTCGCTGGCGGCGACGGAACGACCGCAAAGACGCAGGGGGTGTTGAATGGTCACGAGGCGCGGATGGCTCGCGGCGGCGGGCGGATGGGCGGCGCTCGCCGCGACCGGTACAGGCGCATGGGCCCAGGCCTGGCCGTCCAAACCGATCACCTTGATCGTGCCCTATCCGCCGGGTGGGCTGAACGACGTGGTAGCGCGCGCCTTCGCCGAGAAGCTCACGCAATCGCTGGGCGTGGCGGTGATCGTCGACAACAAGGCGGGCGCGGCGACGACCGTCGCTTCCAATCTGGTCGCCAAAGCGCCACCCGATGGCTACACGATCTATGGCGGCGGCACGTCGCTGGTGATCAACCCGACCCTGCAGGGCAACGTCCAGTACCATCCCTTCGACAGCTTCGAGCCGGTGTCGCTGATGTCGGTGACGCCCTTCATCCTGCAGGTCCACTCGGCCGTCCCGGCCAAGGACGTGAAGGAGCTGATCGCGCTCATTCGAGCCAACCCGGGCAAGTACAACATCGCCACCTCGGGCATCGGCGCCACCAACTACATGCTGGCCGAGCTGTTCAAGGACATGGCCAAGCTGGACATGACCGTCGTGCCCTATCGCGGCGGCGCGCCGGCGGCGCAGGATCTCGGCGCCGGCATCGCCCAGATGATGTTCTCGGCCTCGCTCGAAGCGGCACCGCTCCTGGCGCGCGGCGCCACGCGTCCGCTGGCGATCACCAGCGCCAAGCGCTCACCGGCCTTCCCCGACCTGCCGACGATGATCGAGGCGTCCGGTCTGGCGGACTTCGCCGCCGAGTTCTGGCAGTGCCTGGTGGTGCCTAAGGGCACACCCAAGCCGATCCTCGACAGGCTGCAGGCGGCGATCGCCGCGGTCGTCGCCGACAAGGAGATGCAGGAGCGCTTCGCCAAGCAAGGCGTCAACCTGCAGGCCTCGACGCCGCAGGAACTGCGCGACCTCATGGTGCGCGAGGAGAAGCGCTGGAGCACGCTGATCCGCGAGAAAGGCCTGAAGCCTGAATGAGCGTCGCGGGCCGCCGCAACGCCTTCGACGCTGAGGAGATCCTCGACGCCATCCTCGACTGGGTGCGCGTCGAGAGCCCGACGTACGACGCGGACGCGGTCAATCGCATGATGGACGTCGCCGAGGCCGAGATGCGGGCGCTCGGTGCGGCGATCGAGCGTGAACCCGGTCGCGATGGCTATGGCGACACGCTGACGGCGCGATTTCCCGGTCGGCGCGTTGGGCCAGGCGTGCTGGTGCTCGGCCATCTCGACACGGTGCACCCCGTGGGCACGATCGACAGCCAACTTCCGGTACGGCGCGACGGCGATCGCGTCTACGGCCCCGGCATCTACGACATGAAGGGCGGCATGCATCTGGCGATCTACGCTCTGACGCAGACCCTGCGGCAGAGCGGTGCGACGGAATTGCCTGTCACGGTGATGTTCGTGCCCGACGAGGAGGTCGGCAGCCCCTCGACGCGCGCGCGCATCGAGGCCGAGGCGCGCGCACACCGCTACGTGCTGGTGCCGGAGCCAGGCCGGCCCGGCAACGCGGTGGTTACCGGCCGGCACGCCTTCCAGCGCTTCACCGTCGTCACGCATGGTCGGCCGGCGCATGCCGGCGCGACCAACCGCGACGGCCGCAGCGCGATTCGCGTCATGGCGCGCCTGATCGAGGAGATCGAGTCGAAGTCGGACTTCGAGCGCGGCGTCACCTATAGCGTGGGTGTCGTGGCTGGCGGCCAGTGGGTCAACGTCATCCCCATCGAATGCCGTGCCCAGGTCCTCGCCGTCGCGCCGGATGAGGCCGCCGTCGACGAGGTGGCGACGACGATGATGGCGCTGGCCGGCGAGCGCGATGGCGTGCGCATCGAGATCGAGCGCGGACCCATGCGGCCGCTGTTTGGCGCCCATCCCGGCACCATGGACCTCTACGGCCGGGCGCGTGCGATCGCCGCCGATTTTGGCGTCGACCTGCGTCACGGTCAGTTCGGCGGCGGCAGCGACGGCAACTTCACCGGCGCGCTCGGAATCGCGACGCTGGACGGGCTGGGCGTGCTTGGCGGTGGCGCCCACACCCATGAGGAGCACCTGCTGGTATCAAGCCTCGAGGGCCGGGCGCGGTTGCTGGCGGGGCTGTTCGAGACTCTCGGTCGGGACGGCTGAGCGTCGTCTCGCTCAAACCTCGCCGTCGTGCTCGCCGATCTTCGGCACCACCGCCGGAAAGCCGGCGCGCTGGCCGTCGAACGACACCGGCAGCGCATGCAGCAGTGAGGGCAGCTCGCCATAGGGCCGCAGATACATGCCCAGCGCCTTGGTGTGCTCCAGCGCCACGACCTCGGGGATGGCGTTGATCGGCCCACAGGGCACGCCGACGGCCTGCAGCTTCGCCGCCCAGTTCTCCTTGGTGTCGCGCTTCATGATCTCGCTGATCATGTCGAGCAGCATCTGGCGATGCGCCGAGCGCTCCTTGTTGGTGAGGAAGCGCGGATCGGTGACCCACTCGGCTTTGCCCAGGACCTCCGCGAACTTCGCCCATAGCCGGTCGTTGCCAGGCGTCACCATCAAAAGGCCATTGCTGGTCTCGAACGCCTGATACGGCGTCAGCGTGATGTGGCCGGTGCTCTGCCGCGGCGGCACGTTGCCGGTGGTCGAGAACGACGCCACGTGGGTCGACACCCACATCAAACCGCTCTCGAACAGCGACGTGCTGACGACGCAGCCCTTGCCGGTATGCGCCTTTTGCAGCAGCGCGCCCAGAATACCGATCGCCGTCCACATGCCGGTGCTGAGATCGATGATCGACACGCCGATGCGCGAGGCCGGCCCCGAGGGATCGCCGTTGACGCTGACAAGGCCGGCTTCCGCCTGGATCAGCGGCTCGTAGCCCGGCCGCATCTTCCACGGTCCCGTGTGCCCGAACGCGCTGAGGTCGGCATAGACGAGGCCCGGGAATTTCTCGGTCATCGTCTTGCCGTCGATGCCGAACTTCTCGGTCACGCCGGCGCGCAGATTGTGCACGAAGGCGTCGGCCGAGCCGATCAGCTCGATCAGCTTCTGCTTTTGCGCTACGTCGTTGAGATCGATGGTGATCGACTTCTTGCCGCGGTTCAGCCCGACGAAATTCACGCCCTCGCCGGCTATGAACGGCGGGCCCCATTTGCGCGCGTCGTCGCCCTCGGGCTTCTCGACCTTGATCACCTCGGCGCCCATGAAGGCGAGGATCTGGCCGCAATAGGGGCCGGCGAGGTTCTGGCCGAATTCGACCACCTTCACGCCGTTCAACACACCGGGGATCATAGGAACTCCGTGTAGTTTGTCATCCCGAGCACAGCGAGGGATCCAGGCATGCCTAGATCCCTCGCTGCGCTCGGGATGACAGCTTGGTTCTACCGAACGCTCGCGCCAAGAATCTCGCGCGCGACCAGCATGCGTTGCACCTCGCTGGGGCCCTCGCCGATGCGGCGGATGCGCATCTCGCGGAACCAGCGTTCCAGTGGCAGGTCCTTGGTCATGCCCATGCCGCCATGGATCTGCATGGCACGGTCGACGACACGGCCGCCGCTTTCCGAGGCGATCAGCTTGCACAAGGCCGCCTCGGTGCGGAATGGGATGCCGCGACGGGCGCGCTCTGCGGCTTCCAAGGTGAAGTAGCGCGCGGTGCGGATGTCGATCTCGTTGTCGACCAGCATCCACTGGATCGCCTGCCGATCCGACAGCCGCGCGCCGAAGGTCTCGCGCATCTTCGACCATTCCACCGCCATCTCGTGCGCGGCGATGGCCACGCCGATGCAGGCGGCGGCGTAGGGGATGCGCTGGCGGGTGAGGCGATCGTTGGCGACGGCGAAGCCGCCATTGACCTGGCCCAACACCTGCGCGTCCGAGACCCAGCAATCCTTGAACTCCAGCTCGGTGGCGTAGCTCGAGGAGCGCAGGGTGTGCACGACGCGGCGCACGTGGAAGCCCGGCGTGTCGGCATCGACGATGAAGCAGGTGATGCCGCCGCGGCCCTTGGCGGCGTCGGTGCGCGCGAAGACGATGCCGTATTGCGCGCGATCAGCGCCTGAAATGAAGATCTTCGAGCCGTTGATCACCCAGCCCTGATCCTTGCGCTCAGCCCGCGTCTTGATCGCGCGCGCCGGGTCGCTGCCGCCCGACGGCTCGGTCAGGCCGAAGAACGGCTTCTTCTCGCCGCGCAGGGTCGGATAGAGGTAGCGCTCCTTCTGGTCGTCATTGGCCTCGAAGATCTGCGCCAGGCCGGCGCCGCCGAAGGTGCCGTAGCAGGGCACGTAGAGGCCGGCGCGATGCTGCGACATCTCGATGGCGAGCAGCGTGCGGGTGACGATGTCGATATCGGGGCCGCCGAACTCGACCGGAATGTCGATGCCATACAGGCCCATCGCCTTGGTCTTCTGCACCAGCCGCGCGTGGTCCTCGGGCGCCAGCTCCGAGGCGTCGGGGTCGAGCTTGGCCTCGAGCGGGATGATCTCGGTGCGCACGAAGCGGCGCACCATGTCGATCAGCATCTGCTGTTCGGATGACGGTTCGAAATCCATGGATCGTCCTCTACGTCATCCCGAGTGAAGCGAGGGATGACGGGTGTGAAGAATCATTACTCAGCGCGGGTTCAGGCGGCCCAGCCGTGGCGGCGGGTCCTTGGCGTTCTCGCGCGGCAGGCTGCCGAAATCGGCCTGATGCAGCATCAGCAATTCCTGATAACGCGTCGTGTACTGCATGTTGATCTCGACGCGGAAGCGATGGCCGGCACCGAGCGCCTCGAGTTCCTTCAACAGCTCACTGCGCAGGCCGAAGGGCGCGCGCCCGCCGGCGAAGCCGATCTTGACGATCGTGCCCGCCGCATCGGCGATCTGAAAGACGCCGAGCTGGCCGGGCAGCGCCTTGATCGCCGCCTCGGTCATGTCGGTGAACGGCTTGCTGGGGCGCAACTCCATGGTCAGCGTCCCTTGAAGGCGGCCTTGCGCTTCTCCAGCCGCGCCTTCATGCCTTCCTGCGCGTCCTGGCTCTTCATCGCCGCCTGCACCAGCGCGTCGACGTCGTCATGCGGGATGTTGTCGCGCAGCTGAAGCTGCCGCACCGTCAGCGCCTTCATCGCCTTCAGCGACAGCGGCGCGTTATTGGCGAGGCGATCGATCACCTTCGCCGCCTCGCCTTCGAGCTGGTCGGGCGCGACGCAGCGCGCGATCAGGCCCAGCGCGTGCAGCTTGGTCGCCGGCAGCGGGTCACCTAGCAACAGCATCTCGCGCGTCGTCACCGGGCCCAGCACCTCCATCAGCTTCTTGGCGAGGAACCAGTTGGGCGCCAGCCCGACCTGGGCCAGCGACATGCCGAAGCGCGCTGTCGAGGAGGCGACCACGAGGTCGCAATGCAGCGCCAACTCGTTGCCGCCAGCGATGGCGTCGCCGTGCACCACGGCGACGACTGGCAAAGGTGTGAGCTCGATGGCGCGCAGCATCGTCTCGATGCCGCTGGCGCTGCCCGAGCCGATGGTCTCGCGCCGCTCGCTCATGTCGAGACCTGAGCAGAACACGGTGCCCTTGCCGCGAATGACGAGCACCCGATCCTCGGGCGCGACGGGCGCGCTCAGCACCTCGCGCAGCTCGTTCAGCATGACGCTGTCGAGCGCGTTCTTCTTCTCGGGCCGGTTCATCCAGATCGTGGTGACCGGTCCGCTCTTCTCGATGATCAGCCGCTGCATGACGGCGCTGCTCCCTCGGATCCTCGTTGCTTGGCCGCGAGGATAGCAGCGTCGGCGCCTCCGTCGAGGGGCCGGCCTCAGCCGGCATGCCGCATGGCGGCTATGTCGCCTTGCGCCGCGGCCGTCGCACGGCGCGCACCTTGCCGCCGGGACCGCCGCCGCAGTAAAAGCGGTCGGCGCCGTCGGATTCGAGGCCCGAGATATTGGCCCCCTTTGGCATGTCGAGGCGCTCCAGCACCGCGCCGGAAGCCGGATCGACGTGGCGCAGGTTGCTCTCGTCGCCTTCCCAGGTGGCGTGCCACAGCTCACCATCGGTCCAGGTGACGCCGGTGACGAAGCGGTCGGACTCGATGGTGCGCAGGATCGCGCCGGTCTCCGGATCGATCTGGTGAATCTTGCGGCCGCGATGCTGACCCACCCACAGCGTGCCTTCGGCCCAGGCCATGCCCGAATCACCGCCGGCGCCGGGCGAGGGAATCGTCTTCAGGATCTTGCCGGTCGCGGGGTCGATCTTGTGGATGCGATCCTCGGCGATCTGGAACAGATGCTTGCCGTCGAAGGCCGTGCCGGCATGCGCGGCGACGTTGATCGTGCGCTCGACCTTGCCGCTGGCCGGATCGAAGGCGTTGAGCTTGTCGCCCGACGCGAACCAGACGCGCTGGCCGTCGAAGGTGACGCCGTGGACGTTCTCGACATCGGCGAACACGTACTCGCGGACGATGTCCGCTGATGATCGCTTCATGGGGTTCTCCCTGGGTTCCTGGTGCCCCTGATCTAGCCGTCCGGTAGCGGACCGGGGAGTAACAAGACGGTCGGGAAACCCGGCACTGGCGGACTGACCCAGCGACGCGCGCGGCCGCGGCCGAAGGACTGCGCCTTGCCCGATGCCTGGAGGTCGTCGAGCGCGCGCTGCACGGTGCGCGGGCTGGCGCCGAGCGCGATCGCCAGCGCCGAGCTCGACCACGACTCGCCGTCGGCGAGGAAGGCCAGCACCGCCGCGTGTCGATCCTCCACGGGCGGCGCCAGCACGACGATCTCGCGCGCGCGGCGTGGCGTCAGCGCGAAACCTTCGGGCGTCGCCTTCAGCTCGGCCAGTCCTCTCAACGCTGCGCGCAGGCGGCCGATCTCGACCCGCAGCCGCGCGCGATGCGATTCGTCGGCATGCTTCGCGCGAAACGCGCGCGCCAGCAGCACGGTCCTCGGGACATCGCCGGGCCACGCCTCGCCCAGCGCGCGGGCGAGCGCGAATAGCACCGGGCGGCTGGCAAGCGGGACAATCATGGCGCCCTGGCGCACGACATGTCGGCAGGCGTCGACGACCAGCGTGTCCGACGCCAGCAGCGCCTCGACCTCTTCGAGCATCAGCGGCCGTTCCTTGCCGCGTGCGATCAGGCGCGCCGCCGGCGTATCGAGCACGCGTGCGGCGTTGTCGACCTCCGCCATCAGCGCCGGCACGCGTGCCATCTGCGCGGCCTCGCGTGCGCGGGTAAGCGCGGTGCGTGCCGCGCCGGTGCGCAGCCGCCGGATTGCGATGCCCGCCACCGCCAGCTCGTGGGTGGCGCGCAACGCAAGCGGCAGGTTCGTTGGGTCGAAGCCCGCTAGCGCTTGTTCGGCTTCGTCGAGGCGGCCGATCAGCAACAGGCGGCGGATCTCCAAGGTGCGGGCAAGCGTAGCGTTGATGCGATCGCCCTCGGCCTCGAGCGCCGTGCGCGCGGCCGCGAGCGTCCTCTCCGGCCACCCCAGGTCGCGCGATACCAGCGCGATCTCGGCCTCGGCGACGACGCAGCGCGCGCGGGCCACCGCTTCCTTCGCGCCAAAAGCACGCGCCGCGCGCTTCAACAAAGCCTTGGCGCGAACCAGATCGCCGAGCTGCGCCATGGCGATGCCGCGCAGCGCCAGCGCCGGGGCATCGTCGCGCAGCGCGACGCGCTTGAGCGCGCCCAGGGCGTCGCCCGTCGCCAGCGCGCGCGCCGCCGCCGTGATCAACGAGTCCATCGGAATCCCGCCACCGATGTCACTCCCGCCCGTTTCCGGCCCGCGCCAGGGTGCGTGTCACGCTGCACATCCGCCAAGGAGGTCACCATGAATGTCCGGACCGCATGGCGCGGGGCCGACCGGCTGTCGCTCGCCGCCGCGCCGACCTTCGCCGTCATGGCGCTCCTGAGCGCGCTGCCGGGCGCACCAGACATGATCTGTGCGTCCGCGTCACCACTGACCGGAATGACCGCGATGTATCTGTTGATGAGCGTCTTCCACCTGTCGCCGTGGCTGAAGCGCGTCCGTTAGAAACCATAGTGCGACATTTCCCGGTCGATGTCGGGTTGCATGAAGCGGGCCGACGCGAAATCGGCGCGGGACCCCTCGACATCGCCTTTGCGCGCCTTCGCCACGCCCCGGCCATAGAACATCGGCGCGTACTGCTCGATCGAAAGAGCGTCGGTGAAACCGGCGATCGCCTCATCAAGGCGCCCCGCCTTGAGATGAATGATGGCGCGGCTGTAGACCGCCTGCGGATTGCGCGGGGTCAGGCGCAGGGTCCGCTCGCAGGCGTCCATCGCCTGCTCGAGCCGGCCGACGATCGCGCCCGCGACGCAGATGCCGGACAGCGCGCTCGGATTGGCGGGCGCCAGACGGTTGGCTTCGGTGTAGTCGCTGAGCGCCGAGGCGTGATCGCCGGTATTGAAATGGGCCGCCGCGCGATTGGTCCAGGCGAGGACCAGCGAGGGGTCGATCTGTAGCGCCCTGTCGTAGTCCTGCATCGCGCGCTTGTGATCTTGCTTCGCGGCGTAGGCGCCGCCGCGACGAACCAGGGCGAAGGCGTTGTTCGGCTGCGCGCGCAATGCCGCTTCGTAATCCTGCAGGCCGCGATCAATGTTGCCGGAACTCACATAGGCGTAGCCACGACCGAGCAGCGCCAGCACGTTGGGCGGGTTACGCCGGATCGCCTCGCTGAACTGCTCGATCGCCTGCGGCCACTGCCGTTTCTGCTCGTAGGCGATGCCCCTGTTGTGAAACGCGGTGGCGGTGCCGATCTGGTTCTCGCGGCCGGAGTCGATGACGATCGTGCACGAGCGGATGCGCTCTTCAGGCCCGACGCCCTCCTTACCGGTGCACCGGCGCCAGTGCTGCTCATGATCCTGCGCCAGCGCCGTCGGCGGCACGACCAGCGCCATCAAGGAAGCGACAGCGATCGCGATGATGGCACGCATGCTCGGGGCTCCTTGAAGCCGGGTGCCGTCAGTTCACATCAGAAGAAGCGGCTGATCAACCAGCGCCGCGCGGGTTCCGCCGATATCGCGTCACACTTGTCACTCCCGGTCTTGGCCGGCCGGACCCTATCTCAGTCGCGTGCACCCCGCACCCACCGATGGAGTGAGACCGATGACAACGCATCCAACCGCGACCCGTGAGGAATGGCTTGCCGCGCGCAAGGCGCTGCTCGCGCGCGAACGCGAGATGACCCACGCGCTCGACGCGCTGCGTGCCGAGCGGCGGGCGCTTCCCTGGGTGAAGATCGACAAGCCCTATGTGTTCGAGGGACCGAAGGGCGCCTGCGGCCTGGCCGACCTGTTCGGCGCGCGCAGCCAGCTCGCGGTCTACCACTTCATGCTGGCGCCCGACTCGGACCACCAGTGTACGGGTTGCAGCTTCATCGCCGATCACGTCGACGCCGCGCGCCGGCATTTCGAGCAGGCCGATCTGTCGTTCGCCGCGATCTCGCGCGCGCCGCTGGCGCGCATCGAGCAGGTCAAGCGGCGCATGGGCTGGACCTTCCCCTGGGTCAGCGCCTATGGCAGCGACTTCAACTACGACTACGGTGTGTCGTTCCGCAAGGAGGACATCGCCGCCGGCCGCGCGATCTACAACTACGGCACGGTGATCAAGAGCAGCGAGGACATGCACGGCGTCAGCATCTTCGTCCGTGACGAGGCCGGCGCGATCTACCACACCTATTCGACCTATCACCGCGGCGACGAAATGACGATGGGCGCCTTCATGTGGCTCGACCTCGCGCCCAAGGGCCGCAACGAGGGCGCGGGCGTCATGAGCTGGATCAAGCTGCACGACGAGTACGAAGGCGCCGGCAAGAAGGACGGCGGCTGCTGTGGTTGAACCGCCTTCTCCCCGCGAAGGCGGGGAGAAGGTGCCGAGCGCCAGCGAGGCGGATGAG
>CAYTFW010000078.1:0-27721 GCA_964437145.1 uncultured Rhizobiaceae bacterium
ATCTAGGGAAGATGCCTAGATTCCTCGCTGCGCTCGGAATGACAGATGCGTCTGGTTAGCCGCTCGATACGCTAGGGCCGGCCTGGATCCCAGGCCTCGCTCGGGATGACGGAGCAACGCAAGAGCCCCGTCTCATCAGGTGAGATCGGGGCTCCGGGGCTTCCGCCCGCGTTGATCCATTATGGATCCAAGATCCGTGCACCTCGACACCAGCGGCGCCGCTGGCCGGTTGCCCGGCAAAGAGACTATTCGATTGTGGGTGAGCGACGCGTCGGTGGATGGTCCGTGTCAATGGGTCCGTCGAACACGTCGTGGTCCCGCTTCTCAGCGGTACCAGAACCGGTGACCCGGTGGAGTTTCTGCGATCATGCGCATCCTCCTTCCGTCGTTCGATCACGTGTCCCCAGGTGCCGCTCGCAAGGGCGGTGCGCTCACACCTCAGGGCGCTCTTCAACGCCCGCGGCGCGATCCTGTGTGGACGCCATAAACATCGTACTCGTGCGGCCGATGGTCAACGGCGCACAAGGTCGAGTCATAAAATGTGATCGCGCTTACGCCGCCGAGCTCGCGCGCAAGCCGACGGCGCGCTCGACCTCGAAGCGCGGCGTGACCGGAAACGCCGCCGCGAGGATCGTCGCGATGGCCTCGCGATCGCGGTCGTCGGGCGTCACGCCGAGACACACGGCGTAGACGCCTAGATTGCCGACGGCGGCGCGTAGACGATCGCGCACCGGCTTGTCGCGATCGCCGGAGAACGGCGCGTGCGCGGCCAGCACCAGCTGCTCGACATGCTCCGCCGCGAGCTCGGCCTCGGCCGCCTTGCGCCGCGCCGCCTCGACCTGGGCTGGAAAATCGGCGCCCGAACCGGTCGTCGCGCCGCCCAGAGTCTTGATCTTCTGGCGCAGCGCACGCGCCGGCTGGATGATCTCGGTCTGCCAGCGGGCGATGTCGGCGATCACCGCGCGCAGCTTTTCCACCGTCACCGTGCCGCGGCCCGAGGCGCCCAGCCAGGCGCAGTAGAGCAGCACGTTGACGTCGGCCGCCCGGCGCTCCTGCAGGTCGAGGCAGGCGCGCGCCGCGCCGTCGCCGCCATAGACCTCGAGCGAGAAGTTCCAGAACGGGTGGGGAAGGAAATCGCTCATCGCGCCGGAAGCCGTACACGCGCGGGCCGGGTTTTGCTAGTCTCCGCCGGAATGCAGGACAACGACGACATCGGCGGTCTGGACGTGATCAGGGCGAAGCTCGAGACGCTGCGCCAGGAGCATCGCGACCTCGACGAGGTCATCGCCCGCCTGACGGAAAAGGCGCCGTTCGACCAGCTGCAGCTGCAGCGCCTGAAGAAGCGCAAGCTGGTGCTCAAGGACCTGATGCTGCACCTTGAGAGCCGACTCATCCCCGACATCATCGCGTGACCTCCTGACATGGCCAGACGCAAGACCTCGACGGCGGGCAAGCCGGTCGTCGGCATCATCATGGGCAGCCAGTCCGACTGGACCACCATGCGGCACGCCGCCGAGACGCTCAACGCGCTGGGCGTCGCGCACGAGACGCGCATCGTCTCGGCCCATCGCACGCCCAAGCGGATGATGGACTACGCCGCGTCGGCGAAAACGCGTGGCATCAAGGTGATCATCGCCGGTGCCGGCGGCGCGGCGCACCTGCCCGGCATGACCGCGTCGATGACGCCGCTGCCGGTGTTGGGCGTGCCGGTCGAGAGCCAGGCGCTGAAGGGCATGGACAGCCTGATGTCGATCGTCCAGATGCCCGGCGGCATTCCCGTCGGCACGCTGGCCATCGGCAAGCCGGGCGCGATCAACGCCGGCCTGCTCGCCGCCAGCATCGTCGGCTTGTCCGATGCCAAGGTGCAGGCCGCGGTCGAGGCCTGGCGCACGCGCCAGACCGCGTCGGTCGCCAAGGTCCCGGTCGACGAGCCGACGAAGTGACAAGGCGTCGTTCTTCTACCTTCCCCCGGAGGGGGAAGGTGGCGCGCGCAGCGCGACGGATGGGGGATGCCTCAACGCGCTCAGTGTCCGTCTTCGACATCCCCCTTCCGCCCTTCGGGCACCTTCCCCCTCCGGGGGAAGGGAAAGTCGAGCGATGACCGCGCTGCCTCCTGGTTCGACCATCGGCATCCTGGGCGGTGGGCAGCTTGGCCGCATGACGGCGCTCGCCGCCGGCAATCTCGGCTATCGCTGCCACATCTACGCGCCGGAGGAAGAGTCGCCGGCGGCGCTCGTCTCGGCGGCCTGGACGCGCGCGGCATGGGACGATCACGCGGCGCTCAGTGACTTCGCCGCCAAGGTCGATGTCATCACCTACGAGTTCGAGAACGTGCCGGTGGCCTGCGCCGAATTCCTGGCGCCGCTGAAGCCGCTACGCCCCGGCATCGAGGCGTTGCGCGTGGCGCAGCACCGCGAGCGCGAGAAGCGGTTTTTCGAACGCATCGGCGTGCCGACCGCGCCCTTCGCCGTCGCGAAGGACGAAGCCGGTTTCGTCGCGGCCGTGCGCCAAGTGGGCACGCCCTCGATCGCCAAGACGACGACCGAAGGTTATGACGGCAAAGGCCAGGCGCGGCTCGACGCGTCGAGCGATCTCGCCGCGGTGTGGGCGAGGCTCGGCAAGCGCGAGGTGATCGTCGAGGGCTTCGTCGATTTCGCTGCCGAGGCCTCGGTGATCGTCGCGCGCGCGCTCGACGGGTCGACCGTCTGCTTTCCGCCGCCGCGCAACGTGCATCGCGATGGCATCCTGCACACCTCGACCATCCCCGGCGGCTTCTCGCCCGACATCGTGCGACAGGCCGAGGACATCGGCCGACGCGCGATCGAGGCGTTGGACGGCGTCGGCCTGCTCTGCGTCGAGCTGTTCGTGACGCGCGACGGTCGCGTGCTCGCCAACGAGATGGCGCCGCGCCCGCACAATTCCGGCCACTGGACGCAGGATGCCTGCGCCACCAGTCAGTTCGAGCAATTCGTGCGCGCGGTTTGCGGCCTGCCGCTCGGCCCGGTCACCGTCCGCTCAGCCGTGGTAATGACCAACCTGATCGGCGACGAGGCCAACCAATGGTCCTCGATCCTCGCCGAGCCGAACGCCAAGCTGCATCTCTATGGCAAGCGCGAGGCGCGGCCCGGCCGCAAGATGGGCCACGTCAACCGGCTGGGCGGGCCTGCGACGTAGCGCGGGTGCCGAACTCGCGCACGCGGCTCTTCAGCTTCTCGATGCGCATCACGTCCTCGATGCGCCGGTCGAGGAACGCCCAAGTGGCGGAGAAATTCTCCGAGCGGTCGTTGAGCCAGAACAGCAGGGTCGAGGAGTAGACACCGGCCAGCAGCGCGCGCTTGGTGTAGAAGTTGAAATCCGTCGCGGTGTCGCCGGCGGCGTACCAGATGGCGTCGACCGTGCGGTACAAGAGCTTGCTGGCCAGCAGCCCGTTGAACGGCATGGCGAGCATTGCCAGCGCCCGGCGGATCGCCTCGCGATGTTGAGTGTTCTGCTCCAGCCGGATGCGTACGCCGAGCGTGACCCGCTCGCGCACCTTCATCGAGGAAACGCCGCGGCGCTCCATCTCCTCGACCAGTAGCCGATCAGCCCTGAGGCTGTGCCAGGCGATCATGTCGATCACCCCGCCCGGAAAGGCCAGCCGGGCCTCGTCGCGGGTGATGGCGCCGGCCCGCACCGCGCTGTCGATCGCCGCACGGCTCCAGCCGTCGAACGGCACCTGCGCCAGCACGGCGTCAAGAACCTTGTCTTTCAAGGGGTTAGCGGTCGGCTCGTCGGCGCTCATGGGGGCATCCTCGGGCGTGGTCAGGCGGTATATATGGCGGGCCGGGCAGGCTTCCCAACCCCCTGCGGCTGTGTTAGAAGCCCGGCCTTCTAATTCCGGTCCCCCAGGGGCCCCGTCCGCGATTGGAGCTCGATCAAAGTGCAGGTTCTCGTCCGCGAAAACAACGTCGATCAGGCGCTGCGCGTCCTGAAGAAGAAGATGCAGCGCGAAGGTGTGTTCCGCGAGATGAAGCTGCGGCGCAACTACGAAAAGCCCTCCGAGAAGCGCGCCCGCGAGCGCGCCGAGGCGATCCGCCGCGTGCGCAAGCTGATGCGCAAGCGCATGGAGCGCGAGGGCTACTAGCCCCGAAACCGTCTCCGCGACGACAGACGAGCCGCCGAGTCCCGGCGGCTTTTTTGTTGCATGCTCTCCATAATGGCCAGGCGAAGCGGGAGATCACGATGGCGAAGGCGACGCATACGATCATCCGGGGCGGCAGGCTGCTCGACATCCGGGCACACGCCGCGCCCAAGGCCGACATCCTGGTGAAGGGCGACACCATCGCCGCCATCGGCCGGCCGGGCATGCCGGCGCCCCAAGACGCCACCGTGATCGACGCGCGTGACAGGTTAATGCATCCGGGCCTGATCAACGGCCACACCCACAGCCACGGCAACCTCGCCAAGGGCATGCTCGATCGCATCACCCTGGAGCTGCTGCTCACCGCCGGGCCGTGGACCAACGGCAACCGCACGCTGGAGGACAAGTACCTCTCCGCCACCATCGGCGCGGCCGAGATGGTGCTGAAGGGCTGCACCGCCGCCTACGATCTGATCGGCGAATTCCCGATGCCCTCGCCCGAGGGCCTCGCCGCCGTCGGCCAAGCCTATCGCGATGTCGGCATGCGCGCAGTCGTGGCGCCGATGGTCGCCGATCTCAGCTTCTTCGAGGCGATCCCCGGCCTGATCGACCGCCTCTCGCCCGGCCTGCGCCAGGATGTCGAGCGCTTCCGGCTCGCCCCCTACAAGTCGAGCGTCGCGGCGATGCGCAAGGCGTTGAAGGGCTGGAAGCTGGATCGCCACGACATCGGCATGGCCGTGGCGCCGACCATCCCGCACCACTGCTCCGACGATTTCCTGCTCGCCTGCCTGAAGCTGGCACGCGATTTCGGCGTTGGCCTGCACAGCCACGTCGCGGAGTCCAAGGTGCAGGCGGTGGTCGGCTACCAGCGCTACGGCTCGACGTTGCTCGCGCATATGGATGCGCTGGGCCTCGTCGGGCCCGACTTCACCGTGGCGCATGGCGTGTGGCTCGACGACGACGACAACAAGCGTCTGGGCGACAAGGGCGGCTCGGTCTCGCACAACCCCGGCAGCAACATGCGGCTGGGCAATGGGCTGGCCGACATGCGCGGCATGCTCGATCGCAAGGTCAATGTCGGCATCGGCACCGACGGCGCGAGCTGCTCCGACAATCAGAACATGTACGAGAACATGCGCCTGGCCTCGATGGTGTCCAAGTCACGCGGGCCCGACTGGCAGCGCTGGGTCACGACGGACGAGGTGCTCGAAGCCGCGACCGTGGGCAGCGCCCGCGCGCTGGGCTTCGGCGACAAGATCGGGCGCGTCGCCGAGGGCTACAAGGCCGACATCGTCTTCCTCGACCTGCATCACGTGAACTGGATCCCGTTCAACGATCCAACCAACCAGATCGTGCATACCGAGGACGGCTCGGCCGTGCATTCGGTGATGATCGGCGGGCGCATCGTGGTCGAGAACCGCCGCCTGCTGACGCTCGACATGGCCGAGCTGGCGCGCAAGGCCGAGGCGGCGCGCGCGCGGCTATCGGCGGCCAACAAGCCGTCGAAGCTGCTCTACGACCGGCTGGAGAAGGTCGTCGGCACGTTCTGCCCGGGTCTGGCCAAGACGCCGCTACACATCGACCGCTTCGGCGGCGGCCAGCACAGCCACGCGCATCGGCATTGAGACAGTTTCTCTGTCATCCCGAGCGTAGCGAGGGATGACAGGGTTGCTAACGCCCCAGCAACGCCTCGATCGCGCGCTCCAGCTCGAGCACGTCGACGACATCGGCGTCCGGCGCCTCGCTCGGGCCGCGGGGTTGCTGGCGCGCATGGCGGCCGGAGCGGAAGCGGATCGCCGCCATGCCCAGCGCCTTGGCCGGCGCGATGTCGTTGTCGATGCGGTCGCCGACCATGATGCAGCGCGCGGGCTCGACGCCGAGCGCCTCGGCGGCTCCGATGAAGATCGCCGCATCCGGCTTGCGCGCGCCCACCAGCGCGCTCAGGCCCAGGTGCCGGAAATGCTGCACGATACCCACGCGCCGTAGCCGCTCGACGGCGGTCGCGGGCTGATTGGCGACGATGCCCAGTGCGAGGCCTTGCGCGAGGAGTCGTTGCAACAGGCCGTCGATGCCGGGACGCAGCTGAAACGTGTCGAGGCCGGAAAGCGTGTCGCGCACGCGCCGTTCGACGCGCGCGACAGCCTGCGGATCGCCACCGCACAGCGTCTCCACCATGTGGGCGTAAGCATCCGGCGCGAAGACCTCGACGGCGCGCCGGCTGGCCACGTTCAGCGCCTCCTCGTCGACGCGGATGCCCTCCAGCGCGCACGCCGCGGCGATCGCCGAATCGACCGCGATCTCCCACGCGAACTCCATGTCGAGCGGGCCGCCAACATCGAAGAGGATCGCGTCATAAGCGTTCGGCATGCCCCGTCTATCCGATGCGTAGCCCGAGCGATGGGCCGCGCCGCGATCCGGCGGGCCACGCGCCCTTTCGCTGATGCTCGCATCTATGCGAAAGACAGTCGACCCACGTGCCTAGGAAGGAGGGATTTCCGGGTGAAGAAGGCCGAGCAGCGACGCCTCGACATCCTCAACGGGCTTGCCGACCATGTCCTCGCGAAAGGCCTGCCGGCCTCCAGCGTACGGCCGCTGGCCGAGGCGGCGGGCATCAGCGACCGGATGCTGCTGTACTATTTCCACGACAAGTCCGAACTCATCGCCGCGACTCTGCAACTGCTGTCGTCACGTCTTGTCGCGCTGCTGGACACCCATACCGCACCCCAACCGATGCCTCTCGACGCGCTACGCCGGCGGCTCGCGGCCGTGCTGCTGAGCAATGAGGTATGGCCGTACATGCAGCTCTGGCTGGAGATCGTCGCGCTGTCGGCGCGCGGCGATCCGTTCTACCGCGAGGTAGGCGGCGGCATCGCGCGCGCCTTCCTGGAATGGGGCAAGGCCCAGCTCCAGTCTTCGACCGCGACCGCGCGCGCCGCGGACGCCGCACGGCTCCTGGTCGCGATCGAGGGCATGGTCCTGCTCAAAAGCGTCGGCCTCGAGGACGTCGCCAAGGCGAGCCTGCGAGGAAGCGGTTAACGTTCGGACGAGCGATTGAAAAGCAGACCCAGCACGAGCCCGGCCCCGGCCCCCCAGAGTATGGCCGCGCCGCACGCGGCCACGAGCCGCACATCGGCGGCGTACAATCCCGGAAACCACGCCAAGGCTATGCCATCGAGCAGGGCCGCCGTCGCTGTGGCGATCGCGACACCCAGCGCGACCTGGTCGCGGCGAAGGCCGGGAAGCTTCCAGATCAACCAGACCGCCGGAAGCGTGCCGGGAACCACCAGGGCATAGGTCAACAAGCGCACGGTGCCATCCAGCGCGCCCATGGGCGCGGCGAGGCGCAAGATCATCGCGGCCAGAAACCAGAGGCCGGCGCCGAGCCCAATCAGCACGGCGATCTGCCGCGTGCTCATGGACACGAAGGTGTTTTGCGCAACGCGCGAAGCGGTATCGCTCATGAAGCCTCCTGTAGCACTCGCTACATAGTTCTACAGGAAATGTAGCGACCGCTACAATATATTTCCGATGCGCCTCAACCGGGCCGTCGGCGCGGGTGGATCACCACGACCGCGTCAGTGCGTCCGTTCCAGCGCCTTGACGATGTTCTCGCACATCACCTTGGCGTCGGCGAACAGCATCATGGTGTTGTCGCGGAAGAACAGCTCGTTCTCGACGCCGGCGTAGCCCGCCGCCATGCCGCGCTTGACGAACAGCACGGTCTGCGCGCGCTCGACGTCGAGGATCGGCATGCCGTAGATCGCGCTCTTGGGATCGGTCTTGGCGGCGGGGTTGGTGACGTCGTTGGCGCCGATGACGAAGGCCACGTCGGTGCTCGGGAAGTCGCGGTTGATATCCTCGAGCTCGAAGACCTCGTCGTAGGGCACGTTCGCCTCGGCCAGCAGCACGTTCATGTGGCCGGGCATGCGACCGGCCACCGGGTGGATGGCGTAGCGCACGTTGACGCCCTTCTTCTTCAGGATGTCAGCCATCTCGCGCAGCGCGTGCTGGGCCTGGGCCACCGCCATGCCGTAGCCCGGCACGATGATCACCGAGCCGGCGTTGGACATCAGGAAGGCCGCGTCGTCGGCCGAGCCTGGCTTGACCGGCTTCTCGCTCTTGGCGCCGCCCACCACCGTGCCGGAGTCGGTGCCGAAGCCGCCCAGGATCACGTTGAAGATCGAGCGGTTCATGCCCTTGCACATGATGTAGCTCAGGATCGCGCCCGAGCTGCCGACCAGCGCGCCGGTGACGATCAGCGCGGTGTTGGCGAGGGTGAAGCCGATGCCGGCGGCGGCCCATCCCGAATAGGAGTTCAGCATCGAGACGACGACCGGCATGTCGGCGCCGCCGATCGGGAGGATCAGCAGGAAGCCGAGCAGCAGGGAGATGATGATCAGCAGCACGAAGGCCGAGGGCGAGCCCTTGGCGGCGAACCACACCAGCAGCGCCACCATGCCGATGCCCAGCAGCGCGTTGACGAAATGCTGGCCGCGGAAGACCAGCGGCGCGCCCGATACCAGGCCCTGCAGCTTGGCGAAGGCGACCACCGAGCCGGTGAAGGTGATGGCGCCGATCGCGGTGCCCAGGCCCATCTCGACCAGGCTGCCGACATGGATCTTGCCGCGCGCACCCAGGCCGAAGGCCTCGGGCATGATAAAGGCGGCGGCGGCGACGAAGACCGCCGCCAGGCCGACGAGGGAATGGAACGCGGCCACCAGCTGCGGCAGCGCCGTCATCTGGATGCGTAGCGCGATGAAGGTGCCGATCGAACCGCCAACGATCAGGCCGGCGGCGATCGAGTTGTAGGTGACGATCCCGGGTGTGGCGATGGTGACGCCGATGGCGATCACCATGCCGACGATGCCCCAGCGATTGCCGCCGCGCGAGGACTCGGGCGACGACAGCCCGCGCAACGACATGATGAAGCAGATCGCCGCGATCAGGTAGCCGTAGGAGGCGAGGTCCTGGGTCATAATCCTTGTCCCGCCCCTACTTCTTCGCCGCCGTCGGCTTCTTCTTGAACATCGCCAGCATGCGATGCGTCACGATGAAGCCGCCGAAGATGTTCACGGCGGCCAAGGTCACGGCCATGAAACCGAAGAACTGCGGCCAACCGTTGCCCTTCAGGCCAGCGGCGAGCAGCGCGCCGACGATGATCACCGAGGACACCGCGTTGGTGACGGCCATCAGCGGCGAATGCAGCGCCGGCGTCACCCGCCAGACCACGTAGTAGCCGACGAAGCAGGCCAACGCGAAGATCGTCAGCAGGGTGATGAAAGGCGTGTGCCCGCCCGCGGCGGCGGCGGCCGGCACTGTGGCGGCCGCGGCCGCGGCTTCGTCGGCGAAGCCGGCGACCGATTTGGCGAATTCCGCCGCCTGCTTGGCGAGTTCGGCCGCCTTGGCGGCGAGATCGTCGTTCATGATGGGCTCACTCGGCCGGCTGGAGCTGGGGATGCACGATAGCGCCGTCATGGGTGATCAGCGCACCTTTGACGACCTCGTCGTCCATATTGAGCTTGATCGCCTTGGTCTCCTTGTCGACCAGCGGCGTGACGAAGGCCAGCAGGTTGCGGGCGAAGAGGTTGCTGGCGTCGGTGGCGAGGCTGGCCGGCAGGTTCCACGGCCCGATGATCTTCACGCCGTTGTGCACCACCGTCTCGCCCTGGCGCGACAGCGGGCAGTTGCCGCCCTGCTCGACCGCCATGTCGAGGATCACGGAGCCCGGCTTCATCGATTTCACCATGTCCTCGCTCACCAGCACCGGCGCCTTGCGGCCGGGGATCAGCGCCGTGGTGATGACGATGTCCTGCGTCTTGATGTGCTCGGCGACCAGCGCGGCCTGCTTGGCGCGGTACTCCGCCGACATCTCCTTGGCGTAGCCTCCGGCGGTCTCGGCCGCCTTGAACTCCTCGTCCTCGACGGCGACGAACTTGCCGCCCAGCGACTGCACCTGCTCCTTGGTGGCGGGCCGCACGTCGGTGGCGGTGACGATCGCGCCCAGGCGCCGCGCGGTGGCGATGGCCTGCAGGCCGGCGACGCCCACGCCCATGACGAACACGCGCGCCGGCACCACGGTGCCGGCCGGGGTCATCATCTGCGGAAAGGCGCGGGTGAAAGCGGCGGCGCAATCGATCACCGCCTTGTAGCCCGCGAGGTTGGCCTGCGAGCTCAGGATATCCATCGACTGCGCGCGGGTGATGCGCGGCGTCAGCTCCAGCGCGAAGGCCGAGATCCTCGCCGTCACCAGGGCGTCGACCAGCGCCTTGTTGACCATCGCGCCCAGCGGCGCGAGCAGCACGGCGCCGCGCTTCATCAGCGCGACCTCGTTGACGCCCTCGTCGGCCATCATCGGCCGCTGCACCTTGAAGACCACATCGGCGTCGCGCAGGGCGCTGGCCGCGTCGGGGGCGATCTCGGCGCCGGCCTCGGCATAGGCATGGTCGAGGTAGGCGGCCGCCTCGCCGGCGCCGCTCTCGATCACGATGTCGAACCCCAGCCCTTTCAGTTTCTTGACGCTCTCGGGGGTCGCGGCCACACGGGTCTCGTGCGGTCTGCGCTCCTTCGGCACAGCGATTTTCATGAGGCGGGTTCCGTCGTCAGGTACTGGCGGTCTTTTGGCGCCGCAACATGCCGTCGCGGCCGGGATTTGCCAAGCGGGTTACGGACAAATCCCACCACCAAGGCTGGGGGCGCCGGCACGGCTCCCCATCGAACGCTAGGCCGGCCGCGGTCCGGCACGGAAGTTCGACTTTGGTCGTAGACGCGGTTACTTCACGAAACCCCGGCCAGCGCTTGTTTGGGACCACCCAGCGAGTTTGGGGGCGCCTCGGCCGCCCCTCCCGGGAAGCGGGCGCCCCCCGACCAGGCGCGGCCCCGGCGGCCTCGTTCAGTCCGCCGGATCGACGCCGATGCGCACCGGTTTGCCGCGGTATTGCGCCACCGCGCCGGTCCAGATGTCGAGCACGGCCTTGAGCGCCGAGGGGAACTGGCGCGCCCAGGAATCGAGCGCGTCGAAGGGCGAGACGCCCTTGGCGTCGAGGCCGAAAGCCTCGACGCCGTGCTGACGCGCCAGCCACACGGCGCGGCGCACATGGAAATCCTGCGAGACGATCACCATGCGGCGCAAGCCGTAGAGGTCGCGGGCGCGCAGCACCGAGTCGAGCGTGCGCACGCCGGCGGTGTCGCGATAGACCACCTCGGCCGGCACGCCGCGCTTGACGAGACCGCGCTTCATCGCCGTGGTCTCGTCGTAGCTGGGGTGGATGCTGTCGCCGCTGGCCAGCAGGAACTTCACCTTGCCGGCGCGATAGAGGTCGGCGGCGGCGTCGAGCCGGTGCTCGAAGAAGCGGTTGGGCCGACCGTCATCGAGGAAGGGCGCGGCGCCCAGCACCAGGGCCACCTCGGCGGTCTGCGTGGTCTCGGGACGGTCGGCGGCGAAGGGCTCCGCCGCGCTGTCGAGCCACCACCACGCCGCGACCATGGCGCCGACGGCCAGCACGACCAACGCGATCAGGGTGGTGATCAGCATGCGGCCTCCCCGCGATGACGCGCGGTGGTGGTGATGGTGTCGGTGCTTGCGACGAGCCATTCGATCGGACCTGCCTCCTCATCGTGGCAATTAAGCGGCTTGGCGTGGCGAGATCGCGGCGACATGATCGAACCAGCGACAAAGGGAGGGCCGCCGCATGCGACGCGTCGCCGGACTAGCCATCATGCTGGCGCTGCTAGCGCCTTGGGTGGCCCCAGCGCAAGAGCGCTTTCCCGACCGGCCGGTGAGCATGGTGGTCGGCTTCCCGCCGGGCGGCGTGGCCGACGTCTCCGCGCGGCCGGTGGCGGCGGCGCTGGAGAAGATCTGGGGCCAGCCGGTCGTCGTGCAGAACAAGGGTGGTGCCGGCGGCGCGATCGGCACCGCTTTCGTCGCCCAGGCCAAGCCCGATGGCTATACGCTGCTGATGGCCTTGGCCAGCGTCTCGACCCTGCCGGTGGCCGACGAATTGTTCAACCGGCCGCCGGCCTTCAAGCTCTCGCAGCTGCAGCCGATCGCGCTGGTCACCGCCGATCCGCCGATCCTCGTGGTGCCCGCCGACAGCCCGTACAAGTCGCTGGGTGACATCGTGGCGGCGTCCAAGGCCAAGCCGGGCTCGATCCCCTACGCCTCCTCGGGCACCTACGGCACCTACCACGTCGCGACCGAGATGTTCGCGCACGAGGCGGGCATCAAGTTGCACCACGTGCCCTACAACGGCGGCGGCCCCGCCCTGCGCGCCATCCTCGCCAAGGAGGTCGAGATCGGCCTGCTCGGACCCTCGATCGCGGCTGGCCAGATCAGCGCCGGCAAGCTGCGGCCACTGGCGAGCTGGGGCGCCAAGCGCCTGCCGCTGTTCCCCGACGTGCCGACCCTGAAGGAGCTGGGCTACGACATCGAGTACTACATCTGGTCGGGCGTCTTCGCGCCGGCGGGCGTGCCCGCACCGCTGCTGACGCAGCTGCGCGAGGCCATGAAGCGGGCGATCAACGACGAGGCGGTCAAGAAAGCGCTCGAAACCGCCGGCTCGCCCATCGCCTACATGGACGCGCCGGAATTCACCCGGTTCTTCGAGGCCGACGCCAAACGGCTCGAGGCCGTGGTGCGCAAGATCGGGCGGATCGACTGACTTTGGGACCGCCGGCGTCCCGCCGGCTCTTATGATGCCGGCGGGACGCCGGCGCTCCCAAGACCCACGGCCTCCAGCGCCGCCTTCTGGCGCGCCGCCAAAACGTCGACGTCGAAATCGCCGATCATCTTCTGGAACAGCTGGTACCAGTTGATCTCGGCGCGCAGGTGGATGAAGACCGAGCCCAGCCCGATCGCGGCGCGATCCATGAACACGAACTCGCGCGGCACGGTGACGCCGCCCAGCCGGCGCACTTCCGAGAACACCGAGTTGGCGGTCTCGCGGCCGTATTGGCCGGCCGAGCCCTCGGTGATCCGTCGCGGGCGATCGTCCATCAGCGGGCCGTAGAGGAACGCCGCCCAGCGATTGAGCGCGCGGATGATCTCGCGTGAGACATCCTTGAAGCCCCAGAGCTTGTAGGCCTCGACCGCCATCTCCTCGTCGTCGGCGAGCAGCGCGCGGTAGAGATCGATCGAGCCCTTGACGAAAGACGGAGGGAAGACGCGCACGCAGCCGAAATCCATCAGGTTGACGTCGCCGGTCTCGCGCACCGAGTAGTTGCCGAGATGCGGATCGCCGTGGATCACGCCGTAGAAATAGAAAGGCTTGTACCAGGCGTGGAACATGTTGAGCGCCAGCCGGTCGCGCTCTTCCTGCGCGCGCTCCTTCCACGACAACAGCGGCGCGCCGTCGAGCCAGCGCATGGTCAGCAGCCGACCGGTCGACAGCTCTTCGACGATGTCGGGGACGTGCACCGTGGGCTCGTCGCGCAGCATGTGGGCGTAGAGCCGGGCGTGCAGCGCCTCGCGTTTGTAGTCGAGCTCCTCGCGCAGGCGCTCGGCGATCTCCTTGAAGACCTCCTCCGTGCGCAGCGCGATATCCATGCGCCGACCGATGGCGAAGATCATCTTGAGCTGGTTGAGGTCGGCCTCCAGGGTCGAGGCCATGTCGGGATACTGCAGCTTGCAGGCCAGCGGCGCGCCGTCTGACAGCGTCGCGCGATGCACCTGGCCGAGCGACGCGGCCGCCGCCGCCTCCTTCTGGAAGCTGCCGAAGCGTGATTGCCAGTTCGGACCCAGCTCGCTCGCCATGCGCCGGCGCACGAAGGACCAGCCCATCGCCGGCGCGTTGGCCTGCAGCTGCGACAGCTCGCGCGAATATTCGGCGGGCAGCGCGTCGGGGATGGTCGAGATCAGCTGCGCCGCCTTCATCAGCGGGCCCTTCAGCCCGCCGAGCGCCGCCTTGAGGTCGGCGGCGTTGCGATCGCGATCGACCGACAGGCCGAGATAGCGTTGCCCCGCCAGCTTGGCCGCCACGCCGCCGACCGAGGTACCGACCCGCGCGTAGCGGCCGACCCGGCCCAAGAGCGAATTGTCCTCGTCGGAAGCGGCCATCGAGCTCCTGCGGCGGGCGTATCGGCCAGGCGCGTGCCATCGTACATGTTGGGAAGATGCCCCAGCGTCAAGGGCGGCGCGACGCCGCGTCGAAAAAGAGAGACGCCATGATCACCAATCCGAAGCAGACTGCCGCCGTCTTCGGCCGACTTTTCAACGCCAGCGACGCCCAGGGACTGCTGGCGCTCTACGAGGCAGACGGCACTGGGCGCTACATCATTGATCTGCCCTCAGGCGCGAGCTGACCTTAAATCCTGCCCTGCTCCACCGCGCGCGCCATCAGACGCCGCAGACCGAAGCGGTGGAACGGCAGGACAAAGAACAGATAGAGTCTGCCGAAAACGTTGTGCGTGAAGATGATGGTCGAGAGGATCACCTTCTCGCCGACTTGCTCGCGCGTGCGCAACACGGAGACGCGGAAGTCCAGGTGCTTGTCGTCGGCGCCGGCGACGATCTCCGACTCGTCCTGGTCGTAGAGCCTGAAACGTATGAACTTGTCGCCGGGCTGGTAGCTGTCCCTGATCTTCGGTTTCCAGACGTCGGCGGCGGGCTCGGTCCGCAAGCCGAACGGCGACACGATGGCGTTGCGCACAATCAGCAGCACCCGAGCCCACCACGGCAGGTGAGCGAGCAGAGCGGCGTAGATCTCGAGCATCGTCAGCTCGGGGCGAGCAAGCGGCGCGTCGTAGGAGTCGTGGTAGTACGCCTCGGCCAGTCGGCCGTTCAGCCTGCTGCTGCTGGGAAAAGCGCGCATGGGTGAAGCCTCGACGGGGTAGTCGCCGGCCACCATGCGTTCTAAGGTCGCGCGGCCGTATCCGGAGGGCCATGCATGAAAATCGGCGTGCTGCAGTTCTTCAGCTGGCCCGGGCGGCACGGGCCGTTGGAAGAAGTCTACAGCCGCGCGCTCGAGCGGATCGAGATCATGGACCGCACCGGCTTCGACGCGGTGTGGCTGGCCGAGCATCACTTCACCACCTTCAGCGTCTGCCCCTCGGTGCACATGCTGGGCGTCGCCGCGGCGGCGCGGACCAAGACGCTGAAGATCGGCACCGCCGTGTCGCTGGCCGCGCTCTATCACCCGCTGCGCCTGGCCGAGGAAGTGGCGCTGCTCGACGTGCTGTCGGGCGGCCGCGTCTGCTGGGGCGCCGGCCGCGGCTTCGCGCCCACGGAGTTCAACGCCTTCGGCGTGCCGCCGGCGGAGAGCGCCGATCGTTTCCGCGAGGCGGTCGAGATCGTGCTCAAGGCCTGGACGCAGGACCGGCTGAGCCACGAGAGCGCGCATTTCCGCTTCGACAATGTCGAGGTGCTGCCCAAGCCCTTGCAGCGCCCGCACCCGCCGGTGTGGATGGCCGCGACCTCGGCCCCGGCGATCGACTGGGCGGCCAGCCAGGGCTTCTCCATCATGATGGATCCGCACGGCTCCTTCGCCGATATGGCCGGCAAGCGCCGGCTCTACGCCGAGCGCCTGGCGGCCGCCGGTTTCAGCGATCAGGGCCGCGACATCCCGACGGCGCGCCTGATGGCGCTGGCGCCGACCATGGCCGAAGCCGAAGCGGTGGCGCGACGCGGCGCGCAATGGCTGGTCGACGCCTATGCCGGCCCGCAGCACCAGAAGACGTTGCAGACCGCGCGGGACTATCGCGGCAAGGCGCCGGTCGATTTCTACGTCGACGACGTGATCATCCACGGCACGCCAGACTCGGTGCGCGAGCGCATCGCCCAGCTCCGCGAAGAGATGAACCTGAACTACCTGATGTGCGCGCCGCTCAGCCGCGAGACGTTCCGGCTGCTGGCCGAGCAGGTCGTGCCGAAGCTCTGACCTGGGACTCTTCTGTCATCCCGAGCGTAGCGAGGGATCCAGGCTAACCCTAGATTCCTCGCTGCGCTCGGAATGACAGGGCTTCGCCATTAGCTGAACGTCGCGAAGGTCTCCTCGATCGCCTTCAGCTGATTGCCGGCGGCGGACGACGGCACGATGATCGGCGTGTGCACGCCCGCCGCGCGCCAGGCGGCGACGCCTTCGCGCACCTTGGCCGCCGGGCCGAACAGCGTGTTGTCGGCCAGCCACTTGTCGGTGAGGAATTTCGGCACGTCGTCGCGGCGGCCCTCGGCGATCGCCTTTTCGATGCCGTCCATCTCCTCGACGTAGCCGGCTTCCTTCCAGTAGTTCCGGTAGTTCGGCAGGAAGGCGTAGTTGGTGAGCGTGCGCCGGTTCACCGCCTTGGCCGCCTCGACGTCGTCGCTGACGCAGGTCGGGATCATGTTGCCGATGAAGAAGTTCGGGTCGTTGCGCTTGGCCGCCGGCAGTGCCGCCAGCGACTGGCCCATATGCGAGCGCGATGCGTTGGCGAAGACCACGCCGTCGGCCAGCTCGCCCGACAGCGCCACCATCTTCTTGCGCAGCGCCGCGACGATGATCGGCGGCAGCGGGCCGAAGGCGGTCTCGGCGCGGAACTTCTCGATCCAAGTGCGCGTGTCGGCCAGCGGCTTGCCCGGCGTCACGCCCATGCGCACGTAGGACGGACCGTGCGCGATGCCGATGCCCATGCGGAAGCGGCCGCCGGAGACCTCGTGCATCATCGCCGCGCTTTGCGCGAAGTCGACCATGGTGCGCTGGTAGATCGGCGCGATCGACGTGCCGAAGGTGATCGAGGTCGTGTTCCACGACAACGCCTCGCACAGCGACATGTTGCCGGTCGGGCTGGGCACATAGATGCCGGTGAAGCCACGCCTCTCCGCCTCCTGGCACAATTCGACGGTTCGCCGGCGTCGCCCGGGCACGGCGATCAGGCAGATGGCGGGGAGTTGCTCGGGCATGGGGGCGTTTCCTTTATCTGTCATCCCGAGCGTAGCGAGGGATGACAGAGGAGGTCTAGCCCGCCGCTTCGATCTCGTCGATGAAGCCGCTGATGATATCCAGGCCGCGGCTCCAGAAGGCCGGGTCTGACGCGTCGAGCCCGAACGGCGCCAGCAGTTCCTTGTGCCGGAGCGTGCCGCCGGCGCCCAGCATGGCGAGGTACTTGGACTGGAAGTCCGGCACCGTGCCGGACTGGAACACCGCGTAGAGCGAGTTCACCAGGCAGTCACCAAAGGCGTATGCGTAGACGTAGAACGGCGTGTGGATGAAGTGCGGGATATAGGCCCAGTAGTGCGCGTACTCCGGATGGAATCGCAGCGCCGGCCCCAGGCTCTCGCCCTGCACCTCGAGCCAGATCTCGCCGATGCGCTCGGCGGTGACCTCGCCCTTGCGCCGCTCGGTGTGCAGGCGCAGCTCGAAATCGTAGAAGGCGATCTGCCGAACCACGGTGTTCAGCATGTCCTCGACCTTGCCCGCCAGCATGGCGCGCCGCGCCTTCTTGTCGGGCGCGCCCTTGAGCAGCGAGCGGAATGTCAGCATCTCGCCGAACACCGAGGCGGTCTCGGCCAAGGTCAGCGGCGTGTCGGCCTGCAGATAGCCGCGCGGCCCGGCCAGCACTTGATGCACGCCATGGCCCAGCTCGTGCGCGAGCGTCATCACATCGCGCACCTTGCCCTGGTAGTTCAGCAGCAGATAGGGATGCGCCGAAGGCACAGTGGGATGCGCGAAAGCGCCCGGCGACTTGCCTGGCCGTGTCGGTACGTCGATCCATCGGTTGTCGAAGAACCGCTTGCCGACCGCGGCGAGGTCCGGCGAGAACGCCTGATAGGCATCCATCACGATACGCGTCGCGTCTTGCCACGGCACGATGCGGTCGTCGGCGTCGGGCAGCGGCGCGTTGCGGTCCCAATAGTCGAGCTGATCGACGCCAAACCACTTGGCCTTGAGCTTGTAGTAGCGGTGCGACAGCCGCGGATGCGCCGCCTTGACCGCGGCGACCAGCGCATCGACGACCTCGTCCTCGACGGCGTTGTAGAGATTGCGCTGCGAGGGCGGCCGCGCGTAGCGCCGCCACTTGTCGTCGATCTCCTTGTCCTTGGCCAAGGTGTTGGTGATCAGCGCGAAGACACTGATGTTCTCGCCCATCACCGTGCCGAAGGAGCGCGCGGCGCGCTCGCGCACCTTGCCGTTGCGGTCGGTCAGCCGGTGCAGGATCTGCGCCGAGGTCAGCTGCTCGCCATCGAAGGGGAAGCGCAGCCGAGCCATGGTCTCGTCGAACAGCCGGCTCCAGGCGCCCTTGCCGCTGGGATACTTCTCGTGCAGCAGCTTCTCCAGATCGTCGGAGAGCTGGTGCGGGCGGAAGGCGCGCGCGTCGCGCAGCCACGGCGCATAGCCGCGCAGCGTGGCCGATTCCGCCTTCTTGGCGTCGAGGACCGCGTCCTCCAGCCGGTTGATCTCCAAGGTGAAGAACAGCAGGTCGGCGGTGATGGTGGTCACCCGCTCGCGTATGTTCTGCTGGAACTGGCCGATCCGGGGATCGCTCATGTCGCCGGCGTAGAGCAGCGAGGCGAACGAGGCGATGCGCGCCAGCTTCTCCTGCAGCGCCTCGTAGCGCTTGATGGCGGTGGCGAAGTCGTCGCCCGGCAGATCGGCGAGCTTGCCCTGGTACTCGGCTGCGAAGACCTTGGCGTCGCGCTCCGCCGTCTTGAGGTCGGTTTCGAGGACCGGCGCGTCCATCGAGGGGTAGAGGTCCGACAGATCCCAGGTCGGCAGGTCGCCGAGCGACGCGGCGGCGGCGCCGTCGGGCGCGAAGGTCTTGGTCATCTGGGGGAGAACTCCGGAACACGGCAACGGCGGCGCCAAGATATGGCAAGGCGCGCGCCCCGCGCCAAGCGAGGACCGCGAAACTTTTCTTTCCCCCGGCCTTCATTGGCCGCAAGCTGATGTCGCGCCGGCATCCCCCGCCGGCGATTTCGGTCTTAATTCTTGGCGCAGCGCGCTGCGCATTGAATCCGGTTGGACGAAAGGTTAGCTCTACTGACCTAAGCCGGGTTCTGGAGGCACGGATGCCCATCGCCGCGGTCACCCTCGACGACAAATACGCCCTCGAACGAGGCCGGGTCTTTCTGACCGGCACGCAAGCGCTGGTGCGCCTGCCGATGATGCAGCGCCAGCGCGATCTCGCCGCCGGGCTGAACACGGCCGGATACATCTCCGGCTACCGCGGCTCGCCGCTGGGCGGGCTCGACCAGGCGCTGTGGCAGGGCAAGAAATTCGTCGAGAAGAACCACATCCAGTTCGACCCCGGCACCAACGAGGACCTCGCCGCCACGGCGATCTGGGGCACGCAGCAGATCCATCTCGTCCCTGATGCCAAATACGACGGCGTCTTCGCCATGTGGTACGGCAAGGGCCCTGGTGTCGATCGCAGCGGCGACGTCTTCAAGCACGCCAACATCAACGGCACGCACAAGCATGGCGGCGTACTGGCGCTGGCCGGCGACGACCACATGGCCAAGTCGTCGACCATCGCGCATCAGAGCGAGTTCGCTTTCGTCGACGCCATGATGCCGGTGATCAATCCGGCGGGCGTGCAGGACTTCCTCGATCTCGGCCTGCATGGCTGGGCGATGTCGCGCTACAGCGGCTGCTGGGTCGGCTTCAAGGTGATCGGCGAGACGGCCGACACCTCGGCCTCGGTCCATGTCGATCCGCAGCGCATCGACATCGTGCTGCCGACCGACTTCGAGATGCCGACAGGCGGGCTGAACCTGCGCTTTCCCGACGACTTCCTCGAGCAGGAACGGCGCCTGCACCTGTTCAAGCTGCCGGCGGCGCACGCCTATTGGCGCGCCAACAAGCTCGATCGCGTGACGATGGGCGGGTCCGACGCGCGACTCGGCATCGTCACGGCAGGCAAGGCCTATCTCGACGTGCGCCAGGCGCTCGACGAGCTGGGCATCGACGAGGGCGAGGCGCGCCGACTGGGTCTGGCGATCTACAAGGTCGGCCTGACCTGGCCGATCGAACCGCAGGGCGTCCTGCGCTTCGCCGAGGGCAAGCGCGAGCTGCTGGTGGTCGAGGAAAAGCGCTCGCTGATGGAGCAGCAGATCAAGGACCTGCTGTTCAACCTGCCGGCCGCCCAGCGTCCGCGTGTCGTCGGCAAGACCGACGAGAGCGGCGCGCCGCTGATGCCGACCTGCGGCGAGATCGTGCCGCTGCATCTGGCTGAGGTGATCGCCGACCGCCTCGGCGTCGAGGCGCGCAGCGAGCGGCTGAACCAGAAGCTCGAAGCGCTGGCCCGCCGCCGTGGTGCCCCGGCGCGCAACACGCCGGCGATGTCGCGCGTGCCCTATTTCTGCTCGGGCTGCCCGCACAACACCTCGACCAAGGTGCCCGACGGTTCGATCGCCATGGCCGGCATCGGCTGCCACTACATGGCGCTGTGGATGGACCGCCAGACCACCGGCTTCACGCAGATGGGCGGCGAAGGCGCCTCCTGGGTCGGCCTGTCGAAGTTCACCAACACGCCGCATATCTTCCAGAACATCGGCGACGGCACCTATTTCCACTCCGGTTATCTTGCGATCCGCCACGCGGTGGCGACCAAGACCAACATCACCTACAAGATCCTCTACAACGACGCCGTCGCCATGACCGGTGGACAGCGCCACGACGGCGACCTCACGCCGTGGAAGATCAGCCGCCAGGTCCATTCGGAAGGCGTCGGCCGCATCGCCCTGGTCACCGACGATCCCGACAAGTATCCGCCCGGCCTGGACTGGGCGCCGATCACCACCTTCCACCCGCGCGCCGATCTCGACGCCGTGCAAAAGGAGTTGCGGGAGTGGCCCGGCGTCTCGGCGCTGATCTACGACCAGACCTGCGCCGCCGAGAAGCGTCGCCGGCGCAAGCGCGGCACCTTCCCCGATCCGCAGAAGCGCGTGTTCATCAACGAGGCGGTGTGCGAGGGCTGCGGCGACTGCTCGGTGAAGTCGAACTGCGTCTCCGTGGTGCCGATCGAGACCGAGTTCGGCCGCAAGCGCGCCATCGACCAGTCGAGCTGCAACAAGGATTTCTCCTGCCTCAATGGCTTCTGCCCCAGCTTCGTGACCATCGAGGGTGGACGCCTACGCAAGGGCAAGGGCGCCGACGCGAGGCCGACAGCGACCGACTGGCCCGAGCCGCCGCAGCCCACGCTGCCGCCGATCGGCGACCGTCCTTTCAGCATGCTGGTGACCGGCATCGGCGGCACCGGCGTGGTGACCATTGGCGCGTTGCTGGGCATGGCCGCGCATCTCGAGGGCAAGGGCTGCGCCGTGCTCGACATGGCCGGGCTGGCACAGAAGGGCGGCGCGGTGATCAGCCATGTGCGCATCGCCGAGAAGCCCGAGGACATCCATGCCGTGCGCATCGCCGCCGGCGGCGCCGACCTGCTGCTGGGCTGCGACGTCGTCGTCGCCGCGGCGCAGGATTCGCTGAGCAAGGTCGAGAAGGGTGTGACGCACGCCGTCATCAACACGCACGAGACCATCACCGGCGACTTCACCCGCAACCCCAATATGGAGTTCCCGGGTCGGCTGCTGCGGATGTCGATCGAGGCGGCGGCCGGTGCCGAGGCTTGCGCCTTCGTCGATGCCAACCGGATCGCCACGGCGCTGATGGGCGATTCGATTGCCTCCAACCTCTTCATGCTGGGCTACGCCTGGCAGAAGGGCCTGGTGCCGATGTCATCAGAGGCGATCGAGCGCGCCATCGAGCTCAATGGCGCGGCGGTCGAGATGAACACGCAGGCCTTCCTGTGGGGCCGCCGCGCCGCGCACGACATCGCCGCGGTTGAGAAGCTTGTCGCGCCGCCGGCGCCCGTCGCGCGCCTGCGCCAGACCTCGACCAGCCTGGCCGAGATCGTCGAGGCGCGCGTCAAGCTGCTGAGCGCCTACCAGGATGCCGCCTACGCGCTGCGCTACAGCGCCATGATCGACAAGGTGCGCGCCGCCGAGGCCTCGCGGGCGCCGGGCGCAAGCGGCCTGGCCGAGGCGGTGGCGCGCAACTACGCCAAGCTGCTGGCCTACAAGGACGAGTACGAGGTCGCGCGCATGCATGCCGACCCGACGTTCGCCCGCGCCATCGCGGCGCAGTTCGAGGGCGACTTCAAGATCAAGTTCCATCTCGCGCCGCCGATGATCGCCGACCGCGACGACAAGACCGGCCATCTGGTGAAGCGCCAGTTCGGTTCATGGATGATGTCCGCGTTCCGTGTCCTGCGGCACCTGAAATTCCTGCGCGGCACCAAGCTCGACATCTTCGGCTGGACCGCCGAGCGGCGCATGGAGCGCCAGCTGATCGCCGACTACGAGACGACGCTCGAGGAGATCCTCAACAAGCTGTCGCCGTCCAACCACGCCGCGGCGCTGCGCCTGGCCAACCTGCCCGACGAGATCCGCGGCTACGGCCACGTCAAGGAGGCCAATGTCGCCAAGGCGCGCAAGGCCTGGGACACGCTGCTCGCCACCTTCCGCGATCCTACCTCGCTGCGCCAGGCGGCGGAATGAGCTGGGTCGCCGGCGTCGACGGTTGTCGCGCCGGCTGGATCGCCGCGCTACTCGATCTCGAAAGCGGCGCGTGGTGTTTCCACTGCGCCGCGTCGCTCGCAGCCATAGCCGATGCGCCGCAGCGGCCCAAGATCATCGCCATCGATATGCCGATGGGCTTCCTCGAGCGAGCCGAGCCCGGCGGCCGCGCCTGCGAGCGCGAGGCGCGCAGGCTGCTGAAGGGCAAGACCAGCTCCGTCTTTGCCGTACCGGTCCGCGCGGTACTTGCCTCACCCTCCTACGCCGAAGCGTCGGCCATCAACCGCGCCAGTTCCGATCACGGATTGGGCCTGAGCAAGCAGGCTTGGCACCTGGTTCCGAAGGTGCGCGAACTCGACACCTTGCTGGAGAGTCGCCCTCTCCTACGCAAGCGCGTCTTCGAGGCGCATCCCGAGCTCGCCTTCGCACGCCTCAACAACGGCCCGCCTGTTCTGGCATCGAAGAAGACCGAGGCCGGGCGGGGTCAGCGCCTGGCGCTACTCGCGAAGGTCGGTTTCAAGAACGCGGATACGCGCTGGGCGGAGCATCGCGCCGCCCAGAAGCTGCGCCGCACTGATGTCGGCGATGACGACGTCTACGATGCTTTGGCGGTGTGCGTCACGGCGCGGCGAATCGCCTTGCGTGACGCCATCGTCTTGCCCGCAAAACCCGGCCGCGACGCGCGCGGCGTCGAGATGGCGGTGCGTTACTGAGCCTCGCGCAGCTTGCGCGCGTGTTGCGCCGCCGGTCGCGCCCAGCAAGCGTCGAACCAGCGCTTCACGTTGGCGAACTTCGCCAGGTCGGGATAGACCAGCAGCCGGTAGCAGACCGACGCGACATTGACGTCGGCGACGGTGAAGCGATCGCCCACCAGCCAGTCACGGCCCTTCAGCGCGGCGTCGAGGATGCCGAGCGCGCGATCGATCTTCGCCTTAGCCGTCGTGGCGATCGTGGCGTCGCGCTGGTCGGCCGGTCGCAGCACCGCGTGCGTCGCCCAATCCATCACCGCCTGCTCGACCTCGGTGGCCACCCATAGCGTCCATTGCGCGATCGTGCCGGCCTCGGCCGGCGACGCGGCCTTCATGTCAGGCGCGTGCTTCTCGGCGAGGTAGATGTTGATCGCCATCGACTCGAAGATGCGGACGTCGCCATCGACCAGCGCCGGCATCTTGTTGTTGGGATTGACGCGCAGCAGTGCGGCATCGGCGATCTTGCCGCCCTCGATGGCGACGGGGATCATCTCGTAGGGCTGGCCGGTCTCGCCCACCATCCACAGGCAGCGCATCGTGCGCGACTGTGGCACGCCATAGAGCTTGATCACGGCGTCACACCATCCCCAGCGCTTGCTTGTAGACGTCGAGGATCGCCTCCTGCTCGTCGCGATCGGCGGCGTCCATCTTCCGCAGGCTGATCAGCTTGCGCATGGTCTTGACGTCGAAGCCGCCACCCTTGGCCTCGCTGTAGACGTCGCGGATGTCGCCGCCGATGGCCTTGCGCTCCTCCTCGAGCTTCTCGATGCGCTCGACGAAGCTCTTCAGCCGCTCGGCGGAGATGGTGCCGGGCTTGGTCTTGATGGGACGGCTGCCGTCGGGCATGGCGCTCCTCCTGGAATGACGAATCGGTGACACCGACCGTACGGAGCGCCGCCCCGCGCTTCAACGAAACGCGGCCTGCGAATGACGGGGATAACGGGGGTAAGACCCCCCGATCAGTGCTTGTGCTTTTCGAAACCCTTCTGCTGGGCCGGCGTCGCCTCTTTCTGGTACTTCGCCTTCCACTCCTCGTAGGGCATGCCGTAGACCACCTCGCGCGCCTTGGGATCGGGCATGTCGATGCCGCGCGTGGTCGCCTCCTCCCGATACCAGCGCGACAGGCAGTTGCGGCAGAACCCGGCCAGATTCATCAGGTCGATGTTCTGCACATCGGTGCGGCCCTTGAGGTGCTCGACCAGCCGGCGGAACGCCGCCGCCTCGAGCTCGGTCTTGGTCTTGTCGTCCATGGTGGCAACTCCTGTCCGGTTGCGTCGTTCATCCTGGAGATAGTATAGCGCGCGCGCGAATGCGATAGAGGGCCCATGCCGGCGAAGAAGAATCCGCTCAATCTCAACAATCTGCAGCTCAAGACGCTCACCCTGCTGCAGGAGCTGGCGCGCCATCCCGAGATCACGCGCCAGGACGAGGCCACCGGCCAGGTCACGATCGACGAGCTGCCGCACCCGCACGGCAACCATTTCCACATCGGCCAGCGCGTGGTGATGAGCGCCAACGCCACCGGCCTGCACAATCCAGCCGTCTACCTGGCGCTGGCCCGCAAGGGCTTGGTGGCGCCGGCCGGCGGCATCGAGACGCCGACGCTCACCACCGAGGGACTGAGTTACGACACCGGCCTGCGCGACGTCATCCTGCTGGGCTCCGATCACTGACCGCGACCGGGATGGACGCCATCTCGAAACGCGCGCCATAGACCCGTCGCAGCATGTCGGGCGCCAGCGCCGCCGACGGCGGTCCGTCGTCGACGATTCGCCCATCCGCCAGCACGACAACGCGATCGGCGTAGCGCGAGACCAGCGCCAGATCGTGCAGCACCACGACGACGATCGCGCCACGCGCCGCCTCCGCGCGCAGCGCGTCCATCGCCGCGAGTTGCTGCGCCGGGTCCAGGCTCGCGACCGGCTCGTCGGTCAGCAGCACCTCGGCCTCTGTCGCCAGCACCCGCGCCAGAGCCAGGCGCGCGCGCTCTCCCGCCGACAGCATGTCGATGCGGCGATCGGCGAAGGCGGCGGTGTCGGTCCGCGTCATTGCATGCGCGATCGCTGTCGCATCCGCCACACCGGGCGCCTCCAGTCTGGCGCCGTGCGGCAACCGGCCAAGCGCGACTATGTCGCGGCCATTGAGCGGCCAATGCGCGGCGATCGCCTGCGGCAGATGCGCGATACGCCGCGCGCGCTCACGCGGCGCCAGGCTGTCCAACGCCGCGCCGCCCAGGCTCACGCGGCCGCTGTCTGGCCGGTCGATACCGGCTAGCATCCGCAGCAGGGTCGACTTGCCGGCACCGTTGGGGCCGATCACGACGCAGAGCCGGCCTGGCTCGAGTGTCAGCGCGATGCCATCGAGGATGGTCTGCGCGCCGAGGCGTCGGGTAAGCGCAGTGGCGATCAGAGCCATGGCGTCTGTCCGCTGCGCCGCGCGCGCCACGCCAGTTGCCAGAGCACCGGCGCGCCGAGCAGCGCCGTCATCACGCCCAGCGGCAGCTCGCGGCCGGTCGGCAGCAGGCGCAGCGCGATATCGGCGACCAGCACCAGCGCCGCGCCAGCCAGCGCCGAGGGCACGAGGCTGGCGCCCGGCCGATAGCGCACCAGCGGCCGGATCGCATGCGGCGCCATCAGGCCGACGAAGCCGACCACGCCCGACACCGCCACCGCGCCGCCCACGGCCAGCGCCGCGCCCGCGATCACCAGCCATGTCATGCGGCGTGGGTCGACACCCAGGCCGCGCGCGGTCTCCTCGCCCAAGGCCAACGCGTCGAGCCCGCGGCGCGCGAGCAGCAGCGGCAGGCTCCCAAGCACGACGCAAGGCAGCGCCAACGCGACATGGTCGAGACCGCGATCGGCGATCGAGCCCATCAGCCAGGTACCGATCTCGTAGTAGGCATAGGGGTTGGGCGACAGGCCCAGCACCAGCGCGGTCGCCGCGCCGGCCAGCGCGTTGAGCGCCGCACCGATCAGGATCAAGGTCGCGACCGTGGCGTCGCGGCCGGCGATCACCAGCAGCAGGATCGCGCCCGCCGCGGCGCCAGCGACACCGGCGAGCGGCAGCGCCAGCGGCGTGGCGCCGGCATAGCCGCCGTAGAAGGTCAGCACGGCGCCCAGCGCAGCCGTGGCCGATACGCCGGTGACGCCTGGCTCGGCCAACGGATTGCGCAGCAGGCCCTGCATCGCGGCACCCGCGAGGCCCAGCGCGGCGCCGATGACCGCGCCCAGCAGCGCGCGCGGCAGGCGCAACTCGACGAGGATCAAAGCCATGGGCGAATCGCGCCCGGCCAGCACGTCGCTCAAGGCGCCGAGCGGCGCGAAGCCGGTCGGGCCGACGGCCATTGAGATCGCGAGCAGCACGACGACGAAAATGCTGAACGCGGCGCTCACGCCTCTCATCGCTTCATCGCCTCGCGCGCCGCCGCCAACCGGCCGAGCGCCTCGACATTCTGCGGCCCGCCGCAGAGCCACAGGCTGTGCGGCATCACCAGGGTGCGCGCGCCAGCGAAGGCGCGGCGCGCGGCGCGATGCGTCATCATCCGCTCGGCCAACGATGGGCGGTCGCTGGTCTCGCCGTCGAGGATCAACAGGTCGGGCGCGGCGGCGACCAGTTCCTCCATCGCCATCGGCACGAACAGCGACAGGCCGCGCTCGGCCGCGAGATTGCGCCAGCCGGCGATACGCAGCAGGCCGTCGGCGTTGGTGCCTCGACCGAGCGTCATGCCGTTGGCCTGGTAGATCGCCGCCACCGGGCCGGCCGGACCGGCCGGCGCCGTCAACCGGGCGATCCCCTCGCGCAGCGACGTCGCGAGATCGCGCGCGACGGCTGGCCGGCCCAGCGCCACGCCGATCCTGGCGATGTGATCCAGCGTGGCCTCGATGCCGTCCGCCTCGGCCAGCTCGAGCGTCGGGATGCCGGCCAGCCGCAGCGTCTTGCGCAGCGAAGGCGTGAGGAAATCGTCGACGATCAGCAGGTCGGGGCGCAGCGCGAGGATCTCCTCCGCGCGCTTACGTACCGGCGGCAGCGCTCGCGCCGCGCGCCAGCGGGGCGAGAGATGCGGGTCGTGCGCCAGATCGCTGATGCCCACGAGCTGCCCCGGCGCGGCTATCGCCAGCGCGAGCTGGTCGAGGCAGAGGTTGAGCGACACGACTCGCCGCGGCGGATCGGCCGCGCGCGCCGGCACCGCCGCGCACAGCAGCGCGGCGGCGACGATGGCGAGCAAACGCGACAGCCGAAGCGACATCCGAACAGATTGGGCTTCTTCTGTCATCCCGAGCGCAGCGAGGGTGTGGATTCACGTTTGAAGTGCAACAGGAGATCGAAGAAGACTTCGGCGGGGGATCTGAAGTGGAGGCATTTTCGCGGCGTGTT
>CAYTFW010000079.1:0-27651 GCA_964437145.1 uncultured Rhizobiaceae bacterium
CGCGGTGATCAACCACTCGCCGTCGAAGCGGGGATAGGTGAGGTAGTCGACGAAGACGAGATTGTTGATGCGCACGCGCAGCTTGATGAAGGCCTGCGTATTGGACGCGAAATCGACCAGCAGGATCTCCTCCTCGCGCGGCGCTCCCAGCGACTTGGGCGAGGTACGCTTGGCGAGGATGTCGCGATAGACATCGGCCGGCCACACGGTCATCACGCCGTCGCGATAGCCGTGCAGGTTGGCGGTCGGGCGAAACACGCGATCGAAACGCGAGACGTCGCAATCGTGCATGAGGTCGAAATAGCGTCCGACCGACTCGGTCAGCGCGCGCAGATTCTCCTGGTCGTGCATCGGTATGCTCTCCGTACTTAGCTCACCGTCGATTTCGGTGCTGACTTGCGCAAGATGTGGGGCGCATCCGACAATCCGCAACGCGTCTCCGGGGGAACAACACCGATGCTGCTCTACGAACATCCGCTGTCGTCGTACGTTCAGAAGGTCAAGATCGCGCTGCGCGAGAAGGGCGTCGCCTTCACGCCCGAATTGCCGGTGGGCATCGGCTCTGGCTCCGCCGCTGGCGGCTTTCATGCCGCCAGCCTGCGTAACGAGGTGCCGGCGCTGGTCGATGGCGACGTGCGCATCTTCGATTCGACGGTCATCCTCGAATACATCGAGGACAAGTTCCCGACGCCGCCGCTGTTGCCGCGCGATCCCGCCGAGCGCGCCCGGGCGCGCATGATCGAGGACATCTGCGACACGCACTACGAGGCGATCAACTGGGGCCTGGGCGAGATCAACTGGTTCAAGCGCGCAGAGGGCGCGCTGAAGGACAGGCTGATCGCCGCGGCCACGCAACAGACCGCACAGATCCAAGTGTGGCTCGAGCGCCAGCTCGGCGAGCGCGCTTGGTTCAACGGCGCGAATTTCGGCTGGGCCGACCTCTCGGTCGCGCCCTACCTCAATCGCTCCTTCCATTACGGCATCGGACCCACGCCCGGCTCGGCGCTCGACCGCTGGCTCACGCGCATCAAGGAGCGGCCGTCGGTGGCGCAGACCTTCACTGAATTCGAAGGCGCCAAGGCCGGCATGGCCAACGCCGCCGAGCGCCTGGCTTCGGGCCAGATGCGCCGCGAATACCGCGATCACCGGCTGGAATGGATGATCAAGTCGGGCGGCATCCAGGTCGTGCTCGACGGTATGACCAAGAACAATATCCGCTTCAGCTGGCCGTGATGCAGATTTCGTGAGAATTGTCAGATCGCTTGTAAAATCTTCAGGCGTTGATACGACAGAGCTTACTTGATCGATATTCGTAACATCCGTAGACTTCTTCGGCGTGTGCTTCGAGTGCGATCGCGTGCCGATTGGTGATCGGATCGAACGAACCGTTCAGAATCCGGAGGTGGAGCATGAACTATGCTCGGGGGCGCCAGGTTGTCGTTCATGATCCGAGGCTGAAGACGGTTTTGTCCGAGGCTGCCGGACCACCGAGCGAGGAGCTTTGGATGATGGGCAAGAAAGCCATTGCCCCTTCGGCTTGGTTCAATCTCGAAGTCGATCCGAAGAAGCAAAAGGTCAGTGATATCTTTGCCATCGTGGCGTTTCGTGCACGCCTCGCTAAGATGATGGGGATTGGTGAACTCGACGCGCTGCACATTATGGCGCATGGACTGCAGGGCTCAATCGAGCTGGGGTCCGATTGGCTTCATAAACCCACAATGTCAGCCCTCAGTAAGATTGTCGGTACGTTCCGGTTCGTCGTCATACATAGCTGCTTGGTTGGCAATCCTCCAGCGGGATCGCCAGCTTTCATGAGCTTCACGACTTTTGGGGGATCGCTGTTCGCCCGTAAAGCGGCGGAACTGACGAAATCGACTATCGTAGTGGCGCGTCAGGTGCAGTACTATTCGATGAAGAAGCATGCCGATGTGAACAGGGCAGAACTCGATTTCGGCAAGTGGGATGGCCCTATCGATGTATACACGAGCGGCGTACCTGTGACGACGTACAATGGAATGCTCGACGACGACTTCGATCTCGAGAAGCTGATCTTCGGGAGCACGAAGTAGTCTACTCAAGTCGCCGCACTTCCATCGCTTTGCCGGTCGTGCCGTGGTTGACGCCTGCGGTGCGCAGGAAGGGGTTGTCCTTGCCGGCGCCCCACAAGGCGAGGCCCTGCGCCAGCAGCCCGCCATCGACCTTCAGCACCTCGCCGGTGATGAAGCGCGCGTCGTCGGAGCACAGGAACGCGGCGGCGGCGGCGATATGCGTGCCCTCGCCGCGCTCCGGCCAGGGCTGCCGCGCGAATTGCTGTTCGAACTTCTCCGGCCGGCCGCGATGCACCAGCGGGGTCGAGATCACGCCCGGCGCGATGGCGTTGACGCGGATGCGGTATGGCGCGAGCTCGGCGGCGACGTTCTCGGTCAGGCTGATCACCGCGGCCTTGGCGGCGGAGTAGGCGTGCGAGCCGCCGCCGCCGACGATGCCGGCGATCGACGCGGTGCTCAGGATGGCGCCGCCGCGACCATGCGATCTGATGGCGATCGAGGCGTGCTTCATGCCCAGGAAGACGCTGCGCGTGAGCACCGCGAACGTATAGTCCCAGCCCTCGACCGTGGTCTCGGCGATCGGGCCGAAGGCGCCGCCGACACCGGCGTTGAGATAGGCGATGTCGAGCGTGCCGAATAGCCGCTGCGCCTCGGCCACCATCGCCGCCACGTCGCGTTCCTCGGCCACGTCGGTACGGATGAAGCCGATGCGCTCGCCCTGGCCGCGGGCGCGTGCCAGCGCCAGGGTTTCCTTGCCATTGTCCTCGTTGAGGTCGGCCACCAGCACCTTGGCGCCCTCGTCGAGGAAGCGCAGCACGGTGTCGCGGCCCATGCCGCTGCCGCCGCCGGTGATGATCGCGACCTTGTCCTGAAGCTTGCCCGCCACGCGCCAATCCTCCCTTGCTCGAGGCGAGCCTACACGCCGAGAAAGCCTCCCGTCCCGACGGGCGGGCGGCTTCTTCGCGCGTGCTATCGCTTGCCGAACGGGACGGCGGTCAGGTGGCCGCGCGTGTACCGCGCTCGCGGCCCTCGAGCCTCGGCTTGTGCCGCTGAAACAGGTTGATCACGGCATCCATAGTGGCGCGCACGCGCGGCAGCGTGCGCAGGTCGCGATGCACCAGCAGCCACTGCTCAACCACGACGTCCTCGATGATGCCGCCAACGCGCTGCAAGCGGGCATCGTCGTCACCGAGATAGCAGGGCAGCACGGACAGCCCGGCGCCGTAGCGCACCGCCTCGTGCAGGACCAGCCAGTTGTTGACCCGTGTCGCAGGCTTGGCGCCGTCGAGCAGCGCGGCGATCCATTTCTGGCCCGGCATGTAGCTGTGATCCTCGTCGAAGCCGACCCACGGTAACGCGCGCAGCTTCTCCGGCGAAGGCCGACCGACCGGAAGCCGGTCTGGCGCGGTGTAGATCGCGTAGGCCACGCGGCCAAGCTTGCGCGCGACGATGTCGGCCAGCTCAGGCACCTGCTCGCGGATCATCAGATCGGCCTCGCGGCGAGAGAGGTTGGCCAGCATGTGGCTAGTCGCGATCTCGAACTTGATCTCGGGCAGGCTGGCCCGCAGGCTCGGCATATGGCGCGCCAGCAGCGTGGTCATCGCCTCGCCGGCTGAGATCCGCACCACGCCGCGCGCGGTATCCGTCAACCCGGCGCTGCGCCGGCCGATCGATTCAGCCGCGCGCTCCATCATCTCGGCGTCGTCGAGCAGTTCCTCGCCGGCTGACGTCGGCACGAAGCGGTCGGGCAGGCGGTCGAACAGCCGCGCGCCGATGCGTTCCTCCAGCGCATGGACGCGGCGCGCCACGGTCGGATGGCTCACGCCCAGCCGCTTGGCGGCCATGGTCAGGCTGCCCTCGCGGGCGAGAGTGAGGAAAACCCGCAGGTCGTCCCAGTCGGCGCTCATGCACAAAATTGTACAGGAAGTGGTCGATCTTGTCGAATGACGAACGGTGGCGTACGGCCTAGTTTCAGCCTCGAAGACGCTCAAGGAGTTGATCCATGGCCTTCCTGACCGACACACTGCGTGCCGATCGTTGGGAATTCGATCTGCCGCGAACCCTGTATGGCGCGGTTCGGCATCGCCTGGAATTGGCCCGCTCGCGCGCCGCTCTCCTGGAGTTGGACGCGCGCTTGCTGGCCGATGTCGGGCTGGACCGCGCGGCCGCCAAAGCCGAGGGTGAGAAAGGCTTCTGGAGCTAAGCCATGCATTTCGAGCGGCGTCTTTTCAGTTTCACCGCGGGTGTCCGCGGCCGCATCGCCTGGGCGGTGGCCGTCGGCCTGGCGGCGGTGGCGGCCGGCGTGGCGCGCCTGGCATTGCTGGGCTGGCTGATCGCCGAGATCTTCGCCGGCAAGGGCCTCGACGCGCTGCTGTGGCCGATCGCGGCGGTCGCGCTGGTGATGGTGTTGCGCGGCGCGCTGGAGCACATGCGCACGATGGTGGCGCACGAGACGGCGGCGCAGGTGCAACGCAAGCTCCGGCGCGCGATCTTCGATCGCATCGCCGCTTTGGGGCCGGCGGCGGTGGCGCGCCGTCGCTCCGGCGCGCTCACCCTGTCGCTGGTCGATGGCGTGGAGCAGCTCGAGGTCTATTTTGGCCAGTTCCTGCCACAGTTCCTGATCGCGCTGCTCACGCCGCCGCTGATCTTCATCGCCGTGGCCTTAATCGATCTGCCGGTGGCGCTGGTGACCTTGGCCTTCGCGCTGCTGGCGCTGTTCGCGCCGGCGCTGTGGCACAAGAAGGACGCGCAGGCCTCGCTCAACCGGCAGCGCGCCTACGCCGCCTTCGCCGCCGACTTCCTCGATTCGATCCAGGGCCTGGCGACGCTCAAGGCCTTCGGCCAGAGCGGCGCGCGCGCCGATCGCCTAGCCGAGCGCGCCCGCGAGCTGTTCCGTCGCACGATGTGGGTGCTGGCGACCAACTCGGCGGCACGCGGCATCACCGATACCGCGATCGCCTGTGGCGCGGCCGCCGCGCTGGCGCTGGGCGCTTGGCGGGTCGAGAGCGGCGCGCTGTCCATCGCCGGCCTGCTGGTGATCCTGATGCTGGGCATCGAGATCTACCGGCCGATGCGCGAACTGCGCTCGGTGCTGCACCAGGGCATGGTCGGCATGTCGGCCGCCCAGGGCATCTATGCCATCCTCGACGATCAGCCATCGGTGGTCGACGCGCCGCCGGCCACGCTGCGCGCGCCGCTGACGCCGGCGATCGCCTTCGAGGACGTGCGCTTCCACTATCCCGGCAGCCCGCGCATCGTGCATGACGGGCTGAGCTTCAAGGCCGACGCCGGCGAGCGCATCGGCATCGTCGGTCCCTCGGGGGGCGGCAAGTCGTCGATCGTGCGCCTCCTGCTGCGCTTCCACGATCCCGACAGCGGCCGCATCACCATCGGCGGCCACGACCTGCGGGCGCTGTCCTTCGCGCAGATCCGCTCGATGATCTCGGTCGTGAACCAGGACACGTTCCTGTTCCACGGCACCGTCGAGGACAACATCCGCATGGGCCGGCCCGACGCGACCCATGAGCAGGTCGAGGCCGCGGCGCGCGCCGCCAACATCCATGACTTCGTCATGGGCCTGCCTAACGGCTACGCCACCGTGGTGGGCGAGAAGGGCATCAAGCTCTCCGGCGGCCAGCGCCAGCGCGTAGCGATCGCGCGGGCGCTGCTGCGCGACACGCCGATCCTCGTGCTCGACGAGGCGTTGTCGGCGGTCGACGCCGAGAACGAGGCGGTGATTCAGGAAGCGCTCGACCTGCTGATGCGCGGCCGTACGACGCTGGTCCTGGCTCACCGCCTCTCCAGCGTCATCGGTTGCGATCGTATCCTGGTGCTCGATGGCGGCAAGGTGGCCGAGAGCGGCCCGCACGAGCTGCTGATGCGCAAGGGCGGCGTCTACGCCACCCTGATGGCCGAGCAGGCGCGCGAGCGGCAGGCGCAGGAACAGGCGCCGGTCGTACGCGAGGAGCGCGCCGAGGAGCCGGTCACCGAGCGCGCGGTGGCGTTCAAGGCGGCGCAGACCGAGGGCATCCTGCGCGCCGAGGGGCTGGGCTGGTTCCGCCTCACCGTCGAGCTGATGAAGATGATCCTGCCGTGGAAGGGCAAGCTCGGCCTGACCTTCGCCTTCGGCGTGCTACGCGTGGTGGCGTTCATCGGCGTCGGCGTGCTGGGCGCGCTGGCGGTGCAGGCGCTGAAGAATGGTCAGCCTTATGCGCCCTATCTCTGGGCGCTGGCGGTCGTCGCACCACTGTCGGGCCTGTTGCATTGGCTGGAATCCTGGCTGGCGCACGACATGGCGTTCCGCCTGCTGGCGGAGATGCGCATCGCCACCTTCCGCAAGCTCGACGCGCTGGCGCCGGCCTATCTGACGCGCCGCCGCACCGGCGATCTGATGTCGCTGGCGACGCACGACATCGAGCTGGTCGAGTATTTCTTCGCCCACACCGTGGCGCCGGCCTTCGTCGCCATCCTCGTACCTGCAGCGGTGCTGATCGTGCTTGGCCAGACCAGCGGCTGGATCGTGCTGGCGCTGCTGCCATTCCTGATCGCTGTCGGCCTCAGTCCGTTCCTGATGCGCAAGCGCGTCGACCGGCTGGGCTCGCGCGCTCGCGAAGCGGCCGGCGAACTGGGCGCTTTCGCCGTCGACTCGGTGCAGGGCCTGGGCGAGATCGTCGCCTTCCAGCAGGAGAAGATCAGGGGTGACAAGCTCGACGCGCTGACCGAGCGCCACGCCGGCCTGCGCCTGCCGTTCTTCCGAGAGCTCACGCTGCAGAGCAGCCTGACAGAGATCCTCACGGGTCTCGGCGGTCTCGCCGTGGTCGCCGCCGGCGCGTGGCTCGCCTCGCGCGGCTCTATCGATCCCTCGGTGCTGCCGCTGCTCGCCTTGCTGGCGATGGCGGCGTTCTTGCCAGTGTCGGAGATCGCCCATGTCGGCCGGCAGCTCGCCGACACGATGGGCTCGACGCGCCGCGTCTACGCGCTGGACAACGAGCCGGTGCCGGTGACCGACGGCAAGGGGGTGCCGGCAAAGCCCGGCGCCGCGGCGCTCGCGCTGGAGAACGTGCGCTTCACTTATCCCGGCCACGAGCACGCGGCGCTGCACGATGTCAGCTTCGCGGTGCCAGCGGGCAAGACGGTGGCGCTGGTCGGCATGTCCGGTGCGGGCAAGACCACCACCGCGCAGCTCTTGATGCGCTTCTGGGATCCGGACCATGGCCGCATCACTGTCAACGGATCGGACCTGCGGGACTGGAAGCTAGACGACCTGCGCCGCAATATCGCGCTCGTCGCCCAGGACACCTACCTGTTCAACGACACCCTGCGCGCCAACATCCTGATCGCGCGGCCCGACGCCAGCGAAGCCGACCTTCTGGCCGCGGTCGAGCACGCCTCGCTGAAGGACCTGGTCGCGGCGCTGCCGGAGGGGCTCGACGCGCCGGTCGGCGAGCGCGGCACCAGCCTGTCGGGCGGCCAGCGTCAGCGCGTGGCCATCGCACGCGCCTTCCTGAAGGACGCGCCGGTGCTGATCCTCGACGAGGCGACGTCGCATCTCGACGCGGTCAACGAGCAGGCGGTGCGCGGCGCGCTCGATCGGCTGAAGGCCGACCGCACCACCATCGTCATCGCCCATCGCCTGTCGACAGTGCGCGACGCCGACCTGATCGTTGCCATGGACGAGGGCAGGGCGGTGGAGACCGGCGATCATGCCAGCCTCATCGCCAAGGGCGGGCTCTACGCCCAGCTGGTGTCGCGGCAGATGGCCGGTCCGATGGCGGTGGCAGCGCAGTGACTTAGCGTTGCCAGCGTGGCGGCAAGGCGGGCGTCGAAGGTGTGGCGGGGATCACGGTGCGCGAGCCGTCGCGATTGCGCAGCACGATGTCGTTTTCGCGCCGGATGATCACGGTCGTGCCGCTCGGCTGCCGGTAGACCTGGATACGCGCGCGCGGCGCCGGATCGGCCGCGACAACTTCACCGGCCGCGAGCGTGAGGTAGAGGATCAATGCCATCCGTCGCATGCGGTGATCATAGCACAGCGTGAACCCGGCCGCGCCGGCTGGTTACGCGCTGTTGCGGCGGTGTGCCGCCGCCAGGGCTTGGTCGAGGTCGGCGTAGAGGTCTTCCTTGGCCTCGATGCCGACGCTCAGACGCAGCAGATCGCTAGGCGCGGGCGTGCCGGCGCCTTCGACGCTGGCACGATGCTCGATCAGGCTCTCGACGCCGCCCAGAGAGGTGGCGCGCTTCCATAGCCCAACATGAGCGGCGACGGCGATGGCGGCGGCTTCGCCGGTGAGATTCAGTCCAGCGTCGCCCTTCACCCGGATCGACATCATGCCACCGAACCCGCCGGTCATCTGCCGTGCGGCGACATCGTGGCCGGCGAAGCCGGGCAGGCCGGGGAACAGCACGGCCTCGATCAGCGGATGGGCCGCCAGCTTGCGCGCCAGCCACTGGGCGTTGTCGGCGGCGGTGCGCACGCGCGGGAATAGGGTGCGCATGCCACGCAGCAGCAGGTAGGACTCCAGCGCGCCCAGGATGGTGCCGAGTTGGGCGCGGATCAGGCGGATGCGCTTCCAGTGCTCGTCGTCGCGCGCGCCGACCAGCGCGCCGGCCATCACGTCGCTGTGGCCGGCGAGGTACTTGGTGGCGGCGTGCATCACCAGGTCGGCACCATGCTCGATCGGCCGGGTGAAGACCGGCGTGGCGCAGGTCGAGTCGACGGCGAGCAGGGCACCGGCGTCGTGGGCGATCTTGGCGCAGGCGGCGATATCGGAGATGCACCACAGCGGGTTGGCCGGCGTCTCCAGCCAGATCATCTTGGTCTTGCCGGGCTTCACCGCCTGGCGCACGGCCTCGATGGAATCGGCATCGACGAACTCGACCACCAGGCCCCAATGCGTGGCGAAATTCAGCAGCCAGTTGCGCAGCGACCAGTACATCACCTTGGGCGCGATCACATGGTCGCCCGGCGCCAGCGCCAGGAAGCACGCGGTCGCCGCGCTCATGCCCGAGGCGAATACCAGCGCCGCCGCGCCGCCCTCGAGCTTGGCCAGCAGTTCCTCGGGCTGGTTGTAGTTCGGCGAGTCGGCGCGGCTGTAGATCCGGCCCGAGCGATACTGGTTGTCGGGATCGCGCAGGTAGGTGGTGGCGAGATGGATCGGCGGCACCACCGCGCGCGTCGTCTCGTCGACCCAGCCCAGCGCCTGGGCGGCGAGCGTTTCCGGTGAAAGAGGCGGCTTCTTGTTTGTCATCCCGAGCGCAGCGAGGGATCTAGGGAGGGTTGCCTGGATGTCTCGCTTTGCTCGACATGACAGGGGTGGTGCGATGCGGTCGGGCTAAGCCACGCGCTTCTGCTGGCTGGGGTGGTCGCCGGCGATGCGCAGGAAGTTCTCCAGGATCTTGTGGCCGTGCTGCGAGGCGATGCTCTCGGGGTGGAACTGCACGCCGTGGATCGGCAGGCGGCGATGACGCATGCCCATGATCATGCCGTCGTCGAGCTGGGCCACGATCTCGAGCTCGGCCGGCAGGCTGGCGCGTTCGACGATCAGCGAGTGGTAGCGCGTCGCCTCGAAGGGCGAGGGCACGTCCTCGAACACGCCCTGGCCGGTGCTGCGGATCGAAGACAGCTTGCCGTGCATCGGCATGGGCGCGCGCACCACCTTGCCGCCAAAGGCCTGGCCGATCGACTGGTGGCCCAGGCAGACGCCGAGCAGCGGCACCTGCTCCTTTGCCGCCGCCGCGATCAGCTCGAGGCAGATGCCGGCCTCGTTGGGCGTGCACGGGCCGGGCGACAACACGATGCCCGCCGGCTTGCGCGCCAGCACCTCGGCCACCGTGATCTGGTCGTTGCGGTGTACGTCGCACACGCCGCCGACATCGCCGATGTAATGCACCAGGTTGTAGGTGAAGCTGTCGTAGTTATCGATGACCAGCAGCATGGGATGTCCTTTCGCGGCCGCAACCTAGCCGCTCACGCCAGCCGCAGCAACGGCACCGCAGCCGCAGCCAGCAGCACGGCGAGGATGCGCGACGCGGTGAGTGGCTCGCGCAGCCAGACGATGGCGATCAGGATGGCGAAGACCGAGCTGGTGTCGCGCAGCGCCGATGACGGCGCGATCGGCGCCACGCTCCAGACCCAGAGGATCAGCAGGTAGGACGCCACCGACGCCATGGCCGTTGGTGTGGCGATCGCCCAGTTGGCGGTTGCGATGCGGATCGGCGAGCCAAGGTGGCGGCTGCGCCACCACATCGCCGCGGCGTTGGTGATCGACACCACGAAGCCGTAGGCCCAGGGCGAGCCCGCGGCCCGCGCGCCCTGAGCATCGCACATCACGTATATCGCGGTGGCGACGCCGGCGACGGCGATCCACAGCAGCGCGCGCAGCGGAAGGGATCGGTCGCGGCCGGTGCCGCAGGCGAGGATACCGAGCGACAGGACGATCAGCCCGATGCCCGCCAGCCCGGCGAGGCCCAGGCGGTCGCCCGCGAGCAGCGCGGCCATCGGCACCACCAGCACCACCGACATTGCACGAACCACGGGGTAGACGATGCCGAAGCCGGCCAGCTCGTAGGCCTTCAGCAGCGCGGTCACGACGATGGTGTTGGTCAATGTCGAGGCGGCGACCCATTTCCAGGCGGCCGTATCAGGGAGTCCGGTCCACAGCAGGAAGGGCGCGGAGAGTACCGCGCTCATCAGCATCTGCGCCGCCATGGCTTCGGCCGGGCGTGGGCTCGCCTTGACCGCGGCATTCCAGGCGGCGTGCAGTACGGCGCTCAACAGGGCGGCGGCGACGTGGATGCTCTCCATCGTCAGGTGAGCTTGCGATAGTAAACGCTGGTGGCGCACAGCCCGCCCTGCGGCAGCAAGGCGTAGTCGGGTATGACGCCGACGAGCGTCCAGCCGGCGCGGGCATAGAGGCGTTCAGCGTCGTCGCTGGCGGTGTCGAGCACCAGCAGCGTCTTGCCGGCCGCGCGCGCCGCATCCTCGGCTGCGTGCATGAGCGCGGCGCCGACGCCCAGCCGCCGAGCGCGACGATGCACCAGCATCTTGGAGAGATCGGCGCGGTGCGGCTGGTTCTCGGGTTGGTCGAGCACAAGCTGAACCGTGCCGATGACACCCCTGTCGTCCTCGGCCACCAGCAGGGCACGCGCACCGCTTTCGACATCCTCGGCGACACGGCGCCAGAACGCCGTCGCCTTGGCTGGCGACAGCGGGTGCATGAAGCTCACCGACGCGCCACCCGCGACGCAGTCGATCAGCACGTCGACCAGACCATGAAGCCGGGTTTCGTCGAGGTGATCGACCTGGCTGATGGTGTAACGGCTCATCGGATGGTCTCCGGCTGACCGACGATGACGACGGCGTAGCGCGCGGCCTTGCGTGTGCGATTGCGGAAGGCGGTGGGACGGTCGAGCACGAAGGCGAGGCAGTCTCCAGCGCGCAGCTGGTGCCGCTCGTCGCCGACGCTGACCTCGATGGCGCCATCGAGAACCCAGATCTGCTGATGGACGCGCACGTTGCGCGCGCCGCTGTCGAAGGCGACGCGCGCACCGGCTGGAAACTCGACCTCGACGATCTGGATCGGCGAGGCGACGCCCGCGGGCGAGACATTGCGTCTGAGGTAGCCCGACGCGGGGTCGCGCCATCGCGGCTGCTCGGCCCGACGTGACACCGGATCACGGTTGGGCGTCGGCGGATCGAACAGGCTGGCCAGCGATACGCCCAGTCCGGTCGCAAGCTTCTCCAGCAACGCGGCAGTCGGGCTGCTCTCGCCGCGCTCGATCACCGAAATCATCGAGCGGCTCACGCCGCTGCGTTCGGCCAGCACCTCCATCGTGAGACCGAGCGCCGCGCGCAACGCGTGCACGCGGGCGCCGATGCGCTGGTCCAGAGTCGCCGTATCCATCATCGTGGAACTAATTCCATCATGGTGGAAAGTCTGTCAAGAGCGCTGACCGTTTCCTGCATGCGGAACGATCCCGCTATCGCGGCGTGGCGCGCTTGCCGGCGATCCACCGCTCGTCGCATCCTCGATGTGCGCGCTCGGCAAGCGGGTGTGCGCGTCAGGTGATTCGAGGAGGAGCGTTTCAATTTACGTAGGCTGACACGCCCTCGACGGCGTGCTCGGCCGTAAAGGAGGGAACGACAATGAAAATAAGCAACGGGTGTATCGCCTTGCTCGCCGCCGCGGCTTTGGTACTCGCGACGGTGGATGGAGCCTCGGCGCAGAAGCGCGGCGGCGTACTGAAGATCCAGCACATGGACACGCCGCCGAGCGCCTCGATACACGAGGAAGCAACGGTCTCGGTCGCGGTAGCGTTCATGGCCATCTACAACAACCTCGTGATGTACGATCAGCACAAGCCACGCAACAGCTTCGAGACGATCGTGCCGGAGCTGGCGAAGAGCTGGAGCTGGAGCGAGGACGGCCGGCAGCTTACCTTCAAGCTGCAGGACAACGTGAAGTGGCATGACGGCAAGCCCTTCACCGCGAAGGACGTGGTCTGCACGATGGATCTGCTGACCGGCACCGCCAAGGACAAGCTCCGGCGCAACCCGCGGCAGGCCTGGTATGGCAACGTCGAGAAGACCACCGCGAATGGCGATTTCGAGGCGACGATCCACCTCAAGGAGCCGCAGCCTTCGATGTTGGCGCTGCTCGCGTCGGGCTACTCGCCGATGTATCCGTGCCATGTCTCGATCAACGACATGCGGCGGCGCGCCATCGGCACCGGCCCGTTCAAGCTCGCCGAGCTGAGGATGAACGAGGGCATCAAGCTGGTGCGCAATCCCGACTACTGGAAGCCGGGTAGGCCGTATCTCGACGGTATCGAGTACACCATCATCCAGGACCGCTCGACGCGCATGCTGTCCTTCATCGCCGGCACCTTCGACATGACGTTCCCGACCGACGTGTCGCCGCCGCTGCTGAAGGACGTCAAGCGGGACGCGCCGCACGCCCAGTGCACGATGCGCCAGACGGCCGTGAGCAGCAATCTTATCGTCAATCGCGATTTACCGCCGTTTGACGACGCGCGCATTCGCAAGGCTATGGCGCTGACGCTCGACCGCCAGTCCTTCGTCGACATCCTGAGCGATGGCCAAGGGCGCGTCGGTGGCAGCATGCTGCCGCCACCCGAAGGCGTCTGGGGCTTGCCCGCCGATCAGGTCAAGGCCCTGTACGGCGATGTCGAGAAAAACCGCGAACAGGGGCGCGAGTTGATGAAGCAGGCCGGCTACTCGGCCGACAAGCGGCTGAAGGTCAAGGTAAGCACGCGCAACATCGCCACGTTCAGAGATCCGGCGGTGATCCTGATCGATCAGCTCCGGCATGTGTTTATCGACGGCGAGCTCGAGATCATCGACACCGCCGTCTACTACAACCGCATGTTCAAGAAGGAGTACGCCGTGGCGCTGAACCTCACCGGAAGCGCCATCGACGATCCCGACCAGCACTTCTTCGAGAACTACGCCTGCGGTTCGCTGCGCAACTACAACAACTACTGCGATAAGGAGATGACCAAGCTGTTCGAGGCGCAGTCGCGCGAGCGAGACTTCCAGAAGCGCCTCAGGATGGTGTGGGATATCGAACGTAGGTTGCACGAGGACGTGGCGCGGCCGATCATCGCGCACGGCCCGGCGGCGGGCTGCTGGCAACCCCACGTCAAGGGCCTGACCATCCAGGTCAACAGCATCTACAACGGCTGGCGCTTCGAGGATCTCTGGCTCGACAAGTAGGGTCCAACGCGGGGAGGTCGTCGGACCGGCGACCTCCCTGACAAGCGTCGAGATTGTCGAGCACGACAGCCGCAGACGGCGGCGTGGCGGCGGCCTATGGTGGCTGCAACAAAAACGTCACATTCCGTCTCTCTTCCCCTCATGGCCACCGTGCTCGACCCGCTTGTCATCGCGCTGCTGCTCGCCGCGGCGCTGATGCACGCGACGTGGAATGCGCTTCTCAAGTCCGACCGTGGCGATCGGCTGGCGACGTTCGGTGTGATCATGGCGATGGGCACGTTACAGGGCGCGATCCTGGTGCCGTTCCTGCCGATGGTCGATCCGGCGGCCTGGAAGTGGGCGGCGTGCTCGGTCGCGGTTCACCTGCTGTATTACGTGTTCCTGCTCAAGGCCTACGCCTACGGCGATCTGAGCCACGCCTATCCCATCGCGCGCGGATCTGGCCCGCTGCTCGTGGCGCTGTTCTCAGGTCGCCTGCTCGATGAGGCGCTGCGCGTGCAGGACGTCATGGGCGTCATCCTGCTATCGGCCGGGCTGATCGCGCTGGCGCTGCCGGAACGCAGCGGCCGCAGCGACGCGGCTGTGTCGCCCGACGCGCGCCGTCGACATCGCTTGACGACGCTGTTCGCGCTGCTGACCGGCGTGACCATCGCGCTCTACATCATCGCCGACGGCTTGGGCGTGCGCGCCGCTGGCCCCACGCTAGAGCACAAGATCAGCTACATCGCCTGGCTCAATCTGCTCGAGGGCCCCTGGCTGCTATTCTTCGCGATCTGGCGGCGGCCGCGTGCCGTGGTGGGCTATCTGCGTACCAACTGGCATCGTGGCGTCGCCGGCGGGCTGGTGGCGCATGGCGGCTACGGCATCGCCATCTGGGCGCTGTCGCAAGGACCGATGGCGCATGTCGCGGCACTGCGCGAGACCTCGGTGCTGTTCGGCGCGCTGATGGGCGCGCTGCTGCTGGGCGAGAGCTTTGGCCGCCGTCGTGTGGCCGCCGCTGGGGTGATCGTCGCGGGACTCGTGCTGATGAACGCGCCCCGCCTTTTCTGAGGCGCGCCTGTGCTAGACTGCCGGCAACGACAACGAAGCGATTTCCCCTCGCATGGCAGCCTCCAAGAGGCAGACCCGCAAGAGCGGCGCCGGTAAGACGCGCGCGCGCAAGCCAAAGTCGCGCAAGGCCGCGCCGACGACCGTCGGTGCGCGCCTCGACGCGGCGGTGGCGGGTGTCGGCGTGCGCTGGCGCAGGCTGCTCGACGCGCTGCTCGCGCGCCGGCTGGTGTTTGGCGCGCTGGCGGTGCTGGGCCTGGCGTTGCTGGGCATCGGTGGCGGGTTCTGGCTGACGAGGGTCCTCGATGGGCCTCGTCCGGCGCCGCCCGCCTCGTCAGTGGCCAAACCCGCCCCACCTTCGCCACGGACGCCAGCCGCGAAGCCACCGACAGAGCCACGCTACGCCAGCATCGACCAGCTACCTGGCCTGCCGGCCTACAGCGAGTCCCAGGGCAAGCCTCTGCCAAACCATGAGGAGCGTCGCACGCAGCCGCCAGCGCCGCGCGCCGCACCTGTGGGCGCAGCGTGGCAACGCAACGCCATCGCCTTCAGCGACGATCGCCGCAGACCGCTGATCGTGGTGGTGATCGACGACATGGGCGTCGACCGGCCGCGCTCGCGCCGTGTCACTGAACTGCCGCAGCCGCTGACCCTTTCCTATCTGCCCTACGCACGCGATCTGGCGGAGCAGGCGACGGCGGCGCGCAGTCGCGGTCATGAGCTGATGCTGCATCTGCCGATGGAACCGATGTCGAGCAGCGTCGATCCTGGCCCCAACGCGCTGCTCACCAGCCTGTCGCTCGACATGATCCGCCGGCGCACGGTAGCGGCGTTGGACTCGTTCTCAGGCTACGTCGCGGTCAACAACCACATGGGCAGCCGCTTCACCACCTGGCGCCCTGGTGTCGAGGCATCATTGCGCGAGATGAAGGCGAGGGGGTTGGCCTATCTCGATTCACGCACCCATGCCGATACGGTGGGCGGCTTGGTGGCCGAAGAGCTCGGCATGCCCAGTGTCGACCGACATGTCTTTCTCGACGACGTCATGACCGGCGACGCCGTGCGGCGGCAGCTGGCGGAAACCGAGGCCCTGGCGCGACGACAGGGCTTCGTCATCGCCATCGGCCATCCGCACGACGTCACCATCCAGGCGCTGGCGGAGTGGCTGCCGGGACTATCGGGCAAGGGCTTCGTCCTCGGACCCATCAGCGCCGCGATTCGCCGCAGGGGTTGGCAGTAGCGCAGGCCGCGTTCTAGCCTCCGAGGCGATCAGCGGAGGGCTTCGATGGACGCGACCTGGATGGCGGCGGGCGATCTTGCGGCGGCGGTGCGTGCGCGCAAGGTCTCTTCGGTCGAGCTGCTCGAACACTTCCGCCGGCGCGTCGACCAGCACAATCCCAAGATCAACGCCGTCGTCGTGTTCGACTGGGAGCGCGCGAAAGAGCGGGCGGCCTGGGCCGACGCGGCGCTGGCGAAGGGCAAGGCGACAGGGCCGCTGCATGGTGTGCCGATGACGGTGAAGGAGTGCTTCGATGTCGAAGGTCTGCCGACCACCGCCGGCCACGTCGGGCTCAAGGCGAACGCCGCGCTGCGTCATGCCGATGCGGTGAAGCGGCTGCTCGATGCCGGCGCGGTGATCTTTGGCAAGACCAACACGCCGCTCTTCGCCGGCGACTTCCAGACCTACAACGAGGTCTACGGCACCACCAACAATCCCTGGGACCTCACGCGCGGGCCGGGCGGCTCCTCGGGCGGCTCTGCCGCTGCGCTGGCCGCGGGCATCACACCGCTGGAACTGGGCAGCGACATCGGCGGCTCGATCCGCAACCCGGCGCATTTCTGCGGCGTCTATGGCCACAAGCCGAGCTATGGCGTGGTGTCGCTGCGCGGTCATGTACCCGGCCTACCGAATTCGCTCAGTCTTCCGGACATCGCCGTCGCCGGGCCGCTGGCGCGCAATGCCGATGACCTCGACCTCGCGCTCTCGGTGCTGGCCGGGCCGGGCGAATGGGATGCCTCTGCCTGGCGCATCGATCTGCCGGCCCCGCGGCGCACCTCGATTGCTGACTATCGGATCGCGATCTGCCCCGATGACGCCTTCTGCCCGGTCGAGAGCGAGATCGCCGATGCCGTCAGCCGTGCGGGCGACGCGCTGGCGAAAGCCGGCGCCACCGTGCGTGCGTCGAAGCCGGCGATCGATTTCGGCAACAGCTTCCGCCTGTTCTACCGCATGCTCGCCGCGACCCTGGCGCCGGGCTACGACGAGGGCTTGCTGGAGCAACTGGCGATCGGCGCCAAGGCGGCGACCGACAAACGCTCGATGCGCACACTGTTCATGCAGGGCTCTACGATGCGCCATGTCGACTACCTGCGTGCCGAAGCCGCGCGTCAGGAGGAGCGCGCACGGTGGGCCGATTTCTTCACCGGCTACGACGTGTTCCTGTGCCCGATGGTCATGACGGCGGCCTTCGCGCACGACCATTCGCCCGACATGCAGGCGCGGCGGCTGACGGTCAATGGCGCGCAGCGCGGCTACCTGGAAGCGATCGGCTGGGCCGGGCTGATCGGCAATGTGCGACTGCCCTCGACAGTGGTGCCGGTGGGGCGGACGCAGGCTGGCCTGCCGATCGGCATGCAGGTGGTCGGACCGTATCTGGAAGACCGCACCTGCATCGACGTCGCGCGGCACTTGGCCAAGCTGATGGGCGGCTTTACGCCGCCCCCTGCCTACGCCTGAGCGCAGGGTTCGTCACAACCGGCATAGGCGGGCTGCAGCGAAGGGGATTCCCGCCGGTGTTGACGCGCGGCTATCCTCGATCGCAAGCAATGTGTTCGAGGAAATGCCCTATGTCCTTCACGCCCGCCGATTGGCGCGGACGTATCGTCAATCCATTCGCCGGCCGCGACCTCAGCTGGCTGCTGGATTTCCGCGCCGAGACGCGCGGCGATCATCCCTGGCTGGTATGGGAGCCGTTCGAGGGCGCACGCCAGACCTGGACCTACCGCCAGTTCCGCGAGCGCGTGCTGCGGGTCGCCGCCGGTCTGCGCAAGCGCGGCGTGAAGGCCGGTGATTTCGTCCTGGCCCATCTCGACAACTCGCCCGAGCTCGAGTTCGTCTGGTTCGCCTGCGCGCGGCTGGGCGCGGTGGTCGTGACCACCAACACGCGCTCCGCCGGCGAGGAGCTGGCCTATTTCGCCGATCATTGCGGCGCTGTCGGCGCGATCACCCAGCCCGAGCTGGCGGCGACGGTCGCGGCCAGCGCCCGGAACATCAAGTGGCTCGTTGTCACCGAGCACATGGTGGACGGCGCTGAACCGCCGGCCAGCCTGCGGCCCGACAAGACCAGCGCCTTCTCGTCGCTCGACGGTGATCCGGCCGACTTGCCGACGCTGGAGGCTGATCCGTGGCGGCCAGGCTCCGTGCAGTACACGTCGGGGACTACGTCGCGGCCCAAGGGTGTGCTGTGGACGCAGGGCAATGCGCTGTGGGGCGCGCGGACCTCGGCGATCCATCAGAATCTCAACGAGACCGACGTGCATCACGTTGTCATGCCGTCGTTCCACACCAATGCGCGCACCTACTCGATCCTGCCGACGATGTGGGCGGGCGGCACCGTGGTGCTGCAGCCGAAATTCTCGGCGCGGCGCTTCTGGGACGTGGCGCTGCGCAATCGCTGCACCTGGCACTCGACCCTGCCGTTCTTCCTGAAGGCGCTGATGCAGCACGACATCCCGCCGCATCACTTCCGCATGATGGGCAACGCCATCAACGAGCCGCCCTTCGACGCGGTGTTCAAGGTGCGGACCATCGGCTGGTGGGGCATGACCGAGACGGTGAGCCAGGGAATCGTCGGTGACGCGCTGCTGCGCAACCGGCCGATGACCACGGGCCGGCCGGCCGCGGGCTACGGCATTCGCATCCTCGACGAGGATCTCGCCACGCCGATCGCGCCTGGTGGCATCGGCCATCTGCAATGTCAGGGCACGCGCGGCATCCAGATCTTCGCCGAGTACCTCAACAACCCGCAGGCCACCGCCGAGAGCTTCACCGAAGATGGCTGGTTCATGACCGGCGATCGCGTGAAGCTGGAGGAGGACGGCTGCGTCACCTTCAGCGACCGCGACAAGGACATGCTGAAGGTCGGTGGCGAGAACGTCGCGGCGTCGGAGATCGAGCGCGTGATCGCGCTGGTCCCCGGCGTGCACGAATGCGCTGTGGTGGCGCAGAAGCACCGTATGCTGGACGAGGTGCCGGTGGCCTTCGTGATCCCGGCGCCGGGCATCGCCGTCGCTGGCAACAACGAGCTGCCCGAGCGCATCCTGAGCGAGTGCGCCGCCAAGCTCGCCGACTTCAAGCGGCCACGCGCGGTGTTCCTGGTCGAGGATATGCCGCGCTCGACGCTGGAGAAGGTGCACAAGGTGGCGCTGCGTGCGCGCCTGCCAGTCGCGGGCTGATCAGACCGGCATCGTCCGCTTCTGATGCGCCCGGCCGACTCGCGCGGTCTCCGGATTGTGGCCGGCGATCACGCGGACGCCCTCGTCGAGGCGGCTGGCGATGTTGTCGGGCGCGCAGCCCTCGAGGAAGGCGATGCCACGCGCGCGGCAGGCCTTGAGCACGCGATCGCGCGCCGCTTTCATCTCCGGCGGGAAGGGCTGGCGCGGCACGGTGCGGTAGCCCAGTGACAGGCCGAGGTCGCCCGGCCCGAGCTCGGCGAAGCCGAGGCCCGGCACGTCGAGGATCGCCTCGCAATTGGCGATGCCCTCGGGGCTCTCCAGCTTGACGCCCAGCAGCAGCTCGCCGTCGGGATTGAGCGGCCAGGGATCGCAGCGGCTGAGATAGTCGAGCTCGCTGATGCCCCAGACCGGCGCCGCCGTCGGTTCCGAGCCGCGGCCGCGGGTGCCGATGCCGAGCGTGCCGACCGCTGCTCTCGGCCGCACGGCGCCGCCCAGGCGTTGCACGGGTGAGGGCAGGGCGGCATCGACGCCCAGAAGGTTCGGCGGATAGCGGCAGGCCTCGACGAAGGCGCGCGTGGCGTCGGCCGTCTCGGCCTGGCAGAGCAGGATGCCGTGCGCGCCGCGGCCCAGGATCTGGCGAAACTGCCAGGCGTTGAAGCGGACATTGGCCTCGTCGGTGCCGTTGACCGGCGCCTCGACGATCACCGCCGGCGTGCGATGGCCCGAGCGCGTCGGCCCGGCCTCGACCATGCCGCGCAGGTACTCGGCGAGCCCCGCCATGTCGAAGGACCCGTGCTCCATGCCGACATTGATGTAGTCGGCCCAGGTCTCGGCGTCGGCGCGGCCCTGCGCGTAGGTCAGCACGTGCCCGGTGTGCGGGCCGTCGTAGTAGATCGCCTGATCCTCTGCGAGCAGCTCGATGGCGCGATTGATGCGGCTGGCCATGTGGATCTCCCGGCGTTGTCGGTTTGCCGCAGCATAGCGCCCGGCGGTCGGCGAGGCTTCCGCCTGTTGAAACCTCGAGCCGCGTGCGGTTGATGCGTCGGCCGCGCGGCGATACCGTCCAGCCTACCCCAGCGGGAGGACCGCCCATGCACATGAACTTCACCGATGCCGACCGCGCCTTCCAGAGCGAAGTGCGGGACTGGCTCAAGGTCAACCTGACGCCGGAGATCGCTGGCGAGGGCAAGGTGGCGCGCAACGGGCATATGCCCAAGGAGCGGCTGCTCGACTGGCAGAAGCGCCTCGCCGCCAAGGGCTGGCTGTGCAGCAACTGGCCGAAGGAATTCGGCGGGCCGGGCTGGTCGCCGACGCAGAAGTACATCTTCGAGATGGAGATGGCCAATGCCGGCGCGCCAGGCACGTCGCCGTTCGGACCGAAGATGTGTGCGCCGGTCATCATGAAGTTCGGCACCGACGAGCAGAAGCGGCGTTACCTGCCGCCGATGCTGAATAGCGATCTGATCTGGTGCCAGGGCTATTCCGAGCCGGGCTCGGGCTCGGACCTGGCGTCGTTGCGCACCCGCGCGGTGCGTGACGGCGATCACTACGTCATCAACGGCTCGAAGACCTGGACGACCGGCGCGCATATCGCGGACTGGATGTTCTGCCTGGTGCGCACCTCGACCGAGGGCAAGCCGCAGGACGGCATCTCCTTCGTCGTCTTCCCGATGAGCACGCCTGGCGTCAAGGTCGAGCCGATCGTCACCGCCGACGGCAATCGCAACGGCGACAACGAGGTCAACCAGGTGTTCCTCGACGACGTGCGCATCCCCATCGATCAGCGCATCGGCGAGGAGAACAAGGGCTGGACCTGCGCCAAGTACCTGCTGGAGTTCGAGCGCGGCGGCAATCCCTACAGCCCGCGCCTGCGCTCCTCGTTCGAGCGCCTGAAGCGCATGGTCGGCGAGGCGGCCAACGGCGAGAACAAGCTGGGCCGCGACGCGGCGTGGCAGGAAAAGCTGGCGCGCACCGAGATCGAGATCGCCGGGCTGGAGATGTTCGAGATGGAGTTCTACTCCAAGCTCAGCGGCGGCCAGAACCCGGGCCCGCTGTCCTCGATGATCAAGCTGCGCGGCACCGAGGTGATGCAGCAGGTGCAGGAATACGCCGTCGATGTCGCGGCGCACTACGCCGCGCCGTTCCCCGAGCGGCGCAAGCCGAACTCCAACGAGGAGCCGATCGGGCCGGAAGGCTCCGACGTGCTGGCGCCGCGCTACTTCAACGGCCGCAAGATGACAATCTACGGCGGCTCGTCGGAAGTGCAGCGTGGCATCATGGCCAAGGCGATGCTGGGCTTGTAGCCGACGACGGGCTGCCACTGTCATCCCGAGCCAAGCGAGGGATCCAGGGCGGCCTAGATGTCTCGCTGCGCTCGACATGACAGTGTGAGGCGATCATGCATCTCCAGTTCACCGCAGAAGAGCTGGCTTTCCAGGCCGAGGTCCGGACCTGGATCACCGCCAACATGCCCAAGGAAGTCGCCGAGGAATCGCGGCGCAGCCGCAGCAGTCACGTCTCGCGCGAGCGGCTGATCCAGTGGCAGAAGATCCTCGCGGCCAAAGGCTGGTTGACGCCGAACTGGCCCAAGGAGCACGGCGGCCCGGGCTGGAACTCGACGCAGAAGTTCATCTTCGAGATGGAGATGGCGCGCGCCGATTCGCCGTACCTGTCGTCGTTCAGCCTGAAGATGGTCGCGCCGGTGCTGATGAAGTACGGCAGCGACTGGCAGAAGCAGCGCTTCCTGCCGGCAATCGCGCGCGCCGACGAGATCTGGTGCCAGGGCTACTCGGAGCCGGGCTCGGGCTCCGACCTCGCAAGCTTGCGCACCCGCGCGGTGCGCGACGGCGACGACTACGTCGTCAACGGCCAGAAGATCTGGACCACCAACGCCCACTGGGCGGACTGGATCTTCTGCCTGGTGCGTACCTCGACCGAGGGCAAGCCGCAGGAGGGCATCTCCTTCCTGCTGATCGACATGAAGTCGCCCGGCATCAAGATCGACCCGATCTATCTCGCCGACGGCACGCGCACGCCGATGCGGCACGAGGTCAACCAGGTGTTCTTCGACAATGTCCGGGTGCCGGTGAAGAACCGCGTCGGCGAGGAGAACAAGGGCTGGACCTACGCCAAGTACCTGCTGGAGTTCGAGCGGGGAGGGCAGGCGCACGGCCCGCGCCTGCGCAAATCGTTGCGCCATCTCGATGACCTGGCGGAACTCTGGGTCAAGGACGGCAAGCCGCTATCGACCGATCCAGCGTGGCGCGAAAAGATGGCGGCGCTGCGCATCGAGATCGACGCGGTCGAGATGAACGAGCTTGCCTTCTACAGCTCGATGAAGGCCGGCGACTCGCCGGGCCTGCAAGCATCCATCGTGAAGATGCGCGGCACCGAGGTCGGCCAGAAGATTACGGAGATGGCGGTCGAGGCGGTCGGCAACTACGCCCAGCCTTTCACCGAGCTGCGCAACTACGATTCGAACGTGGTGCCGGTCGGTCCGGGCTATAGCGACGACGCAGCGCCGCGCTACTTCAACCAACGCAAGACGACGATCTTTGGTGGATCGTCCGAAGTGCAGCGCAACGTGCTCGCGAAGGCGATGATCGGGCTTTAGGTGGGAGCGGCTCAGAAATAGTGCGGCACGAAGCGGCTGTTGTTGTTGAGGATCGGGCCGCTGTCCTCGCGCACGCCGATGCCCGCGGGCAAGCCATCGACGATCCATGAGCCGATCACCACGTGGTTGCCGTCGAACACCGGCAAGGGCTGGTAGGTCTGAAAGATAAATCCTTCCTCGCCGTAAGTGCCCGACGTCGCCTGGCCTAGGCCGGGACCGACAAGCTGTACGTTCTGGCCTTCGCGGCCGAGGATCGGCTTGCGCACGTAGCGCTCGCCCAGCCGTTGGTCGGCCTCGAAATAGGCCGGCAGCAGGTTGGGGTGGCCGGGGAACATCTCCCACAGCAGCGACAGGATCGCCTTGCTCGAGAGGATCGCTTTCCACGCCGGTTCGAGGAAGGCGGTGGTGTCCGACAGGATGAATCGGCCGAACTCCTCCCGCATCAGCCATTCCCAGGGGTAGAGCTTGTGCAGCACCTGCACCGGCACCTCGTCGAGATCGGTGAAGCGCGAGCCGTTCCAGCCGATATCGGCGATCTTGAGCGTCTTGGTCTTGAGCCCCGCCTGCGAGCAGGTATCACGCATGTATTCGGAAGTGGTCCAGTCGTCCGCTTCCTCCTCCATGCGCGCGAAATGCACGATCGAGCCCTTCGGCAGAATGGCGCCGACCTTGCGCCAGGCGTCGATCAGCTTCTCGTGCGCGCTGTTGAACTGGTCGGAGCCGGGCAGCACGTCCTTCAGCCAGAACCATTGCGCGACCGCCATCTCGAGCAGCGAGGTCGGCGTATCGGCGTTGTACTCCAAGAGCTTCGGCGGCGACTTGCCGTCATAGGCGAGGTCGAAGCGGCCGACGATGGTCGGATCCTGGCGGAACCACACGGACTCGATGTAGGCGCCGAACTGCTCGGGAATCGCCAACGGCTTCCACAGCTTGTTCTTCACCACGTATTCGACGGCCTTGAGGCACATCCGGTGCAGCTCGGCGGTGGCGTCGTCGAGCTCGTCGATCTCCTTCACGGTGAAGCGATAGCGCGCCTGCTCGAACCAATAGGGCTTGCCGTCGAGGTGGTGGAACTCGAGCCCGACGGATTCGACCTTCTTCTCCCAGTCGACGCGCGCCGGCGACCATTCACGCTGCACGAGGCTCTCCGCTCACGAGGAACCCGAGCCGCCGTGGCCGGTTGCGCTGGAGCCGAAACCGCCGCGGGAGCTGGTGCTCGGGCCGGTCGTCGTCGTCGTACCGCCCGTACCGCCCGGTCGTGGCGTCGTCGTCACGGTCTGCGGCGTGCCGCCGCCATGTGTCGTCGTCGTACCGCCGCGTCCGCCGCCGAACCAGTAGATCGGGTGGCTGTTGTACCAACGCGTGCCGCTGCTGCCGCTGCCCGTCGTGCAATTCGTCGGCACGAACATGGTGCCATCGGGCCGGCAGGTCGGATGGCCCGCCGCCTGGCATTCGGCAACAGTCGCGAAGCGGGTGGCGCTACAGCGCGGCCCGGCGCCGGCGATTCCCTGAGGGCTGCTGGAGCTTGGGCCCATGAACGGAATTGTCGCCGCACCGACGCCGGCGGCGCCCAGCATGGTGAGACCAATCACTGTCGAAGCGCGTGCCATAACGAGCCCTCCGACTCTAGTAGGTGAGGCAGGCAGCGTTGAGGATGCCGAAGCCCAGCGACAGGCAGCAGGCGGTCGCGCCCACTGACACGGTGCCGCTTTCGATCAGCCGGGGCATGTCCTTGATGATCACACGACTGAGGAAATGAACCCCGATCTGCACGATAAGCGCGACGAGCGCCCATATCGCCACATCGGGGATGCTCACGCTGTGGGCGATGGTGCTGGCCAGCGGCAGGCAGAAGCCGAGGACGGCACCACCGAAGTTGAGGGCCGCGGCGAGGTTGCCGCTGCGGATCAGCTCCATCTCCGAATACGGCGTCACCCACTGGTAGATCAGCAGGAATAGCCCCAGCATCACCGTGGCGAGGCAGAAATAGCCCAGGAAATGGGGGAAAGCCCTTAACAGATAAGCAAGTTCTTCCATATCGTTTCCTGAGCGTTCACTTAGTCAGCTTCTCATCATTACCCGGCCATCGTCAATCCGCCTGACACGCTGATGGTCTGACCGGTGATGAAGGCGGCGTCGTCGCTGGAAAGGAAGCACACAGCGCCCGGAATGTCCTCCGGCTGGCCGACGCGCTTCATCGGGATGGCGCTGACCAGGGCGGCGCGGATTTTCTGCCCGCGTTCGGACTCGCCCGCGACCTGGGCCAGAAGCGGCGTGTCGGTCGGGCCGGGGCAGACGGCGTTGAGCGTGACACCACGGCGCGCCGTCTCGCGCGCGACGGTCTTGGTGAAGGCGATGATGCCGCCCTTGCAGGCCGAGTAGACCGCTTCCTGCGAGGAGCCGACCCGACCGGCGTCGGAGGCGATATTGACGACACGACCCCAACCACGTTCGAGCATGCCGGGCAGGGTGGCGTGGTGCAGATTCAGTGGCCCCTTGAGGTTGATGGCGATCAGCGTCTCCCAGAGGTCGGGGGTGGTGTCGACGAAGTTGGCGAAGCGATCCCAGCCGGCGTTGTTGACCAGGATATCCGCCGGCCCGACCTCACGGGCGAACAGGTCGACCGCGTCCTTGACCGCGGCGTAGCTCGTGATGTCGACGCCAACCGGCTCGGCCACACCACCGCCGCTGCGGCGGATCTCATCGGCAATCCGCGTCGCCGCCTCGAGGTTCTTGTCGAACACGCCGACGCGCGCGCCGTAGGACGCGAAACGCTTGCAGATGGCGCCGCCGATCGCGCCGCCGCCGCCGGTGACGATGACGCACTTGTCCTTCAGGCCACGCATGGCGCGCTCCTCAGATCGGCGAGTAGGGGTCGAAGCGCGGCTTGCGCTTCTCGAGATGCGAGGCGAGACCCTCCTTCACGTCGGGCCCGAGGAAGCCCAGCATCTCCAGCGCCGTCGAGGCGTCGAACGACGGCCCCATCATGCGCAGCCAGTTGTTGAGCGCGTATTTGGTGAAGCGGATCGAGGTCTGCGCGCCTTCGGCCAGCTTGGTGGCGACCTCCAACCCCTTGGCCTCGAGCTGGTCGTCCTCGACGCACAGCGACACTAGGCCGATGCGCTCGGCCTCCTCGCCATCGACCGCCTCGCACAGCAGCAGGTAGTACTTGGCCTTGGCCATGCCGCAGAGCAGCGGCCACACGATCACGGCGTGGTCACCGGCGGCGACGCCCAGCCGGGTGTGGCCGTCGATGATCCGGGCTTTCTTCGAGGCGATCGAGACGTCGGCCAGGATGCCGGCGACCAGGCCGGCGCCGACAGCGGGGCCGCGCATGGTGCTGACGATCGGCTTGGAGCAGTTGATGACGTTGTAGACGATGTCGCGCGCTTCCTTCCACGTCCGCAATAGCGCGTTGTGATCCTTCATGTTGTTTTCGATCAGGTCGAAGTCGCCACCGGCCGAGAACACCTTGCCGCCGGCGCCCTGGATGATCACGCAGTTGACCGTGTCGTCGCCGTCGATGTCGCGCCAGACGTTGACCAGCTCGGTGTGCATGAGGGCGTCGGTGGCGTTGTACTTCTCCGGCCGGTTCATGGTGACGCGCAGCACCTTGGGGTGCGGCCGATCAAAGAGAAGACGCTGATACCGTTGCTGCCACGCCGACATGTCAAATCCTCCCGAATGCGGAGGAGAGCCTAGCCCGGCGGCGGTGGTCGGCTCAATCTACATCAGAGTCCGGCGCACCGAGGCCAGCACGGCGATGGTGTTCATCTGGTTGATGATCAACTGGCCGGGGCAATTTTCCTTGGGCTCGTTCTTCTTTTTCATCAGGATGCCGAGCTTCTTGCCGACGATCTCGACGAAGCTGTGGCCGGTGATACCCTCCTGCTTGTTGTCGCCGGGTTTCTTGTTGCTGGTACCCACGGGCACGAGCTTGACCTTGGGATGCTCTTTCTGGATCCAGGCCATGAGCTCGGCGCCGGCATGCAATTGCTGCGGCCTAAGCGGGTCATCCTGTGCGGCGAACTCGATATGCACCGCTCCGGTATTGAACGCACCAGTGCTCATCGAACCATCCTTGGTATCGACGTGCTGGATGACCCTGCCGTCGCCTTCGACCGTGAAGTGCGCGGACACGCCGTACTTGGAGTTCGGATCCGCCTTGTGCGCGGCGCGCGTCTCGCTGGTCCAAAAGTTGTAGTTGATCTGCGCCTGGTTGGTATTCGCCCGCGACGCCCAGGTCTGGTGCATCACGATGCGCACCACCTCGCCGTTGCCATTGGGGCGGACCGAACCAGGTTCGGTCATCAGCATCGTGCCGCTGCGCGCCGGATACATGGCCATGGGACACCTTCCGCAAGGTGACAGCTATGATGATAGTACACCCTGGCATCGCGCGGCGACAATGTTCCCGCGAATTTGATGAGTGCAGCTCGGGCGCGACTTCAGCGTGGCAAATTGCCGGTCCGCGCCGCCGAGGCGAACTTCACCGCTTCTTCCGCCGCCCGCACGAGCGCGCGCGCTTTGTGCACGCTCTCCTGGAACTCCGATTCGGGATCGGAATCGGCGACGACACCGACGCCGGCCTGCACGTACATCGTGCCGTTCTTGACCAGGGCGGTGCGCAGCAGGATGCAGGTGTCCATTGTGCCGTTGGCGGCGATATAGCCCGCCGCGCCGGCGTAGATGCCGCGGCGCACCGGCTCGAGCTCGTCGATGATCTCCATCGCGCGCACCTTGGGCGCGCCCGA
>CAYTFW010000080.1:0-27449 GCA_964437145.1 uncultured Rhizobiaceae bacterium
CGCGCATCGACCGCTTCGCCTCGATGAGCAACATGAAGTCCGGCGCGCTGCGCGAGATGGGCATCGAGATCGGCGAGCAGGTCGAGATCCCGTCGGAGCTGATCCCGCCCGACGCGCAGGTTGAGATGGATGCCAAGAAGGCCGCCGGCTATTTCACCGTCGCCAAGCCCGACGAGGCCGAGCTCGCCAAGCCGAAGGGCCGGGGACTGGCGGAGTGAACCCCGACATCTCGCCGCTGGCGGCGTCGGCGATCGCCCGCCTGCGCGCCCCGGCGACCATCCGCGAGCGCGCCGAGATGGTGCTGCGCTATGTCGAGGACGGCCAGTCGCCACATTTTTCGGTCAACCCCAACGGACTCGAGACCGCCGTCCGCCTGACCCTGGCGGTGATCCATGAGCGCTTTCCCGATCCACGCCGCGTACCGTTCCATGCGCGTTGGCGGCATTTCGAGGTCGGCGGCCGTGATCGTTGGGCGGCACTGGCCAAGACGCTGAAGGGCGATGCCGCCGAGCGCGCGCGCATCCGTGTCGAGCTGGCGATCACCTCGGTGCTGCTTGATGCCGGCGCCGGGCCGGATTGGGGCTATCGCGAGCCCGATAGCGGCGAGCGCTACGCGCGTTCCGAAGGGCTCGCGGTCGCCAGCTTCGATCTCTACCGCCGCGGCGGCTTCTCCAACGATCCGGCCAAGCCTTTGCGCGCCGACGCCGAGGCGCTGAAGCGCTTCGGCGCGCCCGCGCTCGCCATGGCGTTCCAGGTCTTCCCGCACAATCCGCTGATCGGCCTGGCCGGCCGCGCCGCGCTGATCGCGTCGGTCGGCGGCGTCGTCGCCGCGCGGCCCGACCTGTTCGGCGCGGGGGCGCGGCTGGGCCATCTGTTTGACCATCTCGCGGGGCAGGCGAAGGACGGCGTGCTGCCGGTGACCCTGATTTTTGCGACATTGCTCGACGCCTTCTCGCCGATCTGGCCGTCACGCCTCGACATCGAGGGCGTGGCGCTGGGCGACGTCTGGAAGCACCCCGCCGCGCGCGCCAAGGACCGCACCGACGGGCTGGTGCCGTTCCACAAGCTCTCGCAGTGGCTGGCCTATTCGCTGGTCGAGCCGCTGGAGGAGGCGGGCGTCAGGGTCGTCGATCTCGACGCGCTGACCGGCCTCCCGGAATACCGCAACGGCGGCCTGCTGATCGACAGCGGCACGCTGCGGCTCAAACGCCGCGAGATCATCGAGCGCGCCTGGGCGCCGGGCGACGAGCTGATCGTCGAGTGGCGGGCGCTCACCGTGGCGCTGCTCGACCGCATCGGCGCGCATGTGCGGCTGCATCTCGGCCTGGACGCCGAGACCCTGCCGCTGGTGAAGGTGCTGGAGGGCGGCACGTGGCTTGCGGGGCGAAGGATCGCCGCGGAACGACGGCCGGGCGGCGCGCCGCCCATCGCCATCGACAGCGACGGCACGGTATTCTGAGCCAACGTCTCGGAGAGCCTCATGGCCAACAACAGCAGCGTCACCGTCGTCGACCATCCGCTGGTGCAGCACAAGCTCAGCATCATGCGCAACAAGGAGACTTCGACGACGAATTTCCGCCGCCTGCTGCGCGAGATCGCGCTGCTGCTGGGCTACGAGGTCACGCGCGACCTGCCGATCGCGACGCAGCGCATCGACACGCCGCTGGAGGCCATGGACGCGCCGTTCATCGACGGCAAGAAGCTGGTGGTGGTGCCGATCCTGCGCGCCGGGCTGGGCCTCGCCGACGGCATTCTCGACCTCGTGCCCGGCGCCCGAGTCGGCCATATAGGGCTGTACCGCGATCCCGAGACCAAGGCCGCCGTCGAATACTACTTCAAGATGCCCGAGGCCTTGGGCGAGCGGCTGGTGCTGGTCTGCGATCCGATGCTGGCGACCGCCAACTCCGCCATCGCCGCTGTCGATCTGCTCAAGGGCGCCGGCGCGCGCTGGATCAAGATGCTCTGCGTGCTGGCCGCGCCGGAGGGCGTGAATGCCTTCGTCGAGGCCCATCCCGACGTGCCGCTGACTGTCGCGGCGATCGACCGCGAGCTCAACGATCACGCCTACATCATGCCGGGGCTCGGTGATGCTGGCGACCGGCTGTTCGGGACCAAGTGAGCATCCCTGAAGACGGCCGCATCCTCTACTTCGCACGCGACCGAGCGGCGTTCGGCTTCCTGTCGCATTTCTTTCCGGCCGAGATCGCACTCGATGGACTGACCTGGCGTACCGTCGAGCACTACTATCAGGCGCAGAAATCCGATGACCCGGCCTACCGCGATGCGATCCGGTCGGCGGTGTCGCCTGGCATGGCCAAGCGCCTGGCCGCGCCTCCCGCCGCGCCGCGTCGAATCTCCGCGCAATCCTGGTTCCGCAAGCGTGGCCTGCTGCCTCGCGACGATTGGCATCTGGTCAAGCTCGACATCATGCGGCGCGCGGATCGGGCGAAGTTCACGCAGCATGACCGGCTGACCTCCCTGTTGCTCGACACCGGCGATGCGGAGCTGGTCGAAGATTCGCCTTTCGAGGCCTTCTGGGGCACGGGGCCAGACGGCCAGGGTGAAAACTGGGCAGGTCGTATCCTGATGGAGATTAGAGCCGACCTGCGTTCACAGGCTGATAGAGCCGATGGATGACACCCAGGCGCGGCAGCGCTTCGAGCAGGATCAGATTCCAGCGCCGAGGGCCGCGTGGTTGGCCGACTCCAGGAGCGGTGGATGACGCACGTCGTGGCCTTGACGACTTCAGGGCTTGGTCAGGCGGCGCGCGGGAGTTGTTCGGTGCTATGCTGTCGAAGCTCTCCGCTGTCCGGGACCAAGCAGTGATGCCGACCATCGCCAAGCTGAGCTTCATCGGCCTCGAGCATGTGCTGCCGCCCGAGCGGGCCTTCGGCATGGCGCGCGGCATGGGTCACCGGCGGCCCGGCGGCATCGTCGAGATCGAGACCAGCGAGGGCGTCACCGGCGTCGGCGAAGTGTTCGGCAATCCCTTCGTCAGCCGCGAATACTTCCGCATGGTCGAGCCGTTCTTCGCCGGCAAGAGCGTCTACGACTTCGATCACATCGAGGCCGAGCTGCGCAATCGGCTGTATCACCTGGGCGTGCAGAACCAGCTTACCGCCTGCCTCGCCGGCATCAACGTCGCGCTGTTCGACGCCATCGGCCGCGCCACCAACACGCGGGTCTGCGACCTGATCGGCGGCTGCCGCTCGACGCGCCTGCCGGTCTACGCCTCGACCGGTTTCTTCTCCAGGGACGTCGATCGCCAGCTCGATCACATGCTGGCCGAGGTCAAGGCGCATCCCTATATCGGCATCAAGATCAAGATCGGTCGCGGCGCCAAGGACGACGTCGCGCGCGTCAAGCGCACGCGCGAGGTGCTGGGCGACGACATCCTCGTCATCGTCGACATCAACGGCAACTACACCGTCGACCTGGCGCTGGAATCGATGCGCGCCATCGAGCCCTTCAACATCCACTGGGTCGAGGAGCCGCTGCCGCCCTCGGATTTGCGCGGCTACGCCGAGCTGCGCGCGCGGGCGCCGATGCCGATCGCCGCCGGCGAGGCGCACTACGCGGTGCGCGACTTCAAGCAGCTGATCGATGGCCGCTGCCTCGACATCGTGCAGCCGGCGATCCCCACGGTGGGTGGCCTGACCGAGGCCAAGCGCATCGCCTTCCTGGCGCAGTCGAGCAACCTGCGCGTCTCGCCGCATGTCTGGGGCGGTGCGCTCGGTCTGACGGCAGCGTGCCACTTCGTCGCCTCGCTGCCGTCTTCGCCGCATACCGACAACATCCCGTACCCGACCCTGATCGAGTACGACATGAGCGCCAACGCGCTACGCACCGACCTGCTCGCGACCCCGATCAAGCTCGACGCCGGTCACCTGATCCTGCCCGACGGCCCGGGTCTGGGCGTCACGCTCGACCGTGGCCAGGTCGAGCGGTATCGTGTGTGTTGAATTTGGGCGCGCCGGCGTCCCGCCGGCATCATGAGAAGAGCCGGCGGGACGCCGGCGCTCCCACAATGATCAGTTCCCCGGCCCGCGCTCCATCGAGTAGGGCTGCCAGCGGATCAGGCCGCTCTTCTCCAGCACCGAGGGGTTGACGCAGGCGCGCGGCCAGCGGCCGCTCAGCACGGACGCGAGTTCGTGGCCGACGCGGCGGCGGCGCGCCGGGTCGAAGCGCGAGGAGGCCGAGGCGACGTGCGCAGTGACGATCACGTTGTCCATCTTGAGGATCGGGTTGTCGAGCTTGGGCGGCTCGACCTCGAGCACGTCGAGACCGGCGCCGGCGATCCAGCCCTCCTGCAGGGCACGGATCATCGCCGCCTCGTCGACCGTGGCGCCGCGGCCTGTGTTGATGAACAGCGCCGTCTTCTTCATGGCGCGGAACTGCTTCTCGCCGAACATCTTGCGCGCGTCGGTGGTCGACGGCGCGTGCATCGAGACGATGTCGGACTGCGCCAGCACCTCCTCGTAGCTGCACGGCTCGACGCCGTACTGGCTCATCACCAGCTCCTCGACATAGGGATCGTAGGCCAGCATGCGGAAGCCGAAGGCGCGGGCGCGCGTCGCCACCGCGCGCGCGACGTGGCCGAAGGCGATGAAGCCCAGGGTCTGGCCCATCAGGCGCGGGAACTGGTAGAGCATCGGCCGGCCCTTGGACCAGTTGCCGTCGCGCGCCAGGCGATCCTGCACCACCAGCCGACGCCAGGTCGCCAGCATCATGACCATGGTGTGATCGGCCACCTCCTCGATGAAGGTGTCCGGCACGTTGGTGACCGGGATGTTGCGCGCCGTCGCCGCGGCGACGTCGACCGTGTCGACGCCGACGCTGCCTAGCGAGATCACCTTGCAGCGCTCCAGCGAGTCGATCACCTGCTTGGTCAGCCGGGTCTTGGAATAGATGGCGTCGGCGTCGTGCGCGGCGGCGATGAAGGCGTTCTCGCTGGTGGCGGGGACCTCGATGATCTCCGCGCCGATCGAGGCGAGCGCCTCCATCTCGTAGGAATGGTCAACCGGCGCCGCGAGCGCCTGCGTGACGATCTTGAACTTGGCCATGAGCGTTTCCCCTACTGTGAATGCTTGATGCCGGCGGCTTCGACCACCGGCGCCCAGAGCTTCTCCTCGGCGACCATGGCGGCGGCCAGGGTCGCTGGCGCGCCGCCGACCACGTTGGCGCCCAGCTCGCTGAGCTTGGTGATCACCGTTTCGTGGCGCAACGCCGCCTCGAAGTCGCGCGCCGCCTTGGCGAGGATGGCGTCGGGCGTCTTGGCCGCGGCGTAGAAGGCGAACCACGACAGCGCGACGTAGCCCGGCACCACCGAGCCGATCGGCGGCGCGTCGGGCAGGGTGGGAATCGGCGTCGCCGAGGTGACGCCCAGCGCGCGCGTCGTGCCGGCGCGCAGATGCGGCGTCGAGACGGTGATCGTGTCGAAGATCACGTCGAGCCGGCCGCCGATCAGATCGTTCATCGCCGGCGCGGCGCCGCGATAGGGCACGTGGGTGATGTCGACCTTGGCGAGGTGCTTGAACAGCTCGCCCGAGAGATGGATCGAGGAGCCGATGCCGGCCGAGCCGAAGTTGAGCTTGCCCGGGTTGGCCTTGGCGCGGGCGATGAAGTCCTGGATCGACTTGTCGGGCGAGGCGGTCGGCACGACCATCACGTTGGGGATCGACACCGCCATGGTCACCGGCGCGAGGTCGGTGAACGGATCGTAGGCCATGGTCTTGTAGAGCAGCTTGCTCACCGCCGCCGAACTCGAGGTGATCAGGAAGTTGGCGCCATCGGGCGGCGTGCGGGAGACCTCGAGGCCGGCGACGTTGCCGCCGGCGCCGGGCTTGTTGTCGACCACGACCTGGACTCTCCAGATCTCCGTTAGTCGCGTGGCGACAAGACGCGCGACGATGTCGGCGCCGCCGCCCGGCGGGAAGCCGACGACGATGCGCACCTGACCACTCGGCCAGGCCTGGGCACGCGCGATCGAGGGCGCGGCGAGCAGCACTGCGGTCGAGGCCAGAAGGCCCCTGCGGTTGATCCGGCTCATGACGTTTCCCCCTGTCTTGCCGCGATCATGCCGCAGCGGGAGGTCATATGCATCTCCTTGGGAGCGCCGAGACGCCGGCGCTCCCGATCACTCCAACCGGAAGGGCGGCGGTTGGCGGCCGTCGGTGTCGGTGAAGGCGTAGTCGCGGGCGAGGTCGCCGACGGTGAACAGCCGGCCGCTGCGTTCCATCACATCGGGATCGGCCGCCAGCGCCACCACGGCGCGACCGGCATAGTCGGGCGACTCCAGCCTGGCCAGCGTGTCGGGATCGTCGGCCAGCGCCTTCGCCACCCGCTCGGTGCGCACGAAGCCCGGCGCCAGGGCGACGCAGGCAACGTCGGCGCCGGCGAGCTCGCGCGCCAGGCCGTAGACCATGCGGATCGCCGCCGCCTTTGCGACATCGTAGTAGAGGTTGCCGAGATACTCGTCGAAGGCCCAGGCCACCGTGTTGACGATCAGGCGCGGCCGATCGGCGGTCTTCGGCCCGGTCATCAGCGGCAGGGCGTGGCGCGTGGTCAGGAAGGTCGCCTTCAGCCCGCCGTCGAACATCCGCGTCCAGTTGTCGGACGATTGGCGGATAAAGGGCGCCGCGAAGGCCGCGCCGGGATGTTGTTCGTAGCCGCCCCAGGCATTGTTGACGAGGATGTCGATGCGGCCGTGCTCGCGCGCGATCGAGGCCATCAGCGCTGCGACCTGCGCCTCGTCGCGATGATCACATGGTTTGCTATGGCCGCTGCCGCCGCCGGCCGCCGCGCCTGAGGCGCTGACCGCAGCCGCGGCTTCCTCGACCGTGCCGGGCAGACCCTCGGTCGTGGCGCCCGCCTTGCTGCGGCCGGTGACGTGCACGACGCAGCCAGCCTCACCCAGCGCCTTGGCGATGCCCAGCCCCAGGCCGCGCGTGGCGCCACTGACCAGCGCCACCGGACGCTCTTGCCCGTCACTCATGCCGATTGTCCTCGTCCGACCTCTACTTGCCGCGCGAGGCTATCGCATCCGCGCGCGTCGCGCGAACTACTCCGCGGCGTGGCGCGCCGGCGCTTCGGCCGGAGCCGGCTTGGCGCGGCGGTTGCGGAACCAGGCGCCGAGGTCCTCGAAGGCCAGATAGACCGTGGGCGTGATGAAGAGCGTCAGCAGCTGCGACACCAGCAGGCCGCCGACCACAGCGACGCCCAGCGGCTGGCGCAGCTCGGCGCCGGCGCCCAGCGCCATGGCGATCGGCAGGGCGCCCAAGATGGCGCAGAGCGTGGTCATCATGATCGGCCGGAAGCGCAGCACGGCGGCCTCGATCATCGCCTCCCGCGCCTCGACGCCCTGGGCGCGCCGCTCGATGGCGAAGTCGACCATCATGATGGCGTTCTTCTTGACGATGCCGATCAGCATCACGACGCCGATCATGGCGATCACCGACAGGTCCATGCCGGCCAGCTGCAAGGTGATCAACGCGCCGATGCCTGCGGACGGCAAGCCCGAGAGGATGGTCAGCGGGTGGATGAAGCTCTCATAGAGCACGCCCAGCACGATGTAGATCACCAGCACGGCGGCGAAGAGCAGCAGGCCCTGGTTGGCCACGGCCTGCTGGAAGACCTGGGCGCTGCCCTGGAAGGTGGTGCTGATGCTCGCCGGCATGCCGATCTCGCGCGCCGCCGCCTGCACGGCCGCGACCGCGTTGCCGAGCGAGTTGCCCGGCACCAGGTTGAACGAGACGGTGACCGAGGGCAGCTGCGCCAGATGCGACACGGTGAGCGCCGTGGGCCGCTCCGACAGCCGCGCTACGGTGTCGAGCGGCACCACGCCGCCCGACGGCGCGCGCACGGTGAGCCGCCGCAGCATCTCCGACGTATCGGCGTATTTCGGGTCGGCCTCGAGGATCACCTGATAGGTGTCTTGCGAGGTGTAGATGGTCGAGATCTGCCGCGTGCCGAAGGCCGAGTAGACGACGTTGCGGATCTGGTCGACCGTCAGGTTGAGCCGCGCGGCGGCGTCGCGGTCGATATCGATGACGGCGGCGCGCGCGCGCATCTGCAGGTCGGAGTTGACGTCGACGATGCCCGGGATCGACCGCATGCGGCCCTCGATCCGGGGCGCCCAGGTCTGCAGCGCGGCCAGATCGGGCGACTGCATGGTGAACTGGTAGAGCGCGCGCGACTGTGTCGTGCCGAGGATGATCGACTGCACCGGCTGGTAGAAGATCGAGATGCCGGGGACCTGCGACGTGGCGCGGCGCAGGCGGGCGATGACCTCGCCGGCGCCCGCCTTGCGCGCCGGCTTGTCGCGCAAGGTGATGAACAGGCGACCGGAGTTCTGCGTCGCGGCGGCGTTGCCGCCGCCCACCGTCGACATCACCGAGACCACGTCGGGGTCGGCCTTGACGATCTCGGCGAGGCGCGCCTGGCGCTCCACCATGGCGGCGAAGGAGGCGTCGTCGGGGCCGACGGTCGAGGCCGTCAGCAGGCCGATGTCCTCCTGCGGGAAGAAGCCCTTGGGGATGGTCTGGAAGAGCACGATCGTCAGCGCGAACGTGCCCAGCGTCATGGCCAGCATCAGCTTCGAGTGGCCGATCGTCCAACGCACCATGTGGCCGTAAGCGCGGGTCAGCCAGGTGAACCCCGCCTCGAACAGACGCAGCGGCAAGGGCGGCCGGGCGTGGTGGTCGATCGGCTTGAGCATGCGCGCGCACAGCATCGGCGTGAGCGTGAGCGAGACGACGCCCGAGATCAGGATCGCCATCGAGATCACCATGCCGAACTCGGCGAACATGCGGCCGACCACGCCGCCCATGAACAGCACGGGGATGAACACCGCCACCAGGGAGATGGTCATCGACACGATGGTGAAGCCGACCTCCTTCGAGCCGACGAAGGCCGCCTCCTTGGGATCCATGCCCTGCTCGATGTGACGCATGATGTTCTCGAGCATGACGATGGCGTCGTCGACGACGAAACCGACCGCGAGCGTCAGCGCCAGCAGCGAGATGTTGTTGATCGAGTAGCCCAGCAGGTGCATGCCGCCGAAGGTGCCGATCAACGAGATCGGCAACGCCAGGGCCGGGATCAGCGTGGCGCGGAAGCTGCGCAGGAAGAAGTAGATCACGATCACGACCAGCACCACGGCGATCGCCAGCGTCTCCTGCACGTCGTGGATCGAGTCGCGGATCGAGCGCGAGCGGTCGTTGAGCACCTTGATCTCGATGTCGCCCGGCAGCTCCGCCTGGATCAGCGGCAGCATGGCGCGCACGCGGTCGACGACCTCGACGGTGTTGGCGTCGGGCTGGCGATAGATGCCCAGCACGATGGCGCGCTCGCCGTCGAGCCAGCTGGCGACACGCGTGTTCTCGACGCTGTCGATGGCGGTGGCGACGTCGGCGATGCGCACCGGCGCGCCGTTCTGCCAGGCCACGATGATCGGCATGTACTGCGCCGCCCGCGACACCGGACCGGTGGCGTCGAGGATGGCGTTGCGGCCGCCCTGCGGCACGGTGCCCAGCGGCCGATTGGAGTTGGCGGTGGCCAACGCCGACTGCAGGTCGGACAGGCTCAGCCCGCGCGCGGCGAGCTGGTCGAGATCGGCGCGCACGCGCACGGCGTATTTCTGGCTGCCGAACACCAGCACCTGCGCCACGCCGGGCAGGGTGGAGATACGCGGCAGGATGCTCGACTGGGCGAAAGCGTCGACATCGGAGAGCCGCGCGTTGGGCGAGCGCAGCGCGAGGAAGACGATGGCGAAGTCGGCGGGATTGACCTTGCGGAAGCTGGGCGGCGTCGTCATGTCCGCCGGCAATCGCCGCTGGGCGGCGCCGATGGCCGTCTGCACGTCGAGCGCGGCGCCGTCGATGTCACGGTTGAGGTCGAACTGCATGGTGATGGAGGTGGTGTCGAGGGTCGACACCGAGGTCATCGTCGTGACGCCGGAGATGGTCGAGAACTGCCGCTCGAGGATGCCGGCGACCGACGAGGCCATGGTCTCGGGACTGGCGCCGGGCAGCGTGGCCTGGACCTGGATGGTCGGGAAATCGACGCGCGGGATGGCGGCCACGGGAAGCTGGCCGTAGCCGAACATGCCGGCGGCGAGGAACGAGACCATCATCAGGATGGTCATCACCGGTCGCCGGATGCAGACATGAGAGATCATGTCGAACGTCCTCTTGTCTTCCTTCTCCCCGCGAAGGCGGGGAGAAGGTGCCCGAAGAGCGGATGAGGGGCTCCGCGGTGTCTCGACGAAACGGACCGATGTCGCTGCACCAGAAGCCCCTCATCCGCCTCGCTTACGCTCGGCACCTTCTCCCCGCCTTCGCGGGGAGAAGGACTAGTTCTTCGCCTCCGCCGGTGGCTTGCCGGCGGCGGGTTTGCCGGCGCCCGGCGGGCGCGGCGCGCTGATCGACACTGGAACGCCGTCGGCGAGGCGCAGCTGGCCGCTGGTGACGACCTGCTCGCCGCCGTTCAGGCCGGACGCCACCACGACTTCCTCGCCGATCGTGCGCGCCACCTTGATCGGCACCACCACGGCGCGGCCCTCGCGCACGACGAAGACGAACGGCCCGGCCTGGCCGATCTGCAGCGCCGAGGCCGGCATGGTCACGGCGTTGGCGTCGACGCCCAGCACGATGCGCGCCGGCACGAAGGCGCCCGGCCACAGCCGCTCGGCGGTGTTGGTCATGCGCGCCTTGGCGGTCACCGTGCCGGTGGCGAGATCCATGGTGTTCTCTATGAAGGCGATCTCGCCCACCGACATGTTGGCGCCCGTGCCGGCCTCGACCCGTACCGGCCCGCGCTCCAGAACGGCGCGCACCTCGTTGAGCGCCGGGGCCGGCACCGAGAAAGCGAGGTAGATCGGGTCCATCTGGTTGACGACGGCCAGGCTCTGGGTGTCGGCCATGCGCACCACGGCGCCTACCTTGGCGGCGATCGAGCCGATGCGCCCGCTCACCGGTGCACGGATCTCGGTGTAGGTGAGCTGCGCCTCGACGTTGGACAACGCCGCCCGATCGAAGGCGAGCTGCGCCTCCAGCGCCTTCAGCGCGGTGGCCGCCGTGTCGCGCTGGACCGTGCTGGTGACGCCCTTGCCGGACAGATCCTCAGCGCGGGCGAGGTCTCGGCGCGCCTGCTCGATCTGCGCCATGTCCTTGGCGATCTGCGCCGTGATCTGCTCGCTCTGGGCGCGCAGCTGGCGCGAGTCGAGGGTGAACAGCAGGTCACCCTCCTTGACGCGCGCGCCCTCGGCGACATGGACCTGCACCACCTGGCTGTCGAGGCGCGCCTTGATGGCGATCGAGGCGATCGGCTGGATCGTGCCCACGGCGTCGATCAGCTGCGGCATCGGCTTGCGCACCACGGCGGCGGCTTCGACAGGCACGGCCTGACCACCGCGCGGCTGGGCGCCGCCGGTGGGCTTGCCGGGAGCGACTTTGCCTTGCGCGGCTTGGCCTTGGGCGGCCTGGCCCGGCGCCATGCCGATCCAGCCCGGCTTGAAGAACCACACGCCGGTACCGGCGGCGATGACCGCCGCGGCCGAGAGCGCGACGACGACGGTGCGGTTCATCTGGCGGCTCCGCGAGCGCCGTCGGCGTCGTTGATCGTTGGCATGCGGACGACCGGGCGCGCTTCCGCCTTGCCCGTCTCGATGAACAAGGCGGTCACGGCGCGCGCCACGTCGTCGTCGTCGTACTCGGCGCTGGCGGTGCCGCTCCACACCATGCCGATGATCAGCCGCGCCGCGAATTTCGGATCGGCGATGCGCAGCGCGCCGGCTGCCTGGGCGCGCGCCAGGACATCGGCGATCCGCACCTCGATGTGGCCGCGACGCTGGCGCAGGATGCGACGGCGCGTGCGATCGGCGCCGCTGGCGGAATCGCTCAAGGCCCGCAGCGAGGCGACGTGCTCGCGGAACATCGCGGCGATGGGTCGGAGCATCGCCAACAATGTCTCGGCGTAGCCGCTGGTGGTCGCCTCGGCGACATCGAGGCGGGCCTCCAGCGCATCGAGGGCGTCGATGAACACCGCCTCGAACAGCGCGTCCTTGCCGGCGAAATAGCGGTACAGGGTGGGCTTGCCGGCCCCGGCCTCGCGCGCGATGTCGTCCATCGACGTCGCCTCGAAGCCGCGCGCGGCGAACACCTTGGCCGCCGCGTCGATCAACCGCCGCCGGCGCAGGCCGCGCCAGCGTTCCTCGGACCCTGTCGCCATTTTTGTCCCAAGCAAAACCAGAACTCCCCGGTTCTATTTGCTACGCGCCGGTTTCGTTGACAAGGGTCGGCCGGAGGCTTTGCGTAACGTCATGTTACATAAGGGATGTCATCATGCTGACACGACCCATCCCATCCACCGGCGAGGCCCTGCCGGTGATCGGCCTCGGCACCTGGCGGGGCTTCGACGTCGGCCCGGACGCCGCCTCGCGGGCGCCGCTGGGCCAAGTGCTGGAGGCGCTGTTCGAGGCCGGCGGCTCGGTGGTCGATTCGTCGCCCATGTACGGTCGTGCCGAGGCGGTGGCCGGCGACCTTCTGGCGGCGCGGGGCTGGCGACCCAAGGCCTTCATCGCCACCAAGGTCTGGACGCGCGGCCGCGAGGCCGGGATCGACGAGATGCGCCGATCGATGGATTTGATGAAGAGCGGCCCCGTCATCGACCTGATCCAGGTTCACAACCTCGTGGACTGGCGCACGCAGCTGGAGACGTTGCGGGCTTGGAAGGCCGAGGGGCGCGTGCGCTACCTCGGCATCACCCACTACACGCCCTCGGCGCATGACGAGCTCGAAGCGGTGATGCGCGCGGCGACGCCGGATTTCGTGCAGCTCGACTATGCCCTCGACGACCGCGCCGCCGAGCGTCGGCTGCTGCCGCTCGCCGCGGAGCTGGGCATCGCCGTGCTGGTCAACCGGCCGCTGGGCGGCGGCGGCCTGGCGCGTCGCCTGCAGGGCCGCGCGCTGCCGGATTGGGCGGCGTCGATCAGCTGCACGAGCTGGTCGCAGATCCTGCTGAAATTCGTGCTGGCGCATCCGGCGGTGACCTGCGCCATCCCCGGAACCGCCAATCCGGGGCACATGCGCGACAACGCGCTGGCTGGCGGCGGCGCGCTGCCCGACGCGGCGCTGGTCAAGCGAATGATCGAGGCGATCGCATGAGCGTGTTGAAGCGGCCGGAAGGCGATCTCTACTACGACGTCTGCGACATCGTCCCGCCCTGGGTGGCGCCGAAGGAGACGATCCTCTTCCTCAACGGCCTGGCGATCGATTCCGATATCTGGGTCACCTGGCTGCCGACGCTGGCCGACCGCTATCGCATCGTCAGGACCGATCTGCGGGGCTTCGGCCGGTCCTTCGTGCCGGCCAAGGGCGCGGCGTGGTCGATCGAGCTGATCGTCCAGGACGTGCTCGACGTGATGGACGCGGTCGGCGTCGAGCGTGTTCATTTCGTCGGCGAGTCGACGGGTGGCACGGTGGGCATCCACATGGCGGCGCACCACGCCGGGAAGCTGGCCAGCGTCACGACCGTTTCCGCCGCGCATCGCGGCGGCGCGATCCAGCGGTCGAAGGCGCTGCGCGACGATGTCGAGCGGCTGGGCATGGAGAAATGGTCTGAGACGCTGATGCCCCTGCGTTTCCATCCCGGCGGCGTGTCGGAGCCGATGGCACGCTGGTTCCACGACGTGCAGCGCAAATCTGCGCCGCATGCCTGCGCCGACCTGGTCGACATGCTGGTCGGCGCAGACCTGACGGCGGCACTGCCCTCGATCCGCGTGCCGATGCTGATCCTCGCGCCCGACGACAGCCCCTTCGTCACGGTCGAGCAGCAGGTCGAGCGGCTGCGCGCCGTGCCTGGCAGCGAGTTGCAGGTGATCGCCGGCGCCCGTCACGGGCTGGTGCATTCGCACGGCCCTCAGTGCGCCCAGGCGCTGCGCACGTTCCTCGAGCGGCGCGTGAAGGCCTGAGGGGCGAGGACGCCTCAATGCGTGAGGCGTTTGGTGTCGGTGTCTCCCTTACCGGTCCCGGCGGGGGATTGGGACTCGAGCCGGGCGTCGACGGCCTGCAATCCTGATGGCGCCTCGCCGTTGGCGGTGGCCCGGCAGACCGCGTCGATCGCCGGCAGCACGTCACGTTCCAGGTCGTGGCCTTCGACCAGCCATTGCGCCGCCCAGCGCTCGGTATCGGCGGGCGGACCGCCCGGCCAGACCTTGTGTAGTCGTCGCTTGATCGCCTCGCGCCAGTACGGTGGCACCCGAAGGGCGTCGGCCACGGCGGGGGCGGTGGCCGGCGATGGCGCCACCGGCTCGACCGGTGCCGGCTTGGCGGGATCGGCCGGGTGGCGATGCCGTGCCCGACGGCCGACCCGCTGGACCTGCTCCCAGTGGACCACCGAGACGTAATCCTGGCCCTTGGCCGTGAAGATGCGCAGCAGACCGCGCGCCACCAGCTCCTCGATCAAGGCGCGCACCTCCTCGTCGCCGATCGGATCACCGGGGAAGACCTGCATGCGGATGGTGCGCGGCCGCAAGGGCTGCACGCCATGATCATCGGCGAAGTTCCAGAGGCCGAGGAACAGCAGGCGTGCCATCATCGAGCAGTCGATGACGGCCTCCCGGGTCCAGAAGTCCGAAGGTAGGGTGCGGTCGCGGGACATACGGTCTCCAGTCGGAAAGATTGGAGCAGGTGTACCGATAAACGGCGTTATCTTCTATTTCCGCGGCTACGGGCGACGAATCGGAGCCTCCGATGCTTGTGGCTCAAGGCTTTTGCCCGCCGCCGCGGCGGCGGGCATCCACAGCGGGTCAGTTCCTGGCCGCCTCGATATTTGCGCTGCGTAGCGGCACGCCGAACTCGCGCTGGCAGATCTCGGCCAGCTTGGCGACGCCGGCGCGGATCGTGTCGTGGTCGGGGTTGGCGAAGCACAGGCGCAGGCGGCATTTCGCGCGCGCCTTGTCGGTCGACCACTCCGGTCCCGGGTTGAGCGCGACGCCCTCGGCCAACGCCACCTGGCCCAGCTTCACGGTGTCGACGACATCGGGCAGCTTGATCCACAGGAAGATGCCGCCCGGCGGATCGTCGAATTCCGCCGCCGTGCCGAAGCGCTCCGACAGCGACTCCATCAAGGTCTCGAGCTTGGCACGCAGCGCCTTGGACAGCTTCGGGACGTGGTCGTGGAAATGGCCCTGGCAGAACTCGGCCAGCACCATCTGGTCGAGCGCCCCCGAACCGCCGTCGGTCTTCAGCGCCTGCATGCGCGACAGCAGGTCGGGCCGCGCCACGATGTAGCCGATGCGGAAGGCGGGCGCGATCGACTTGGAGAAGGAGCCGATGTGGATGACGTTGTCCGTCTTGGTCATGGCGTAGAACGCCGGCGGCCGCGCGCCCGCCCACACCAGGTCGGAGTAACACTCGTCCTCGAAGATCGGCACGCCATGCGCCTCGGCGATCTTCAGGATCGCCGCGCGCCGCGCCTCGCTCATGATCGCGCCGGTCGGATTCTGCACCGTGGGGATGGTGTAGATGTACTTCGGCTTCACGCCCTTGGCCGCTAGATCGGCTAGCGCCTTGTCGAGCGCTTCGGGGATCAGGCCCTCCTTGTCGAGCGGCACGCCGACGGTGTTGACCTTCAGACGGCTCAGGCGGGTGAGCGCGCCGCCATAGGTGTCGCGTTCGATCAGCACCGTGTCGCCGGGCGCCAGCAGGATGCCGTTGACCAGGTCGAGGCCCTGCAATGAGCCGTTTGTGACCAGAATGTCGTCCGGCGAGCAGGTGATGCCGGCGTGGCGCTTCATCTTGGCCGACAGGAACGCGCGCAGTGGCCGGTAGCCCAACGGGCCGCTTTCCATGCCATAGGTCGCGAGCGTGCGGCCCTCGCGCCGCAGCACGGCGTTGGCCGCCGCCGTCAGCGCGTCGACGGGGATCTGCGCCGGATCGTTGTGACCGCCGACGAAGTTGTAGCGCGGGAAGCCGTTGAACTTGGCCGCTGGCGGCGGCAGGTCGGGGGCGAGAAACGGCGTGAAATCGAAGGTAGCCATCGCGAGCGCTTCCTCATGTTCGGCGAGTTGCTTGGGTCGATCATGGCAGGAAAATTGCCCTTTGATCTCCTGCATTTGATGGAAAGCTGACGATCACGCGTTGACCGCGACGCGCCGACCTGATGTGATCAGTGTTGGCACGCGTCTTGCCGGCAGACAAGGCGTAGACGGACACAAATGAATTGATCAGGAGGTTTCGGTCATGGAAGAGCGTGAGCTTCGCGGTTTGATCAACCGCGTCAAGAAAGGCTCCCTGTCGCGACGGTCTTTCGTGCGCAAGATGGCCGCGGTCGGCCTCACCGCGCCGCTGGCGACGCAGTTGCTTGCGATGGGTGGCGTGGCCATGGCGCAGACGCGCGCCGCCTACAAGCCGACCAAGCGCGGCGGCGGCGGCACCTTGAAGGTGCTGTGGTGGCAGGGTCCGACGCTGCTGAACCCGCACTTCGCGGTCGGCACCAAGGATCAGGACGGCTCGCGCCTGTTCTACGAGCCGCTCGCGGCTTGGGACCCGGAAGGCAACCTCAAGCCCAAGCTGGCGGCGGAGATTCCCAGCCGCGAGAATGGCGGCTTGGCGGCCGACGGCAAATCGGTGATCTGGAAGCTGAAGCGCGACGTGAAGTGGCACGACGGCAAGCCGTTCACCGCCGACGACGTGGTCTTCAACTGGCAGTACGCCAGCGATCCGGCGACCGCCGCTGTCACCAGCGGCACCTATAACGAGATCAAGTGCGAGAAGGTCGACGACTTCACCGTCAAGGTGATCTTCAGCAAGCCGACGCCGTTCTGGGCCGACGCCTTTGTCGGTACGCGCGGCATGATCATCCCTAAGCACCTGTTCGCCGACTTCATCGGCGCCAAGTCGCGCGAGGCTCCGACCAACCTCAAGCCGGTCGGCACCGGCCCGTACCTGTTTAAGGACTTCAAGCCGGGCGACGCGGTGTCGGGTGTGATCAACCCGAACTACCACCAGCCGAACAAGCCGTATTTCGACGCCATCGAGCTCAAGGGCGGCGGCGACGCGGTGTCGGCGGCGCGCGCGGTGCTGCAGACCGGCGAATACGACTTCGCCTGGAACCTGCAGGTCGAGGACGAGATTCTCCAGCGCCTCGAGAAGGGCGGCAAGGGCAAGGTCAACATCTCGCCGACCGGCAACATCGAGCACATCCAGGTCAACACCACCGACCCGTGGACCGAGGTCGACGGCGAGCGCTCGAGTCTGAAGAGCAAGCACCCGATCCTCAGCGAGAAGCCGGTGCGCGAGGCGCTGGCGCTGCTGATCGATCGCGCCTCGGTCGAGAAGCATATCTACGGCCGCACCGGCGTGGCGACCGGCAACTTCGTCAACAACCCCGAGCGCTTCCGGTCGAAGACGACGACGATGGAATTCAGCATCGAGAAGGCCAGCGACCTGCTCGAGAAGGCCGGCTGGAAGAAGGGCGCCGACGGCATCCGCGAGAAGGGCGGCAAGAAGCTGAAATTCGTCTACCAGACCTCGATCAACCAGCCGCGCCAGAAGACGCAGGCGATCGTCAAGCAGGCCTGCCAGAGGGCCGGCATCGACATCGAGATCAAGGCGGTCACGGCCTCGGTGTACTTCTCGTCGGATGTCGCCAACCCCGACACCTACACCAAGTTCTTCACCGACCTGCAGATGTACACCACGACCATGTCGCAGCCCGATCCCGAGGTCTTCCTGCTGCAGTTCGCGTCGTGGGAGGTCGCCACCAAGGAGAACAAGTGGCAGGGCCGCAACATCACGCGCTGGCGCAACGAGGAGTACGACAAGATCTACCGTCAGGCCCAGGTCGAGCTCGACCCGGTCAAGCGCGCCGCCATGCTGATCACCTGCCAGGACATGGCGGTCAAGGATCACGCGGTCATCCCGGTCGTCTATCGTCCGGGTGTCGCCGGCCACAGCAACCAGCTGCAATGCGTCATCAGCGGCTGGGACAACAACACCTGGGATCTGTCGGACTGGTACAAGGAAGCGTGAGATCGCCCGCGTGATCCGCGCATGCGATGAGAGGAGGCGACGGTGTCCAGGCAATACCTGATCCGGCGCCTCCTGATCGCCATCCCGGCCCTGTTCGGCATCAGCGTGGTGCTGTTCTCGGTGCTGGCGATGGCGCCCGGCGATCCGTTCGAGGAGCTGGCGACCAACCCGGCGGTCCCGCCCGAGGTGCGCCAGGCCTTGCGCGCCAAGTTCGGGCTCGATGACCCGATCTGGCAGCGCTATCTCCACTGGCTGTGGGCGATGCTCCAGGGCGACTGGGGCTTCTCCTTCACCAGCCGGATGGATGTCGACAAGCTGATCCTGCAGCGGCTGCCGACCACGCTGATCGTGATCGGATCCTCGCAGATCATCGCCATCGTCATCGCCATCCCGATCGGCGTGCTGGCGGCGACCAAGCCCTATTCGGTGTTCGACCAGATCGCCAACACCGTCGCCTTCATCGGCTTCTCGCTGCCGACCTTCTTCACCGGCCTGCTGCTGATCCTGCTGTTCAGCATCCAGCTCGACTGGCTGCCCTTCGTCTACCGCGCCGACATCCCCGGGTCCGGCCTGCCGTGGCTGTGGGAGCACATCAAGCAGTCGATCATGCCGGTCATGGTGCTCGGCCTATTCCAGGGCGCGTCGCTGGTACGATATGTGCGTTCCGCCGTGCTCGACGTGATCAAGCTCGACTACGTCACCACCGCCCGGTCCAAGGGCATCGGCGAGCGCAAGGTGATCACCAAGCATGTCGTGCGCAACGCGCTGATCCCTGTGGTCACGCTTGTGGCGCTGCAGATGCCCATCGTCTTCGGCGGCGCCATCGTCACTGAGCAGATCTTCCGCGTGCCCGGCATCGGCTCGTTGCTGATCTCGGCCATGCTGTCCAATGACACCCCGGTGGTCATGGGTGTCACCTTCGTGTTCGCCTGCCTTGTCATCCTCTTCAACCTTATCGCAGACATCCTCTATGGCTGGCTCGACCCCCGCATCGCTTTCCGCTGAGGCGCCGGCGCAAGCCGCCGCCCGGCCCGCGCCGCACTTCTCGCCGGCCGCCGACGCTTGGCGCCGCTTCCGCCGGCACCGGCTGGCGGTCGTCAGCCTCGGCGTGCTGATAACGCTGATCCTGGCGATCCTGCTCGGCCCGCTGATCTGGCGGGTGCCGATCAACGAGATCGATTTCGCCGCCAAGCTGCAGGGGCCCTCGCTCGCCCATCCGCTGGGCACCGACGATCTCGGCCAGGATCTGCTGGCGCGCCTGCTATATGGCGGTCGCATCTCGCTCGCCGTCGGCCTGGCGGCGATGGTCGTCGCCGTCTCGGTCGGCGTACTGGTCGGCGCCATCGCCGGCATGGCCAGCGGCCGGGTCGACGCCGCGCTGATGTGGCTCACCGACCTGTTCCTCTCGCTGCCGCAGCTGCCGCTGCTGCTGCTGGTGATCTACCTGTTCCGCGACAAGCTGAAGGGCATCATGGGGGCCGAAGGCGGCACCTTCCTGCTGATCATCCTGATCATCGGCGGCTTGCGCTGGATGCCGGTGGCTCGGTTGGTGCGCGCCCAGTTCCTGTCGCTGCGCGAGAAGGAATTCGTCGAGGCCGCGCGCGCGCTGGGCGCTTCGCGCTCGCGCCTGGTCGTGCGCCACATCCTGCCCAACGCGCTGGGTCCGGTGATCGTCGCCGGCACGATCGACGTCGCCGCCGCCATTCTCGCCGAATCGACGCTCTCCTTCCTCGGCCTGGGCTTCCCGCCCGACATCCCGACCTGGGGCCGCGTGTTGTTCGACGCCAAGGACTATCTCGACATCGCGCCGCACTGGGCGCTGTTCCCCGGGGCCGCGATCTTCCTCGCCGTGCTCGCCATCAATTTCATCGGCGACGGCCTGCGCGACGCCCTCGATCCGCGTCGGGTGATTGGATGAACATGCCGCTGGCAAGTGACGCGGGCGCGGCCGGGACGGAAGCGCCCCTTCTCGACATTCGCGGGCTCAAGACCTGGTTTGCCACCGAGGACGGCATGGTGCGCGCGGTCGATGGCATCAGCCTGCATATCCAGCGCGGCGAGACGCTCGCCGTCGTGGGCGAATCGGGCTGCGGCAAGACGGTCACGGCGCGCACGGTGCTGAAGCTGATCGACATGCCGCCGGGCCGCATCGTCGAAGGCCAGGTGCTGTGGCAGGGCCGCGATCTGGTGCCGCTGGACACGCAGGAGATGGACAAGATCCGGGCGCGCGAGATCGGCATGATCTTCCAGGAGCCGATGACCTCGCTGAACCCGGTCTACACGGTGGGCGACCAGATCGCCGAATCGCTGCGCCTGCACGAGAAGCTGCCGCGCAAGGCGGCGATGGAGGGCGCGGTCGAGATGCTGCGCCTGGTGCAGATCCCCAACGCCCAGCGCCGCGTCACCGACTACCCGCACCAGTTCTCCGGCGGCATGCGCCAGCGCGTGATGATCGCCATGGCGTTGGCCTGCAAGCCCAAGCTGCTGATCGCCGACGAGCCGACCACGGCGCTCGACGTCACCATCCAGGCGCAGATCCTCGAGCTGCTGGCCGACATGAAGGTGCGCTTCGGCATGTCGATCATGCTGATCACCCACGCCATGGGCGTGGTCGCCGAGACGGCGCAGCGCGTGGTGGTGATGTACGCCGGCAAGGTGGCCGAGGAGGCGCCGGTCGAGGCGCTGTTCGAGAACCCGCGCCATCCCTATACCCAGGGCTTGATCCGCTCGATCCCGCGCGTCGATTCCAGCCAGCGCGGGCACGAGCGGCTGGAGCAGATTCCCGGCACCGTGCCCAGCCTGCTCAATCCGCCGACGGGCTGTCGCTTCGCCGCGCGCTGCAAGTTCGCGCGGCCGCAATGCCTCGAAGGCCAGCCGCCGCTGATCGAGGTGGCACCCGGCCATCGGGTGGCGTGTATCATCTACGAGGGGCAGGGGAGGATCGCGGCATGAGCGGCGAGCCTCTGCTGAAGGTCAAGGACCTCAAGAAGCACTTCGCCGTGCGTGGCGGCGTGCTGTCGCGCATCGTCGACCACGTGCACGCCGTCGACGGCGTGAGCCTGGAGGTGGCGCAGGGCGAGACCCTGGGCGTCGTCGGCGAATCGGGCTGCGGCAAGTCGACGACGGGTCGTTGCATCCTCAGGCTGATCGAGCCGACCTCGGGCGAGATCTGGTTCCAGGGCCAGGACGTGCGCCAGATGGGCGGCGAGCAGTTGCGCGCGCTGCGCCGCGACATGCAGATCATCTTCCAGGACCCGTACGCTTCGCTCAATCCGCGCCTGACGGTCGGCGGCATCATCGGCGAAGCCCTGCAAATCCATAACCTTGCCAAGAACAACAAGGAGATCGAGGATCGCGTCGTCGGCCTGCTGGAAACCGTGGGCCTGCGCCCGGAATATATGCACCGCTACCCGCACGAATTCTCCGGCGGCCAGCGCCAGCGTATCGGCATCGCCCGCGCGCTCGCCGTCGAGCCTAAGCTGATCGTCTGCGACGAGCCGGTTTCGGCGCTCGACGTGTCGGTGCAGGCGCAGGTGATCAACCTGCTCGAGGATCTGCAGGAGAAGTTCGGCCTCACCTACCTGTTCATCGCCCATGATCTGAGCGTGGTCGAGCACATCAGCGACCGCGTCGCGGTGATGTATCTGGGCCGCGTCGTCGAGATCGCCACGGCCAAGGACCTCTACGCCAACCCCAGGCATCCCTATACCGAGGCGCTGCTCTCGGCGGTGCCGATCCCCGATCCGAAGGCCAGGCGCAAGCGCATCGTGCTGCAGGGCGACGTGCCCAACCCGATCCGCCCGCCGCCGGGCTGCCACTTCCACACGCGCTGTCCGATCGCGGAGGCGCGCTGCTCCAAGGACGTGCCGCAGCTCAAGCAGACGGCGCCGGGGCACTGGGTGTCCTGCCACCTCAGAAGCTGAGGCCCGGCGCCCGAATGTGCTACCAAGGCGCGGCCGGGGCTTGGCGGAATTGGTAGACGCAACGGACTTAAAATCCGTTGGGCTTTGCCCGTGCGGGTTCGAGTCCCGCAGCCCCGACCAGGCCCTCGGCATTCCGGCGGTCAGGCTGACGTGTAACTCCAGCTCGCGCGGTTGACGGTCATCACGTCCTCGTGTTGCCGTCTCGCCAGACTGTTACTTCCAAGTGATCGAGTGTGGGCGCCATGCTGCCTGGCGTGTCGGGGGAACCGGCACGGCATTCTTCACCCTAGGGAGCTTCATCCATGACTATCAAGACCGCGACCGTGATCGCCGCCGCCGCCGCCGCCATGTTCGCCGCCGGCACGATCGCGAGCGTCTCGCACGCCCAGGCGGGCGTGAAGTGCACCGGCATCAACTCGTGCAAGGGCACCAGCGCCTGCAAGACGGCGACGTCGAGCTGCAAGGGCATGAACGCCTGCAAGGGCCAGGGCTGGGTTTCGGCCAAGGACCAGGCCGAGTGCACCAGCAAGGGCGGCAAGATCGCCGGCTGATCGCCCGCGCATCGCGCCATAGATGGACGGGCGCCCCGGGAGACCGGCGGCGCCCGCTCCGTCTTCGCGCTACACTGGGCTCATGACGAGGGTCTTGGACATGCAGTTCGGCCTCGGGCTGCGCCACCAGCATTACCAGGAGATCGCCGACCAGCCCGGCCGGGTCGACTGGTTCGAGGCGCTGAGCGAGAACTATATGGTCGCCGGCGGCCGGCCGCTGGTCTGGCTCGACCGTATCCGGCGGGACTATCCGATGGTCCTGCATGGCGTGTCGCTGTCGATCGGCGCCAGCGATCCGCTCGATCTCGACTACCTCGCCCAGCTCAAGGCGCTGGCCGCGCGGGCCGAGCCGCGCGTCGTCTCCGACCATCTCTGCTTCACCGGCCACGCCGGCATCAACCTGCACGACCTGCTGCCGCTGCCCTACACCGAGGAGGCGCTGACCCATGTCGCGACGAGGGTCGCGCGCGTGCAGGACTTTCTGGGCCGCCGTATCCTGCTGGAGAACGTCTCCAGCTACGTCCGCTACGCCGAATCGCAGCTCAGCGAGTGGGATTTCCTCGCCGCGCTCAGCGAGCGCGCCGATTGCGACATCCTGCTCGACGTCAACAACATCTACGTCTCGGCCTTCAACCACGAGTTCGATCCGCGCGCCTATCTGGCGGCGATCCCGACCGGGCGGGTGAAGCAGATCCATCTCGCCGGCCACAGCCACATGGGCACGCACATCATCGACACCCACGACCACCCGGTGATCGACGACGTCTGGACGCTCTACGCCGAGGCGCTGCGTCGCTTCGGCCCGGTGCCGACCATGATCGAGCGCGACGACGACATCCCGCCCTACGCCGATCTCGTGGCCGAGCTCGAGCAGGCGCGCCGGATCGCGGCGGCCACGCTGATGACGCCGGAGAAGGCCGCGTGAGCGCGTTGGTCACCCTGCAGGCCGAGTTCTCGGCCTTGATGCGTGGCGCTGGGGACGCGTTGCGCGCGCGGGTGCTCGACACCGAGAAGGCCGACCGCGATACGCTGCTGCGGGTCTATCGCGACGCCTATGCGCTGCGCCTGATCGAGGCGATGACCACCGACTATCCCGGCCTGCTGGCGATGGCGGGCCCGCACGATTTCGATGTGATGGCGCGCGCCTACATCGCCGCGCACCCCTCCAAGCATCCCTCGGTGCGCTGGTTCGGCCGCGACCTCGCCGATTTTCTCGCCATCACGCCGCCCTTCGCCGCGACGCCGGCCGCTGCCGACATGGCGCGTTTCGAGTGGGCGCTGGGCGAGGCGTTCGACGCGGCCGATACCGAACCCCTGACCTTCGAGCAGCTCGCCGGCGCGCCGCCCGAGGCGTGGGCGACCTTGCGCCTGTCCTTCGTGCCTACGCTGCGCCGCCTGTCGTTGTCGTACCAGGCGCCGCAGGCGTGGCAACGGCGCGAGACGGTTCCACCGGGCGAGCTCGATGTGCCGGCCGAGGACGGCGCCGTCGACTGGCTGATCTGGCGCCCGGCGGCCGATGGCGACGCGCAGTTCCGGTCGATGGCGTCCGACGAGGCCGCCGCGCTCGACGCGGCGCGCGGCGGCGCGCCGTTCCCCGAGATCTGCGCCGTGCTGTCGGCCTACACCGACTCGGCCGAAGCGGCCGCCGAGCGCGCCGCCGGTCTGCTGCGCGCCTGGCTCGACGCGGGCCTGATCGACGACGCGGCGTGGGACTGAGACCGGCGCGCTACTTGCGCAGCGGGTCGAGGTGATCCTTGACGAAGCCGAGGTCGATCATCTTGCCCATGTCGGCGTCGCGCCCGACCATGCCCTGCGCCTGGTACCAGGCGAGCTGGTCGTGCAGGTTCTTGACCATCAGCCGGCCCTTGGGATCGATGTACGAAGCGCTCGCCTTGACCTGATCCGGGGTCGGCCGGGGCTCGACGTATTTCTGGATGATCGGGATCAGCGCGTCGGCCTTGTCGTTGAACACGCGCTTGCCCTGCGCGTCGCGCTGCAGGAAGGCCTCGGCGTAGTCGTTGCAGGCTTTGACGTAGGCGGCGACGAACTTCTCGACCGCGGCGCGACGCTTCTCGATCACCGGGGTGCCGGCGAACAGCGCACCCAGCTGCCATGGCGTCTCCTGGTGCACCCAGCCGATGATCTTGGCGAAACCTTCCTTCTCGGCGGCGTAGGCGTTGTTGGCCGGCAGCAGCGCGCCATCGACCTGCTCGCCCTTCAGCGCCGCGGTGATGTTGGGAATCGACTGTAGCGGCCGCAGCGTGACGTCGGTGAGCTTGAAGCCGCGCTTTTCCGCCAGCATGCCCAGCATGTAGTGGAAGGTCGAACCCGTGGTCGTGATGGCGATCGACCTGCCGGGGAACTTGCCGGCGTCGGTGAAGCCGCCAGCGTGCGCCTTGTTGGCGGCGAGATAGGCGACGAAGTCGTAGCCCGGCTCCTCGCGCGACTGCGCGGCGATGATCTTCATCGCCCCCTTGCCGGCGAGGTTGAAGAAGCCACCGGTCAGCCCGGTGATGCCGAGATCGGCGTCGCCGCCGGCCACTGCCACGGCGATCGGCTGCGCGGCCTGGAAGAACTTGAACTCGACCTCGAGCCCGACCTCCTTGAAGTAGCCCCTCTCCTGGGCGATGAAGATCGGCGCCGACGACACGAAGCGCAGGGCGGCGATCGACACCTTCTCCTGCGCCGACGCGGCGGCCGACATCACGAGCGTCGCCAACGCGGCGAGAATCGTCCTCTTCAACATGGCTGTCCCCAACGATTGATCGTTACCCGGACGCTATCACTGCCGGCAGGTTCGCACACCCGGCTTGATGCCGTCCTCGGCGCGCACAAAGTCGCGCACGCAGGCGCCGTAGTCGCGCGCCATCCTGACTGTCGTGCCGGCCGAGTGGCCCTTGAGGGCTTGCGGCCGGTCGATCAGCAGCAGCGGCATGCCCGGCTGCCCTGCGGCCGCGCGCAGCAGGCGCACGCGCGCCTCGGGATCGGGGTCGTAGTCATCCTCGGTGAACAGGGCGACCACCACCCGTGTCGCCGGATCGCGGCGCGCCTGGAGCAGGCCCTCGAACTCGGTGAGCGCCAGGTCGCGCCGGCTGGTGCGCACGGTGCGATTGCCATGCGAGGCCGGCGCCAGCGCGATCACCGCGTGCAGGCCCTCGACCTTGCCCATGGCGGTGAGCGCCAGCCAGCCGCCCGCCGACTGGCCGGCCAGCACGACGCGACGATAACCCATGGCGCGCATGCGCTCGATGCCCTCCAGGGTCAGCGCCAGGCCATCGACGTTGTTGTCCTTCGCTGGCGCGCGCTCGGCACGGAACAGATCCCAGCCGGCGAAGGCCAGCGCGCGCATCAGCGGGGCGGTAGGCGCCGTGCGCCGGTCCTCGCGCACGCCGTTGACCAGGGCGGCGCGGCCGTGGCCCCAGATGATCGCACCCGCCGCCTCCTTGGGCCCGCGGAAAGGGAAGCTGGGATCGCGCACCAGCGGCGCCGCCTCGGGCGGGGTCACGGCGGCCTTGTCGGGCGTGGTCTGGTTGGCGGCGATGACGGTGCAGGAGGCCGGCGCGGACTGGGAACAGAAGGATTGGGCCTTCTCGCGTGCCTCGCCCGGGGTGCGCGCACCCGTCGAGTAGCCGCAACCGCCGCTCGGTCCGACGGCGAAGGCCCGGTTGTGGCCGCCCAGCAGATAGGTCTCGTAGAGCGTCAGGCAGCGCGGCCCGAGTCGGCCGCTGGCGCGCATCTCGTCGAGCGTCGGCTCGGCGGCGCGGGCGCCCAGCGCGAATAGAAGCAGGGCGGCGGCAAAGGCGAGGAGACGCCGCGCTCGTGCCATTCAGCCGCTCGCGCCGGGCGCCAAGGTCACGAGGATGGCGCGGCCCGAAACCTGCTCGCCCTCGCGCACCGAGACCGTGGCGACGGTCCCGGCCGAGGCGGCGCGGATCTGGTGCTGCATCTTCATGGCTTCGAGAACGACCAGCGTCTGCCCCTTTTCGACGGTATCTCCGGCGCCCACTCGAATGGACACGATTCGGCCATCCATTGGCGCCCGCAACACGCCATCAGCCGCGCCATCGCGCGCTTGCGCAGGTTCGTGGGTGACGTCGGCGAAGGCAAAGGACAGGCCATCCAGGTCGAGCAGGACACGGTCATTCGACCATAGCGCCTGCACGCGCCGTTGCACGCCGTCGATGCCGACACGCAGCCAGACGCCATCCTCGGCGCCGATCTCGATCGCGGTGGCGTGTTCGCCGACGCGGACTGTGAAGCGGTTGCCGTCGCCCTCGACCAGGGCTTCCTGCCGCGCCTCGCCGGCTGCCAGCCGCACGGTCGTCGCCACGGGATTGGAGTTGCGCCAGCCGGCCAGAAGCGGCGCTACGCCGGCGGCGCTGCGCCGGAAGACCAGAGCGGCCGCCAGCGCCCAGTGAAGGTCGGTCGGAGCTGGTCGTGCCAGCGCATCGCCATCGAAGTGCCTGATGATGAACGCGGTGGTCGCCTCGCCGGCGGCGAAGACCGGGTGGCTGAGCATGCGCAGCAGGAAATGCCGGTTCGTTGTCGGACCCAGCACCACGGTCTGCTCGAGCGCCCGCGCCAGCTTGCGCACGGCCTCGGCGCGCGTGGCGCCGTGGGCGATCACCTTGGCGATCATCGGATCGTAGAAGGCGGAGATCGCCTGGCCGTCGCGCATGCCGTGATCGGTGCGCAACCCGGGGCCTTCGGCCGGCCGCCACGCCGCCACCGTGCCGGTTTGCGGCAGGAACCCGGCATAGGGATCCTCGGCGTAGAGCCTGACCTCGATGGCGTGGCCGTCGAGCTTCACGTCTTCCTGCGCCAGCGGCAGAACCTCGCCCGATGCGACGCGCAGCTGCCAGGCGACGAGGTCCTGGCCGGTGATCATCTCGGTCACCGGATGCTCGACCTGCAGGCGGGTGTTCATCTCGAGGAAGTAGAAC
>CAYTFW010000081.1:0-27331 GCA_964437145.1 uncultured Rhizobiaceae bacterium
CACCTGTTGCACTTCAAACGTGAATCCACACCCTCGCTACGCTCGGGATGACAGATGCGTCTTCTTACCCGCTCGATGCTCTAAGTTCACGCGTCACGCGAAAGGCCACGCCTCATGATGCGCGCGGCCACGGCTGGCGCCGCGCCACGCGTGTAGTAACTAGGGCGCGTGCCCACCTCGCGGAAGCCCTGCCGCGCGTAGAAGCGACGCGCCGGCTCGTTGTCGTCGGCGACGTCCAGGAACAGCGTGCGTACGCCGCGCGCCGCGCAGTCTACCAGCGCCCGCTCCAGCAACCGCGCGGCGCCACCGCGACGGCGACGTTCCGGCGCCACGCCGATCGTCAGAATCTCCGCTTCATCGGCGGCGACCCGCACCAGGACCAGGCCGCACGGCCGATCGTCCGCGCCGTCGACGAGCACATGGCCGAAGCAGCCAGGCGTCGCAAGTAATGCCGAGAACTCGGCGGGCGACCATGGTCGCTCCCAGGGCTGCGGAAAGAATTGGCGGTACAGCGCGGCGGCATCGTCGCCACGCGCTGGTGTCAACGCCTCGGTCCGCCAGTTGGGCGCGACCACGCTCAGCGCTCGAGGTCCGCGGTCGTGCGCGCGCCGTCAGCGAGCGTGACGTCGGCGCCGCGCAGATAAAGCGGGCGCGGCGGATCATGGCGCGCCCAGGATTCGACGCCGACGGCCAGGGCATGGGTCGCGAGGATGGCGGGGTCGATCGATGGCGAGGACACGCCGAGCCCGGCGCGCACGCCAAGCTCGCGCAGGGCGCCGGCCAGGCGCGGCGCGGCGTCGCCGATGAGGATGGCGCGTCGATCCTTCAGGCGCGCCGCCAGCGCCGCCGCGGTTCCCGCGAATGGCGATGCGCCGGCGATGGCCATGAAGTAGTCGTCGCGTCCCGACTCGATGGCGACCACGAGCGCGCCATCGGTGTCGTTGCGATCGACCGCCGCGGCGCCCAAGAACAGGGCGTCGGTCGTCGTGACGCCCGCGACGGGAACGCGCAAGGTCATCGCCAGGCCGCGCGCCATGGCCACGCCGATGCGCACGCCGGTGAAGCTGCCGGGGCCGATCGTCACCGCGACGAGGTCAAGGTCCGAGGGCCGCCAACCAGCGTCGCGCAGGGCCTTGTCGATCATCGGCGTCAGCGTCGCGGCGTGTCCGCGCGTCATCGCATCGGATCGCGACGCGACAACCTCGATCGTCTTGCGCCGCTCGGCCAGCGCCACGGCGCAGCGGGCGAAGCAGGTGTCGATCGCCAGCACGCGCCACGCCGCGCCGGAACGCGGCTGGCGCATCGGCGTTTCGCGCGGCATCTTGCCGTCCATGGACATCGTTGAGATCGCCGCTCCCGCTTTCGACGTCGACATCGCGCTCGCCTACGCGACGCCGGCCAACATAACCGGACGACCGGTCTACCGGAACGCCCGCTGCTACCTCAATGGCGACGCCGCGCGGCTCCTGGCGCGCGCCATCGCGCTCGCCGCGCCGCTCGGATTGCGCTTGCGCATTTTCGACGCGCTGCGGCCGGTCGAGGCGCAATGGGCGTTATGGAACGCCGATCCCGATCCGGAGTTCCTCGCCGATCCGCGCAAGGGCTCGCCGCATTCGCGCGGCGTGGCGGTCGACCTGACCTTGGTCGACGGCGAAGGACGCGCGCTCGACATGGGCACGGAGTTCGACGCCTTCACGCCGCTGTCGCATCACGGTCGCACCGACGTGTCGGTCGCGGCGCAGCGCAACAGGTTCCTGCTGATGGGCTTGATGAGCGCGGCGGGCTGGGATTTCTATCGCAACGAATGGTGGCACTACCAACTGTTTGATGCCCGCCGATATCCCCTGGTCGCCGATTCCGATCTGCCGGCGCCGATGATGCGCTAGAGCGGCGCTTAGAGGATCAAACTCGCTGTCATCCCGAGCGCAGCGAGGGATCCAGGCGACTTTCCTGGATCCCTCGCTGCGCTCAGGATGACAGGTGTCGTCGGATTCCCGCCCTATACGCCGGGCTTCGCGTTTCAGCTCGGTGACAGCCGGGCGCGGTCGAAATCCGAGAGCTGGTTCTCGCGGATGATGTTGCGCACGTAGTTGATGTAGTGCACGCCGAGTTCCGAATAGCGCAACAGCTGGCCGATCAGCCTGAAGCCGTCGGGCTGGGCGCCCTGGGCGCGCTGTTGCGCGCGCTCGGAGCGGAACGAGGCGTAGGCGAAATGGGTGTTGAGGTTGAGGAAATAGGCCTCGACCGAATCGGCGACGTTGGCGAAGGGCTGCGGCATCGCCGGGCCGGCCTTCCACGGCACGTCCACGGCGTGGCGGCCGCTGACCTGGATCTGGCCGAACAGCGAGTTGCCGACGCGCGCGGCGTAGGACGTGCCCCAGCCGCTCTCGACGCCGGCCTGCGCGATCGCCATCGACGGCGGCACGATGTCGACCCGCAGCAGCATCTCCGCGATGTTGCTGGGATCGGCGCCGTAGCGCTCGGCGAGGTTGGCGAGCCACAGCCGCTCGGCGACGCTGGGCTCCTTGCCGCTGGCGGCGAGGTCGCGCAGCCGCAGCAGCTCCTTGCGCTCGGCGAGGATGCGCTCGTTGACCTCGAGGATGATCGGCAGCAGCGCCTTGATGAACAGCCACTTGCGCTCGTTGCCGTCGCGCAGCGCGCCAAGATCGGCCGGCACGCGCTCGATCTGCAGCGCCGGGATCGGCTGGCCGCGCCGCGCGTGGTCGAGCGAGTAGTCGTGCGCCTGGAAGACCTGCGCCAGCTGCTCGGTGTTGGACACGCGCATGGCCACGACGCGGCCGCGGCGCTGGCCGGTATAGGCGTGCGACAGCCAGCCGTGCATCGGCCGCGCCTCGATCGCCGGCGCGTGCGGCGCGGCGATGATGCGCGCCAGCGCAGCGCTCACCGCCTGCGCGGCGCCGCGCGCCATGTCGTCGTAGTCCTCGAGCACCTGGGCGAGCGCTTCGACGACGCCGGACGGCGGCGCGAGCTCGATGCTGGATACCGGCGGCGCCGGGACGGGCTCGGGCAGAGTCGCCGCGAGCCGCACGAGCGCCGGTGCCGGATCGGCGCGCTTGACGTCGCGCGAGGCCCCGTCGGTGGCCTTGGCCGGCGCCAGCGCGAAGGCGGCCACGGCGCAGGCGCCCAAGGCGCCGATCAACGAATATTGGCGTCCGACATCGGACGCGCGATGAATCATCATCATGGCTGACCGCCTAGCATTGCCTTTATTGCGACGAACGAACGATCCCCTCGGCTTCCGGCATGCCGGAAGCCGCCCAACGCTTCGTTGTCCGTTACGCTTGGACTACGTGACCGAGCGGACCTCGACCACCTCGGGCACGTAGTGCCTGAGGAGATTCTCGATCCCCATCTTCAGGGTCGCGGTCGAGCTGGGACAGCCCGAGCACGAGCCCTGCATGTGGAGGTAGACGACGCCGTCGTCGAAGCGGTCGAACACGATGTCGCCGCCGTCCTGCGCCACGGCCGGACGGATGCGTGTGTCCAACAGCTCCTTGATTTGCGCCACCACCTCGTCGTCGTCCGCCGCGTCGCCCTCTCCCGACGCCGCGCCGGCCTGCTCGGCGAGCATCGGCTCGCCTGAAGTGTAGTGCTCCATGATGCCGCCCAGGATGGCCGGCTTCATGATCTGCCAATCGACGTCGTCGCCGCGCGTGACGGTGACGAAGTCGGATCCGAGAAACACGCGCCGCACGCCTTCGACCTCGAACAGGCGCCGCGCCAATGGCGAGCGCTTGGCGGCCTCGGAGTCGGCGAAATCGGCGGTGCCGTTCGGCAGGACCACCCGGCCCGGAAGGAACTTCAGGGTCGATGGATTAGGGGTCTGCTCGGTCTGGATGAACATCGCCGGTCTTGTGTCTTTCGGATATCGCGGGCGGCCCCTCTCGACCGTCGCGACCCTCGCGAGTTAGTCAGCGGTCAGGTTGGCTTCAAGATCATTTTTATGAGTGTTTGGTCACATAATACGGAAAATAAGTGTTTTCCACTGATTTATCAACAGCCATTCAGCCCTCGTTTTTTGCTGGTCTTTTTTCGAGTTCACCAGAGTCAAGAATATAAACTGTGGATAAATCCAACGACTTACCGCTTTGCACACAAACAACCTGCAGAAAGAGTTAGGAAATCGCGTCGATCTGCGCGTCGCTCAGGCCGCCGGGCACGATGGTCAGCGCGCAGCGCAGGCCGCCGGCGTACTTGCCGGCGAGCGAGGAGACCAGCGGACCTGGACCCTCCGAGCCGGTGCCGGCGGCGAGCACCAGGACGGAGATGGTGGCGTCCTCGGCCAGGAGCTTCAGCAGCTGCTCGCGTTGGCCGCCTTCGCGCAGGTGCAGGATCGGCGGCCGGCCGAGCAGGCCGGCGACCTCGTCGCCGACGGCGGCCAGGCGCGCCTCGGCCTGCTGGCGGGTTTCCTCGCGCAGGAGGTCGCCGATGGCCGCCCAGCTCTGCGGTTCGGGCGGGTCCATGACCTTGAGCAGGGCGACCCGGCCGCCGACCCGCTTGGCGCGCCGGCTGGCATAGCGCAGCGCGACGTGCAGCTCCGGCGTGTCGTCGACGACCACCAGGAAGACCCGTTCGCCGACGGTCTCGGCGGCGCTGGTGTCGGACATGCTCACTCCCTCCCCGTGTCGAGCCCCGCCGCCGGCTACAGCCGCCGCGCCAGGGCCCCGGTCACCCAGCCTACGACCAAGGCCATGGCGATAGCGAAGCCGCCGTAGAGCGGCGCCTCGTCGCGCGCCCATTCCGAGATCTCGGCGCTGAAGCCGGCCTTGCTGACGATCAGCGGCTTGGACACCGCCGTAACCGGCTGGCCGCCGCGCAGCACATAGGCGGTGATCTCGTAATCGCCGACCGGCAGGCGCGAGGGGAATTGCAGCTCGGCGCGGAACAGCCGGCCGGCCAGCACCGTGATCGGCGCCACGCCCTCGGGGTACAGCCCGTCGCGCCGCTTGGCCTCGATCAGGCCCTGGACGAAGGCCTTCAGCTCATCGGGCGAGCGCCGCTGGGCGCCGCGGGCCTCGATCGCCGCCAGCCGCTCGTCCAGGGTGAGCGACACGCCGGGCACCCCCTCGGCCGGCAGGATCTGCGCCAGTGGCCGGGTCGCGGCCACCGCGTAGTAGACCGGCACGTCGTCGAAGGTCTGCCGCGCGCCGGTGACCCACAGGCCCAGCACCCGCTCCTTGCGCAGCACGGTCTGGCGCGACGGCGCGCCGCTGACGGTGACGATCACGTCGGCCGGCGCGTCGAGCGCGCCATAGACCAGGATGTCGGTGCCGGCGAAGGCGGAGGTGATCGACACGCGCGGCCGCGACAGGTCGAAGAGCAGGGTCTGGGCGCCGGCCGGCAGGGCGGCGGCGAGCAGGACGATGCCGGCGAGCAGCGAGGCGAGGCGGCGGATCATGATCCGCGCCCCGGCTCGCCCAGGCTGTAGATGGCGCTGGGCCGGGCGAAGAGCTCGAACAGCAGCTCCGCCGCCATGCCCAGGATCAGCAGCGCCAGCATGCCGCGCAGCTGGAAGCTCGGCAGCTTGGCCGCCACCCGCCCGCCGATCGGCGCGCCGATCGCGCCGCCGATGATCAGCAGCAAAGCGAGCACGATGTCGACGGTCTGGTTCTGCGTCGCCTGCAGGAAGGTGACGTTGATGGCGACGAAGACGATCTGGAACAGCGAGGTGCCGATCACCATCAGGGTCGGCATGCCCAGGATGTAGATCATCGCCGGCACCAGGATGAAGCCGCCGCCGATGCCGAGGATCGCCGACAGCACGCCGATGACGAAGCCCAGCCCCAGCGGCAGGAGCGCGCTGATGTAGAGCCTGGACTTGTAGAAGCGCATCTTCAGCGGCAGGCGGTGCACGAGATAGTGCTGGTGCAGCTTGCGCCGGGGCGCCTCGGGATTGCGCCGCCGCCGCCAGGTGCGCACGCTCTCGATCAGCATCAGCACGCCGATGCTGCTCAGCAGCAGCACGTAGCCGATGGCGATGGTCAGGTCGATCTGGCCGATGCGCTTGAGGACGCCGAAGATCCAGATGCCGGCGGTCGAGCCGAACAGGCCGCCCAGCAGCATGATCAGGCCCATGCGCACATCGACATTGCCGCGCTGCCACTGGGTCAGCAGGCCCGAGACCGAGGTGGCGATCACCTGGTTGGCCTGGGTCGCCACGGCGACCGCCGGCGGCACGCCGACGAAGATCAGCAGGGGGGTCAGCAGAAAGCCGCCGCCGACGCCGAACATGCCCGCGAGCACGCCCGCCACCGCGCCCAGCGCCAGCAGCAGCGGCCAAGTCAGCGAGAGCTCGGCGATAGGGAGGTAGACTTCCACGACGACGCTTCCAGGGCGCGCCGGTCCATCTCCGGCGACACCGAATCCCTTGTGCGCGCTTCACCGCGCGGATGCAACGACAGCCTTTCAGCCGCGCGTGAATTGCGACCGCGATCCCGCCGCAATCCGATGGCTGGCTGTCCGAGGGGAGGCCACCATGACCCTATCGCTCGTCTCGCGTCGTGCCGTGCTCGCGGCGGCCGCTTCGCTGCCGCTGGCGCGCCTGGCGTCGGCGCAGTCCGAGTTCCCGCCGACCGAGCGCGGTGCCCGTGCGCTCGCGGCGCAGTTCCTCGCCGGCTCGGGCGTCGACCAGGGCGCGGCGATGAAGAAGCTGCGGCCGACCCAGGCCGATTATCTCGCCGTCTACAAGGAGCCGGTGGCCGGCGCGCTGGAGGCCGAAAACGACCGCCACTGGGAGAAGGGCGAGACCCTGCGGGTTAGCGCGGCGCGTAGCGAGATCCTGATGATCGTCGTGCCGACCGACGACCTGATCGACGGCAAGCCCGTCCTGTCGGAGTTCCCCGGCGGCTATCGTCGCGTGCTGCCCTACCTCAAGCGCGGCATTCCGATCGCGCGCTTCAAGTATGTCGAGCCCGGCAAGACCACGGGGCTGTCGGTCGACGGCCTGGTCCACGTCAACGGCCGCTGGGTCTTCATGCCCAAGCCGTGGACGGTGGTGAAGACGGAGTAGCGGGCGCTACAGCACCTCGTGGAAGCCGATCGCCACGCCGGTCGGCGCCCGGGTGGCGACACCGACGAACACCGCGTCCTGCATCCAGGCCAGCGCCGGATCGGCTGTCTCGAAGCGCGGATTGGTCCGAAAGTAGTAGCTGGCCGGCTCGACGACCTCACCGCGCCCCAGCGCCGCCAGGATCTCGGGCGAGGCCACCCGCACGCCGTCGTTGCGCACATAGATCAGCCCACCGGACGTGGCCCTGATCGTGTAGCGCGCCTCGACCTGGATCGCGCCATCCGGCCGCACGACCTGCCAATCCGCGCCACCCGGCAGGATCTCACCGCTGAGCCGCGGTCCCGACACCTCGCCGCCGAGGATATCGATCACCCGGCGATGGCCGACCGAGGTGACGCCGAGGTCGATCACCGGCGCGACCTTGACCTTCACCATGAAGGCGAAGCGCAGGCGGGGAGAGGTGGAGAGAAAGGTGTCGAGGTCGGTCACGGATCGGTCCACCTGGTGACGGGGAATCTACTCGGCCGCGAGCTTCGCGCGCGCCTCGCCGGCGCGGATCAACGACTCGGCGGGAATGCCCAGGCCGGCGTGCAGTCGCCACGCCATGCGCAGGGTCAGCGGACGGCGTCGCCGCAGGACTTCGTAGACCCGGTTGCGGCTGCCGATGAAGGGAACCAGGTCGGCGACGACCAGCCCGTTCTGCTCCATGTGAAAGCGGATCGCCTCGATCGGGTCCGGCAACGGCATCGGGTCATGGCCCGCCTCGTAGGCCTCCACCAGCGTCGCCAGCACGTCCAGCCTGTCGCCTTCCGGCGTTCCCTTGCGGGCATCCATCAGTGCCTCGATCTCCCGCAGGGCGCGTTTGTGGTCGCGCGCGCTACGAATCGCGAACACCGTCACGACGCGCGCCGAGCCGGCGCTAGATCGTGTTCGCGTCGATCGCGTCATACTGCGCGTGCGTGCCGACGAAGCGGACATAGACCACCCGATAGTCGTAGTTGATCTTGACGACCAGCCGATACTTGTTGCCGGCGATATTGAACACGACGCGTCCCCCGCGCAGCACGCTGGCGCTCCGCAGGCTCTCCTTGACGGCGGCCGGACCGGACCAGTCCGCCGTCTTGGCCACGCGATACCAGGCCATCAACGGCTCGAAAGCGTCGCGATAGCGCGGATCGGACCCGAAGCGTTTCAACGTGCTGGGCGCGATCACCCGCATGCGACCTATTCTAGCGAAGTCCCAATTTGGGACAAGTGGTCAATGTCCTATCGGCAACGTCCAACAATACAGTAGTCGGCTCGGCTGTCCGTTGCGCTCTTGTAGTCCGGGAACATCGGATTGCTGTAGTGGTGGGGAATGGCTTGCCGAACGGCGACATTTGAGGTGACGGAGGGGCCGCCAAACCTCTTCAACATGTCCTGAACGCGATCGGCGCGCCGCGACGCTAGCGCGAGGGAAAAATCTCGCTCTGACGGTGCTGACCAACCACTGACATAGATTTCGACCGGACCGTCCGGACACATCTTCCGAACTTCCTTCGTAAGGATCCACGCGATAGTCAAAGCGTCAGCCTGTAGCGCTGATGAGCCATGCTCGAATATCGCGGTGCCGCAGATGGACGGCAAAGGCGCTAGAGGAGACTCCGCCAAAGCGGACTGGGCCAGCAGCGATGTCGCGCAACCTGTCACGACCGCCAAAAGTCGTATGCGCGTTCCCATCAATGAATCTCCGGCTCCGGCACCTTCGGCCCGGCGTCGGCGCGCAGGAAGTCGAAGTCGCAGCCTTTGTCGGCCTGCTGGACGTGCTTGGCGAAGATCCAGCCATAGCCGCGGCCATAGACCACCGGCTTCTCCTTCCAGCCGGCGCGGCGGAGCGCCAGCTCCTCGTCGCTGACCTTCATGTTGAGCGTGCGCGCCGCGACGTCGAGCTCGATGATGTCGCCGGTCTTCACCAGCGCTAGGGGGCCGCCGACATGGCTCTCGGGCGAGACGTGCAGCACGCAGGCGCCGTAGCTGGTGCCGCTCATGCGGCCATCGCTGATGCGCACCATGTCGCGCACGCCCTGCTTCAAGAGCTTCTGCGGGATCGGCAGCATGCCCCATTCCGGCATGCCCGGGCCGCCCAGCGGGCCGGATTGCTTGAGCACCAGCACGGTGTCGGCGGTGACGTCGAGGTCGGGATCGTCGATGCGCGCGGCCATGTCGTTGTAGTCCTCGAAGACCAGCGCTGGTCCCGAGTGCTTGTGCAGGCGCGGCTCGGCTGCCGAGGGTTTGATCACCGCGCCATCAGGGGCGAGGTTGCCCTTGACCACGGCCAGCGCGCCGTCGGCCTTCAGCGCCTTGTCGACGTCGAGGATGACGTCGGGGATCAAGGTCTCGGCGCCGGCGATGTCCTCGCCCAAGGTCTTCCCTGAGACGGTGCGCGCGTCGAGGTTCAGCATCGGGCGCAGCTTCTCGAGGAAGGCGCGCAGGCCGCCGGCGTAGAAGAAATCCTCCATCAGGTACTGGCCCGAGGGGCGGATGTTGGCGATCAGCGGCGTGCTGCGCGCGATCTCGTCGAAGCGGTCGAGTGTCAGCGGGATGCCGGCGCGTCCCGCGAGCGCCACGAGATGGATGATGCCGTTGGTCGAGCCGCCCATCGCCATCAGGGCGCGGATGGCGTTGTCGAAGGACTTCGCGGTGAGGATGTCGGAGGGCTTCAGATCCTCCCACACCATGTCGACGACGCGGCGGCCGACGAGGCTCGCCATGCGCGCGTGATTGGAATCGGCGGCGGGGATCGACGACGCGCCGGGCAAGGTGAAGCCCAATGTCTCGGCCATCGACATCATCGTGGCCGCGGTGCCCATCACCATGCAGGTGCCGAAGCTTCTGGCGATGCCGTCTTCCATCTCGTCCCAGTCGGCGTCCTGGATGCCGCCGGCCTTCAGCTCCATCCAGTACTTCCAGACGTCGCTGCCCGAGCCCAGCGGCTTGCCGCGCCAATTGCCGCGCAGCATCGGGCCGGCCGGCACGACGATGGCGGGGATGTCCATGGAGATGGCGCCCATCAGCAGGCCGGGGATGTTCTTGTCGCAGCCGCCCAGCAGCACTGCGCCGTCGATCGGATTGGAGCGCAGCAGCTCCTCGGTCTCCATCGACAGCAGGTTGCGGTACATCATCGTGGTCGGCTTCATCAGCACTTCGCCCAGCGAGATCGCCGGCATCTCGATGGGATAGCCGCCGGCCTGCCAGACGCCGCGCTTCACCTCCTCGGCGCGCTGGCGCAGGTGGAAGTGGCAGGAATTCGCTTCCGACCAGGTGTTGATGATGCCGATCACCGGCTTGCCCGCCCAATCCTCGCGCGCGTAGCCCATCTGCTTGGTACGCGAACGATGACCGAAGGAGCGCAGGTCGTCGGCGCCGTACCAGCGATGGCTGCGCAGTTGCTCGGGCGTCTTGCGGCGGGCGGTCATTGGCGTTTCCATGGCTTGGTTGATCGTCGCTGGCCCATCGTAGGCCGCCACTCGGTCGCGATGGAAGGAGACTCCCATGCGCATCACCTGCCGCGAGCTGACACCCGAGCTGTGGTCCGATCTCGAGCGCCTGTTCGGCCCGCGCGGCGCCGTCGGCGGCTGCTGGTGCATGTTCTGGCGCCAGAAGAAGGGCGAGAAGTGGGATGCGGTAAAGGGCGCCGAGAACCGCCGCCGCTTCGAGGGTCTGGTTTGCGGCGGCCATGCCCATGGCGCACTGGCCTATGTCGAGGGCGAGCCGGTGGGCTGGGTGTCCTTCGATAGGCGCCCCGATTTCGACAAGCTGGACCGCGCGCCGAGCTTCACATGCGCCGACGCCGCCGAGGTCTGGTCGATCCCGTGCTTCTTCATCAAGTCGGGCTTCCGCGGCAAAGGCGTGGCTTCAGCGTTGCTGGGCTTCGCGGTCGAGCGTCTGAAGAAGCGCGGCGCGAAGATCATCGAGGGCTATCCGGTGAAGCCGGCGAGAGATGGTGCGCCATCACCTGCGGCCTTCGCCTGGACCGGTACGCGCCGCCTGTTCGCCACGCACGGCTTCAAGATCGTCGGCAACCGCGACGGCGGCAAGCAGCGGGTGCGGCTGACGGTAGCGCACGTCGTTCCCTCTCCCCGCCTGCGGGGAGAGGGTTAGGGTGAGGGGCTGATTCAGGTGACGCACCGATAGCCCTGCGCAACCTGAAGCGCCCCCTCACCCCGACCCTCTCCCCGCAAGCGGGGAGAGGGAGGAGAGCCTCACTTCTGCAGGATATCGACGATCTCGCGTAGCTGGGTGCGGGCGCGCATGACGTAGAAGCCTTGCGAGGCGAGGTGGCTGGGCAGCAAGGTCGAGTCGGGTCGGCCGTTGATCACCACGGGCGGCTGCAGGTAGGCGGCGGTGCGGAAGGAGTCGAGCATCTGCGCCCAGGCCGTGGTGAGCTGCCGGTCGGTGATCACCTGCTTGAAATCCTCGCCCAGCTCGCGCAGCAGGATGAACGTGCCGTAGAGCCGCCCCTTCACCGAATAGAAGATGTCGTCGCATTGCATGTCGAACAGGTCGCCGGCGCGCTGCACGATGTGCTGGTCGATGCGCGCCGATTCCGAGCCGAGGTCGTTGGCGAAGCGCTCGAGCAGGGATTGCAGATTGTCGGCGCGTCGATCGTAGGTCGCCTGTCCGGCGCCCAGCCGCTTATTGTAGGCGATCAGCGCGCGATAGCCGCCGCGGTATTGCTGCGCCGAGGTCGCCGAGGGCCAGATCGAGATCTTCGGATCCCATACCCAGCGATCGCCACGGAACTGGAACTGGCCGGCGGCCTCTTGCAGGTCGCGGTCGATCTGGCTGGAGCCGCGGGTGCGGCCGAGCTGGTCCTTCAGCTCGGTGGTGAAGCGCGCCACCGAGGCCATGATGCCCATCTGGAAATTGGGCATGTTGTCGAGCGGCCAGGCCGGCAGGAAGAACGGATCGCTCGCCACCCAGCGATGATCGTCGACCTCGCGCGTCACCAGCGCCGCGGCCGCCGCCACCGCGCGGCTCTCGCCGGGCGGCACGTTCTGCGGCCGGAACTCGAGATTGTCGTCGATGGTGTGAATGACCAGCATGCCGATCGTGTAGTAGAGCAGCGGCACGACAGGGATCAGCAGCCACCAGCGCCAGCGCCCCTTGGGCACGGCGGCGCCGAGGCCGGCGCCGCTCAGGCGCGGCCGCCAGACTAGCACGCGACGCCACAGGGGTTGGGCTACGACGGCCGCCGCGGGGCGGGGTTCTGGATCGAACGACATGGGCGCGGGCTGTCTCGCAGTCCTTCTCGGGGGCGCCGGGGAGGGAACGTCACTCTAGCACGCCGGCCATGATCATATGGAGACGCTTTGCCGTTGCGCCAGTGCGGCGAAGATCGCCATCATCCGCGCGACGTCAGGGCTATCGCATGTGGCTCCCTCTCCCCGCCTGCGGGGAGAGGGTCGGGGTGAGGGGGAGTCGCGGGTTGCGCACGATGGTCGTGCGCCACTTGCCTCAGCCCCTCACCCCAACCCTCTCCCCGCAAGCGGGGAGAGGGAGGAAAACGCCATATGCGATGGCCCTGGCGTCACCTGGATCAACGACGAAGAGGATCCGCGCGATGGCGCTCGACCCGACCATCCGTCTGCTGCTCGACGCGGCGATCGCCGCCGGCCGCCCGGCGCTGCACACGCTCTCGCCGGCCGACGCGCGCCAGATGATGCGCGACACGCGTGCGCCCATCCAGGGGCCGATCCTCGACACCGTCAGCCAGCAGGATCGCACGATCCCCGGCCCGGCCGGTCAGATCCCGGTGCGCATCTATCGGCCCAAAGCGGCGGCGGCTGACGCCAAGCTGCCCGTCCTCGTCTTCTTCCATGGCGGCGGCTGGGTGATCGGCGACATCGAGACCCACCACACCGTCTGCCAGCGCTTCGCGCAGGACGGCAGCCTGCTGGTCGTCTCGGTCGACTACCGCCTGGCGCCGGAACATCGCTATCCCGCCGCGGTCGACGATTGCTGGGCGGCGACCAAGTGGGTTGCGGCCAACGCCGCCTCGATCGACGGCGACCCGGCGAAGCTGGCGGTCGGCGGCGACAGCGCCGGCGGCAACCTCGCGGCCATCGTCGCCATCATGGCGCGCGACGCCGGCGCGCCCAAAATCGGTTATCAGTGCCTGATCTATCCCGCCGTCGACGCACTGGCCAACACCGGCTCGATGGCGCGCAACGCCGAGGGCTACCTGCTGACCACGGCGGCGATGAAGTACTTCTATGACCACTACGCGCCCAACATGGCGGACCGCGCGGACTGGCGCTGCTCGCCGCTGCGCGCCGCGACGCTCGCGGGCGTGGCGCCGGCGATGGTGATCACCGCCGGCTTCGATCCGTTGCGCGACGAGGGCGCCGACTACGCGCGCCGCCTCGCCGCCGATGGCGTGCGGGTCGAGTACGTCGAGTATGGCAGCCTGATCCACGGCTTCTTCGGCATGCCGGGCGTGCTGGCGCAGGCGCGGCGCGGCATCACCACGGCGGCGCAGGCTGTGCGCGAAGCGCTGGGCGGCTGAGATGGCGCTCGACCCCGAGGTCAAACGCCTGCTCGACATCGCCGCCAAGCTCAACCCGCCGGCCTGGGAAAGCGTCGGCGCGCCAGCCGCGCGCGAGATGTTCCTGAAGTCGCGCGGCGCGTCGGGCGGCAAGCGGCCCGACGGCGTGGTGTCGAGCGACCGCACCATCCCCGGTCCGGCCGGGCCGATCCCGGTGCGGCTGTACCGTCCCGCGAGCGCGCCCGCGGGCCAGGCCCTGCCGGCGCTGATCTACGTGCATGGCGGCGGCTGGGTGATCGGCGATCTGGAAAGCCACGACGTCACGGCGGCGCGGCTCTGCGTCTTCGCCGGCGTCGCGGTGATGTCGGTCGACTACCGGCTGGCGCCGGAGCATCCGTTCCCCGCCGCCTACGACGACGTGGTCGCGTCGTTGCGCTGGCTGGTCGCCAACGGCGCGGCGGTGGGCATCGACGGCGCGCGTCTGGCGATCGGCGGCGACAGCGCCGGCGCCAACATCGCCGCCGCCGCCGCGATCCTGGCGCGCGACGAAGGCATCTCGGCGCTGCGCTTCCAGCTGCTGTCCTATCCGGTGACCGACGCGGTGACGACGACCGAATCCTATCAGCTCTTCGCCACCGGCTATGGGCTGACCTGCGCCAACATGCAGTGGTTCATCGACTGCTATCTGCCGAACGAGGCGGATCGCATGGACTGGCGCGCCGCGCCGTTGCACGCGCCGTCGCTGCGGGGCGTGTGCCCGGCCTTCGTCATCACCTGCGGCTACGATCCGCTGCGCGACGAGGGTCGTTCCTATGTCCATCGACTGAACCGCGCCGGCGTGCGCGTCGACCATGTCGAGTTCGGCGGCATGAACCACGGCTTCCTCGGCAGCTACGCGCTGCTGCACACGGCGCGGCGCGCCATCGCGACCTCGGCGCTGGCGCTGCGCGAAGCGCTGGTCGAGCGCTCCGCCTGAGCGCGGGGCGATCGCATATGGCCTCGAGAGGCTGGGGGCGCGCCACTCCAGTGGCGCGTCGGCCGATCGACGATATTCAAGACTCTTCGGCCGGTCATGAGCGCCGCTGGAGCGGCGCGGCCCGAAGACGGCTTGGAACCTACATGCGATTGCCCTGCACTTGAGCGCCAGCCAACCCGCTCCGCCGGTGCCGATGGCGGTGCCGGCTCTGGTCATCGCGCTGGCGCAGATGGGCGATTCGCTGATCTACGCCGTGCTGCCGCTCTACGCGGCCGATTTTGGCGTCTCGCTGTTCGTCGTCGGCATCCTGCTGTCGCTCAATCGCTGGGTGCGGCTGCTGGCGAATTCCATCGTCGCGCATTTCACCCAGCGCATCGGCGTGCGCACGATGATGATCGTCGCCGCCGCCACGGCGACGCTGTCGACGCTCGCCTACGCCATCGCCACGCACGAGGTGGTGCTGATGGGCGCGCGCATGCTGTGGGGCATCTCCTTCGCCGCGCTCAATCTCGCGGTGCTGGCCTACGCCGTCTCCGATCGCGCCAATTCAGGCAAGCGCGTCGCGGTCAACCGCACGATGCTCGGGCTGTTCCAGGTGATCTCGCTGGCCGGCGGCACGGCGCTGGTCGCGTTCGTGGGACCGCGCGACGTGTTCCTGGTCATCGCCGGCTTCGGCCTGGTGGCGATGCTGCTGTCGCTGCGGCTGCCGGCGCTCGATATCGACGACGGCAAGGCGGCGGGCTTCACCCTGCCAAAGCCCGGACGACTGGACCTCTGGGGCTTCGCGCTCGGCCTGATCATCGACGGTGTCTTCATCTTCACCCTGGCCTTGCTGATGAAAGACACGAAGCTGCCCGTAGCGCCGGTGGTCGCGACGGGTCTGCTGCTGGCGCTGCGCTGGGGCATGGAAGTCGTGACGGCGCCGATCGGCGGCGTGCTGGCCGACCGCTTCGGCACCCGGCCGCTGGCGATCGTTGGCGGCCTGGCCCTGATCGGCGCGCTGGCGCTGATCGCGCTGGACCACGATCTGGCCGGCAGCATCCTCGTGGTCACGATGCGCGGCCTGTTCAACACGCTGGTGCCGGTCATGGTGGCGGAGCGCGCCAAGAGCGGCGTGCTGGCCTCGCAGGCGACCTACTCGACCTGGCGCGACCTCGGCGCGGCGGTCGGCCCGCTTGTCGCTGGCGCGATATTCGCGGCCGTGCCGCAGGGACCGCTCTACGGCGCCTGCGCCGCGCTGATGGCGCTCGGATTGTGGTGGTGCGTCGTGCGCCAAGGGGACACGCATGTGGTCCCGCCGGCATCTTGAAGAGGACGAACCACAGAGACACCGAGGCACAGAGGAAGATAAAGACGAGAAGAACAGGGCTGCGCGCCTCGCGCGCTTTTTTCATCCTCTCTTTTTCTTCCTCTGTGTCTCGGTGCCTCTGTGGTTGGCCTCATGAAGCCGAATTGGAGCGATGCGGTCCGGAGAAAGCGAACATCGCTGCCCGGTCGGGCCGCGCCACTCCAGTGGCGCGGCGGACGATCGACAAGACGCGCCACTGGAGTGGCGCGCCCCCAGCTACTACGGCTTCAGGAATCCCACCGTGCGGTAGACCTCGGCGAGGATCGGCTCGGCGATGGTGCGGGCGCGTTCGCCGCCGTCGCGCAGCACCGAGTCGACGTAAGCCGGGTCCTTCATCAGGCGCTGCATCTCCGCGCCGATCGGCCCCAGTCTGCTCACCGCCACCTCGGTCAGCGCGTTCTTGAAGGCGCTGAACTGCTGGCCGGCGAAGCTGGCGATGATGTCGGCCCGCTCGGCGTCGATCAACGCGGCGTAGATGTCGAGCAGGTTGGCGGCTTCGGGCCGCTTCTCGGCCTCAGCCTCGCTGTCGGGCATCGGCAGCGGATCGGTCTTCGCCTTGCGGATCTTCTGCGCGATGGTGTCGGCGTCGTCGGTGAGGTTGATGCGGGAGTAGTCCGACGGGTCGGACTTGCTCATCTTCTTGGTGCCGTCGCGCAGGCTCATCACGCGTGTCGCGGCGCCCTGGATCAGCGGCTCGGTGATCGGGAAGAAATCCGGCACGGCGAAGTCGTTGTTGAACTTGATGGCGATGTCGCGCGTCAGCTCGAGATGCTGCTTCTGGTCCTCGCCCACCGGCACGTGCGTGGCCTTGTAGGCGAGGATGTCGGCGGCCATCAGCGAGGGATAGGCGAACAGGCCCAGCGAGACGTTCTCGCGGTCCTTGCCGGCCTTCTCCTTGAACTGCGTCATGCGGCTCATCCAGCCCATGCGCGCCACGCAGTTGAACACCCAGGCGAGCTGGGCATGCGCCGGCACCAGCGACTGGTTGAAGATGATGTGCGTCTTGGCGTCGATGCCGGCGGCCAGGAACGCCGCGGTGATCTCACGCGTCTGGTTGGTCAGCTCCCTCGGATCCTGCCAGACCGTGATGGCGTGCTGGTCGACGACGCAGAAGATGCAGTCGTAACTCGACTGGAAGCGCACGAAATTACGGATCGCGCCGAGGTAGTTGCCGAGATGCAAATTGCCGGTGGGCTGCACGCCCGAGAAGATGCGGCCGGCCAGGCCACGGGCGTTGTAGGGCGCGAGATGCGGATTGGCGGCGTTCGCCGCGACGGCGTCAGGCATGGATGTGGACTCCCGTATGTCTAGGGGTGGGCAGCCGGGGCCGCCCGCACCGCGCCGTGGAAGGCGTCGGCGGGCGGGGTTATAGCAGAACGGTGACGCCTGCCAATCGGGGCGGGGCCATCGCATATGGCCGGTTCGACTTGGTCTTACCTTCCCCCGGAGGGGGAAGGTGCCCGAAGGGCGGATGGGGGATGTCGAAGACGGACACCGATGTCGTTGAGACATCCCCCATCCGTCGCGCTACGCGCGCCACCTTCCCCCTCCGGGGAAGGTAGACGCAGTTCCACATGCGATAGCCCTGCCCCTCCGGGGGAAGGTAGATCAAAGTCCAGAGGGGATAGCCCTGCCAATCGGGGGACTCGATGTTCGGAATCCGATATCTCAAGAGCGATCCGACCCAGCACGTGCTGCAGATGCGCGACGGCCAGGTGGTGCGCGACGGGCTGGGCCTGTCGTTCTTCTACTACGCGCCGAGCAGCTCGATCGTGCTGGTGCCGACCGCCAGCGCCGACGATCCCTTCATGGTCGAGGAGACCACGGCGGATTTCCAGACCATCACCGTGCAAGGCCAGGTCTCCTATCGCGTCGGCGATCCCAAGCGGCTGGCGCAGATGATGAACTACAGCCTCGACGCGCGCGGCCAGTACGCTTCGGAGGATCCGCGCAAGCTCTCGCAGCGCGTGCTCGACCAGGTCCAGGTGCTGATGCGCTCGCGCATCCAGGCGCTGCGGCTCGACGAGGCGCTGTCGGCCGGCGACCGGCTGGGGCAGGGCGTGGCCGAGGCGCTGGCGGCGAGCCCGGTCACCGGCGCGCTCGGCCTGGCGGTGCTGGGGCTCTCCGTGCTGGCGGTGAAGCCCAAACCGGAGACGGCGCGCGCGCTGGAGGCGGAGGCGCGCGAGGCGCTGCTGCGGCGCGCCGACGACGCGACCTACGCCCGCCGCAATGCCGCCGTCGAGCAGGAACGCAAGATCAAGGAGAACGAGCTCAACACCGAGATCGCCGTCGAGAACAAGCGCCGCCAGGTGCGCGAGGCGCAGATGGAGGCCGAGCGATCGGTGCGCGCCAAGCAGCAGGCGATGGAAGCCGAGGCGATGGAAGGCAAGATTTCGCTGGAGGAGCGCAACCGCGCGCTGGTCGCGCTGGCGGCGGAGAACGCGCGCGCCCAGGCCGACGCCAAGGCCTATGGCGTGGCGGCGGCGATGAAGGCCTTCGCCGGCGTCGAGCCCGCCGTGATCCAGGCGCTGTCGACCACCGGCATGCAGCCCGACCAGCTCGTGGCGCTGGCCTTCCGCTCGCTGGCCGAGAACGCCGGCAAGATCGGCGAGCTCAACATGTCGCCCGACCTGCTGCGCGAATTGATGAGACGCGACGGCAAGAAAGGCTGAGCCTCGCCGTGGCGCGGCTGACGGAGCGGCGGCTGGTCATCGTCGTGCGGCCGACGCGGCTCGACGAGCTGCTGGCGCGCTTCAACACGCGCGAGCAGGCGCGCTTCCACGTCGAGAGCCTGGGCGGCGATTTCGCCGACTACGTCGCCGAGCACGCGCATTACGAGGCGGCGCTCTCGCGCACGGAGCGGGCGCTGGACGAGATCGGCCGCGTGCATCGGCTCAAGCGCGCGCATGTGCCGAGCTATCTCTTCGGGCCCGACGACGTGGTGATCGCGCTCGGCCAGGATGGGCTGGTGGCCAACACGCTGAAGTATCTCGACGGCCAGGCGATCGTCGGCGTCAATCCCGACCCGGCGCGCTGGGACGGCGTGCTGCTGCCGTTCGCGCCCGACGATGTCGGCAAGGTGGTACGCGAGCACGTCGCCGGCGCGCGCGGCCTGCGCGAGGTGGTGATGGCGCGCGCCCGGCTGAACGACGGCCAGGAGCTGTACGCGGTCAACGACCTGTTCATCGGCCCGCGCAGCCACGTCTCGGCGCGCTACACCATCGCCATCGCCGGCCGCGAGGAGCGCCAATCGTCCAGCGGCATCATCGTGTCGACCGGCCTGGGCTCGACCGGCTGGCTGCGCAGTCTCTACGCCGGCTGGGCGGGCATGAGTGCGGGCCTCGCGGGCACCAGGCCCAGCCTGCCCGGCGATGGCCGCTTCGACTGGAACGTTCCCGAATTGCGATTCTGCGTGCGCGAGCCCTATCCCAGCAAGTGGTCGGGCGCCGAGCTGGTCTATGGCGTGGTTGACCGCGAGCGCCCGTTGCGCGTCGCCTCGCTGATGCCCGAGAACGGTGTGATCTTCAGCGACGGCATCGAAGCCGATTGCCTGGCCTTCAACAGCGGCGCCGTCGCCACCATCGGCGTCGCCGATCGGCGCGGCCTGCTGGTGGTCTGAGCCGCCGCCCGCTATATCGGGGCAATGGCCGACGAAGAGCACCATCCCATCGAGTTCGACTTCCCCGACATCGCGCGCTGGCGGCGATCGGCGAGCGGGGCGGAGTACGTACATGTGCTGGAGAGCGGCGTGCCGGGGCCGGTGGTGATGGTCAACGCGCTGACCCATGGCAACGAGGTGTCCGGCGCCATCGTCGTCGATGCGCTGCTGTCGGCTGGCGTGAAGCCCAGGCGCGGCTCGCTGATCCTCAGCTTCGCCAATGTCGCGGCCTATCAGAGCTTCAGGATCGAAACGCCGTTCAAGTCGCGCATGCTCGACGAGGATTTCAACCGCGTCTGGGGCCGCATCGACGCGCCGCCCAACGGCGAGGCGGAAACCCGGGAGATGATGCGGGCGCGCGCGCTGCTGCCCTTCGTGCGGCGCGCCGATTTGCTGCTCGACCTGCATTCCATGCACGACGATTGCGTGCCGCTGATGCTCTGCGGGCCGCTCGACAAGGGTGTCGAGCTGGCGAAGCGGGTCGGCGCGCCGATCGACGTGGTGCGCGATCGCGGCCACGCGGCGGGGCGGCGCATGCGCGACTATGGCGGCTTCGGCGACGCCGACAGCCCGAAGAACGCGCTGTTGATCGAGACCGGCCAGCATTGGCGCGCGTCGTCGGTGGTGGTGGCCAAGGACGTGACGGCGCGGTTCCTTGAGGTGAGCGGCATCGTCGAGGATGGCCATCTGCCCCAGGGATGGCGACAGCCCGATCCGCCGGCGCAGCGCGTTGTGCAGGTGACGCAGGCGGTGGCCACCAAACGCGGTGATTTCAAGTTCGTGCGCCGCATGCACGGGCAGGAGGTGATCGCCACGGCCGGCACCTTGCTGGGCCACGACGAGGGCGAGCCGGTGCACACGCCTTACGATGACTGCGTGCTGGTGATGCCGGCCAACCACCGGGTGCGGCCGGGCGTGACCATCGTGCGGCTGGGCCGCATCGTGGGGTAGGACGCGGTCCATGCCCCGTCTGTTCGTCGCCCTGCCGATTCCCGACGACGTCGCCGATCAGTTGGGCGCGCTGCAGGGCGGCGTGCCGGATGCCAACTGGGTGCCGTCGGAGAACTTCCACATCACGCTCGCGTTCTTGGGCGAGGTCGATGGCGGCATGACCGAGGACATCCACGAAGCGCTGGCGACCATCGACGGGCCGATCCTCGACATCGCGCTGTCCGGCGTCGATCACTTCGTCGACGGCCAGCAGCCCAGGGCGCTCTATGCCGGCGTCGTCCAGGAGGAGCGTCTGCTGCGCCTGCGCGAGAAGGTCGTGCGTGTCCTGCGTGGCGAGGGCGTGACGCTCGAACGCCGCAAGTTCCGGCCGCACGTCACCTTGGCGCATTTCAACCGCCGCGCCGAGATCGGCCATCACATGGCTCAGTTCGTTGCCTCGCACAGCCTGTTCCGCGCCGGGCCGTTCGAGGTCGACAGCTTTCGGCTCTATTCGAGCACCTTGCGGCCAGGGGGCTCGGTCTACGAGATCGAGGCCGAGTATCCCCTGGGCTACTGACGCTCGAAGCGCGCGACGATCGCCTCGACCTGCGACTCGTAGGGCCCGCCGAACAGGGCGGCATGCACCAGCAGCGGATAGAGCTGGTAGAGCGCGCGCCGCGTTTCGTGGAAGCCGGGTGGCGGCGGCGCGATGTCGAAATAATGTCGCAAAAAACAGGGTGGGAAGCCGCCGAAGAGCTGCGTGAATGCCAGCTCGATCTCGGGATGGCCGTAGGCGATCGCCGGGTCGATCAGCGCCACGGCGCGGCCGCCGCGGCAGAGCACGTTGCCGATCCACAGGTCGCCGTGCAGCAGGGCCGGTCGCGGCGGCTCGTGCAGCCAGTCGCGCAGCCGCTCGCCCAGGCGCCACAGGCGCTCGTTCAGCTCAGGGGAGATCCGGCCGCGCCGCATGGCCAGCCAGGCGGCGACGTCGAGGCGCTTCCAGCGGAAGAAGTCGACCCAGCTCGCGAAACGCTCGTTGATCTGCGGCAGGCAGCCGATCATCACGTCGTAGTCGTGACCATATTCCCTGGCGCTGCTGGCATGCAGCGCGGCGAGCGTCTCGGCCAGCGCGCGGCCGCCTTCGTCGCTGAGGCCGGCGCTGTCGGTCTCGACATAGTCCATGACCACGAGCCGGTCGTCGCCGTAGTGGACCTGTGGCACGGGCGCGCCGGCCGCGGCGAGGTCGGCAAGCATGCGGCTCTCACTGGCGAGATGCGATGGTGCCGCCTTGGCGATCAGGGTCTCGCGGCCGATGTCGAGGCGCCAGACGCTGGCGCCGTGGCCGCCGGCAACCCGGCGGAGGCGCTCGGGCCGGCGGCCCAGCGCCGTCTCGATGTGGTCCGCGAGACTGTCTGCGTTCACGCCGTCAGCGAGGTGGCGCGCAATTGCTCGAGCAGGGCGGCGCAGCCGGCCTCGATCAGGTCGAGCGCGCGCTCGTAATCCGCCGCCTCGCCCATCCAGGGATCGGCGACCTCGCGCAGGCCCAGATGCGGGGCGGTGTCGAGGAACAGGCGCGGCTTGCCGGTCAGGCCCTTGGGCGCCAGACGCCGCAGGGCGGCGAGGTGCGTGCGGTCCATGCCCAGCACGTGGTCGAAGGCGACGATGTCCTCGACGGTCACCGGCCGCGCCCGCAGCGCGGCGAGGTCGTAGCCGCGGCGCTTGGCGATGGCGACGGCCGGGCCGCTGGGCGGCTCGCCGGCATGGCCGTCATAGGTGCCGGCCGAATCGATGCGGAAGGCGCCGCCCATGCCCTCGCGCTCGACCATGGCGCGGAACACGCCTTCCGCCGTGGGCGAGCGGCAGATATTGCCGGTACAGACGAACAGCACGCCGATCATCTCGTCTCCACGCTTCCGCTGGGCGGGCAGGTACCGTACACCCGCTGAGGTGGACCGGGTATGGTTGTCCCTCTCATGAGTCAAGCGCGATGCAGCTAGAATTCGGCCATCCCCCGATCGTCATCCTGACGGGTGCCGGAATCTCTAAGGAGTCCGGCATCGACACGTTTCGGGACGCGGACGGCCTGTGGAGTCGGGTGAACCTCGAGGAGGTCGCCACCATCGAGGCCTGGCATCGCGACCCGGCCAAGGTGCTGGACTTCCACAACGCCGGCCGCGCCTTCTTCGCCGGCCGCAACATCACGCCCAACGCGGCGCATCGCGCGCTGGCCCGGCTGGAGCGGGAGTGGCCGGCCGAGGTGCTGGTGGTGACCCAGAACATCGACCTGCTGCACGAGGGCGCCGGCTCGAAGAACGTCCTGCACATGCACGGCCAGGCCGGCAAGCTGCGCTGCATGGCCTGCGAGACCGTCACCGACTCCGACGCCGAGCTGTCGGTGAGGACGGCCTGCGTCGCCTGCGGCGCGGTCGGCCAGACCCGACCGCATGTCGTGTGGTTCGGCGAGATGCCGCTCTTCATGGACGAGATCATGGCCGCGCTCGATGACTGCGGCGTGTTCATCTCCATCGGCACCTCGGGCGCGGTCTATCCCGCCGCCGGCTTCGTGCAGCATGTGCGCCGCAGACGACGCGCGCATACCATCGAGCTCAACATGGAACGCTCCGACGGCTTCCAGATGTTCCATGACGGGATTTACGGCCCGGCCACGGAAGTGGTGCCGGCCTTTGTCGACGATCTGCTGAGGGGAAGGACATCCCATGCCTGACGACAGCGCCCGCTGGCGGCTCGAGACCGCCAAGCCCTTCGGCGCGCGCCACATCGCGCCGGACTGCCGCGGGCAGAACTTCTATCGCGTCGACTCGTCGTTCCGTGACCTGCTCTCGCTGTACATGGACGAGGACTGGCGCACGCGCATCGCGCCGCATTTCGACCGCATGGGCGAGATCGCCGGCGGCGAGCTCGACGAGCTGGCTGATGTCGCCGACAAGCACGGCCCCGTGCTGCATCCGCGCGACCGCTTCGGCCGCGACGAGGAGTGGATCGAGTACCACCCGAGCTACCGCGCCATGGAGAAGATCGCCTTCGGCGATTTCGGCATGCACGCGATGAGCCACCGCGCCGGCGTGCTCGGCATGCCCGAGAGCGCGCCGCCGCTGGTGAAGTACGGCTTCACCTATCTCTTCGTGCAGGGCGAGTTCGGGTTGATGTGCCCGATCAGTGTCTCCGACACCTCGAACTTCGTCATCAAGAAATACGGCTCCACGGCGCTGAAGGCCAAGCTGCTCGACCGCCTGCTGTCGACCGACTTCGCGACGATGCTCAAGGGCACGCAGTTCATGACCGAGAAGGCCGGCGGCTCCGATGTCGGCGCGCTGGAGACCGAGGCCGAGCCGATGGGCATGGGCGCCGACGGCGTCGAGCGCTGGAAGCTCTACGGCGACAAATGGTTCTGCAGTCACGCCGACGCCGATGTCGCGGTCATGCTGGCGCGGCCGCGCGGCGCGGCCGCCGGCACCAAGGGGCTGGGCCTGTTCGCGCTGCCGCGCCAACTCGAGGACGGCGCGCGCAACGCCTACCGGATCGTGCGCCTGAAGGACAAGCTGGGCACGCGCTCGATGGCCTCGGGCGAGATCGTGCTCAACGGCGCCACCGCCTATTTGATCGGCGACGCGCGGTCCGGCTTCAAGCAGATGATGGAGCAGGTGAACCTGTCGCGCCTGTCGCACGGCGTGCGCGCCGCCTCGATGATGCGCCGCTGCCTCAACGAAGCGCTGATGGTGGCGCGCCACCGCCGCGCCTTCGGCAGCACCATCGACGCCTTCCCGCTGATGCGCCGGCAGCTGATGAAGATCATGCTGCCGACCGAGCAGGCGCTCTCCATGGCGATGTGGTCGGCCGCCACCATGGGCCGCGCCGACAAGGGCGATCGCGCCGCCGCCGATCTGCTGCGCATCCTCACGCCGGTGTTCAAGTACCGCGCGTGCCGCGACAACATCCGCGTCGCCAGCCACGCGCTGGAGGTGCGCGGCGGCGTCGGCTACATCGAGGAATGGGTCAACGCCCGCCTCGTGCGCGACGCGCAGATCGGCACGATCTGGGAAGGCACCAGCAGCATCAACGCGCTCGACGTGGTGAGCCGCGCCGTCGGCAAGTCGCACGGTCACCGCGTGATGCAGGACGCGCTCGCCGACATGCTGGGCAAGGCCGCCGACCTGCCCGGCCAGTTCCGCGGCCAGCTCAACGCCGCGATCGGCCGCGCCGCTGACTTCGCCGAGCGCGTCGCCGCCGACCCGGCACTCGAGAACCGCAGCCGGCTCGCGGCGGGCGGGCTCTATCACGCCGCGACGGCGGCGCTGCTGGCGGCCGAAGGCGCGGCGTTGGGCGCGCGCGGCGGCGACGCGCGGCGTCTGTTGCTGGCGCGGCTGGTGCTGGAGCATCGCCTGACGGCGCAGGACCCGTTCTCTCTGGCGAAGAACGACTGGGAGGACAAGGCTACCGGCCTGCTGCTCTCCGACCGCCCTGTCGCGCTTCAGGCGGCACAATCGCTGGTTGCCTGACGCCGACCATCGTAGTGTCGCCGCGACGGGCGACGGCTGCGGGGGGCCGAGATGGCGATGTACGATGCGAGGCCGGGCGGCTTCGAGTGGGGCGTCGGGACGGCGATCAGCACGACGTTCAGCATCGTGTTCGGCAACTTCGTCTCGTTCATCGGCCTGACGCTGCTGATCGGCGTCCCGACCCTGCTGCTGACCCTGTGGGGCGCCCACGAATATCTGCTGCTCGTTGCCGACCTGGTGCTGGGTCAGGTGGTCACGATCACGCTGATCTACGGCACGGTGCAGTCGCTGCGCGGCCGCCCCGTGGGAGTTGGCGAAGGTCTCAGCCAGGGTCTCGGCCGGCTGCCGGCCGCGCTGGGCGTCGCCATCTTGTCCGGCATCGGTATCGTCATCGGCCTCGTCCTGCTGATCGTTCCCGGCCTCTACCTGGCGACCTTGTGGGCCGTGGCGGTGCCCGTGGTCGTCATCGAGCGCGCGGGCGTCGGCGGCTCGTTCTCGCGCAGTTCCGAGCTCACCGACGGACGCCGCTGGCGCGTCTTCGGCGCCATCGTGGTGATGGCCATCATCACCGCGGTGGCCACCGGAATCGTCAGTGCCGCGATAGGCGGTGTGTCAGGCGAAGGTCTGACGACGTCCCTGATCCTGCAATGGGCCGTCGGCGCCATCACGCAGGCCTTCATGTCGGCGCTGTCCGGCGTGCTGTACTATTTCCTGCGACGCGACAAGGAAGGCGCCGACATCGAGAGCATCGCCTCGGTGTTCGATTGAGCGCGGCATGACGATGACCATGACCGCGACGGGCCCGAGCCGCTTCGATTGGGGCGTCGGCTCCGCCATTGGCACGGCGTTCGGCACGCTCTTCCGCAACGTCGTGCCGTTTCTTTGCCTGTCATTGCTGGTCGGTATTCCCGGCATGGTGCTGGGCGCGTTGGGCGTGTCGCGATGGCTGAGGATCCTCATCGAGTTGGTGATGGGGCAGATCATCACGATCGCCCTGATCTACGGCACGGTGCAGTCGTTGCGATCGCGCAAGGTGGGAATCGGGGAATGCCTCACCCAAGGCTTTCGCCGCCTGCCGGCCGCCATCGTCGTGGCGATCCTCGCCGTCATCGCCTACATCCTGGGCTTTATCTTGCTGATCATCCCCGGCCTGATGCTGATCACCATGTGGGCGGTGGCGATTCCCGCCGCCGCCGTCGAGAAAGCCGGCGTCGGCGCGTCCTTCTCGCGCAGCGCCAGCCTCACCAGGGGGCGCCGCTGGCGCGTCTTCGGCGTGCTCGCCGTGTCGTGGATCCTCTACCTGGTCGTCTATCTGGTCGTCACCCTGGCCATCACCGCGCCGCTCTTCGGCGCCTTCGGCGTGAAGTCGTTGTGGGTGATCCCCGTCGTGATGTGGTTGGTGGCCGGCGTCCTGGCGGCTTATCTGTCGACCTTGTCCGGTGTCCTCTACTACTTCCTGCGGCGCGACAAGGAAGGCGTCGACATCGAGAGCATCGCCTCGGTGTTCGACTGATTCGCCGCGCCGTGTTAGCGTCGCGCGCTTCGACCGTCTGACAGGAGATCGACATGGCGATGAGCGATGCGCGGCCCAGCGGCTTCGAATGGACCGTCGGCTCGGCTATCGGCACGGCCTTCGCCACCGTCTTCGGCAACTTCGTTCCCTTCGTCGGCCTCGCCCTGCTGATCGGCCTGCCCGGCCTGCTGCTCACGCTGGCCGGCGTCCCCGACATCCTGAAGACCATTGTCGACCTGGTGATGGGCCAGGTGGTCACGATCACCCTGATCTACGGCACGGTGCAATCGCTGCGCGGCAACAAGGTCGGCATGATGGACGCGCTGAGCCAGGGCATCGGCCGGCTGCCGGCGGCGATCGGCGTGGCGATCCTGGCCGGCCTCGGCATCGGCCTGGGCATCGTCCTGCTGATCGTGCCCGGCCTCTTCCTGATGACCATGTGGTCGGTGGCGATTCCCGCCGCCGTGATCGAGAAGACCGGGGTCGGCGCCTCGTTCAGCCGTAGCGCGAACCTCACCGAGGGTCGCCGCTGGCGCGTCTTCGGCTCGATCGTCGTGTCGTGGATCGTCACCGTGGGCATCACCATGGCCATCGCCTTCGCGCTGGTCGGCGCCGCCGGCGCGGGCAGCTTGTCCTTCGTGTTCGTCGTGATGTGGGTGGTGGGCGCCGTCCTGCAGGCCTACATGTCCTCGCTGTCGGGCGTGCTCTACTACTTCCTGCGGCGCGACAAGGAAGGCGCCGACATCGAGAGCATCGCCTCGGTGTTCGATTGATCTTTCTTCTCCCCGCGAAGGCGGGGAGAAGGTGCCGAGCGTAGCGAGGCGGATGAGGGG
>CAYTFW010000082.1:0-27312 GCA_964437145.1 uncultured Rhizobiaceae bacterium
TGGCGTTTTCCTCCCTCTCCCCGCTTGCGGGGAGAGGGTCGGGGTGAGGGGCTGAATCAGGTGACGCACCGCGGTCGTGCGCAACTTGCAGCTCCCCCTCACCCCAACCCTCTCCCCGCACGCGGGGAGAGGGAGCCATATGCGATACCCCTGCGGAGTCCGGGGCGACGATGCCCTCGGGGATGCGCGCAGTTGACGTCTTGTCGGGCGGTGATTGGCGGACCAATCTGCCGGCCACGCCGCCCCTCCGTTGGAAAGGACAGACCCATGTCGACCATGGCGCCCCAGTCACAGCCGCACGCCGTTCTCGCGCCACGCCCGAAGGGCATGCTGATCGACGGTCAATGGGTCGAGGCCGTTTCGGGCCAGCGCTTCAGCGTCGAGAACCCGGCCAAGCGCACGCCGATCGCCGATGTGCCGCGCGCCGCCGCCGCCGATGTCGACCGCGCGGTCGCGGCGGCGCTGAAGGCGCAGCCGGCCTGGGCCAAGGTCGTGCCGCGCGAGCGCGGCAAGCTCTTGCTGAAGATCGCCGAGGCTTTCGAGGCGCGTGTCGAGGAAATGGCGCGCACCATCGCGCTGGAGACCGGCAACGCGTTGCGTACCCAGGCGCGCGGCGAAGCGCGCGGCGCGGCCGACATCTTCCGCTACTTCGGCGGGCTGGCCGGCGAGCTGAAGGGCGAGACCATTCCGCTCGGCGAGCACGTGTTGTCCTACACAAGGCGCGAGCCGCTGGGCGTGGTCGGCGCGATTATTCCGTGGAACGCGCCGGTGCTGCTGGGTGCGCTGAAGATCGCGCCCGCGCTTTGCGCCGGCAATGCGCTGGTGCTGAAGGCGGCCGAGGACGCGCCGCTGGGCGTGCTGCTGATGGCCGAGATCTGCCAGGAGTTCCTGCCGCCTGGTGTGCTCAACGTGATCACCGGATACGGCCCGGAGTGCGGCGGGCCGCTCGCCAACCATCCGGCGATCCGCAAGCTCTCCTTCACCGGCTCGACCGAAGTCGGCAAGGTGATCATGCGCGCCGCTGCCGAGCGCATCGTGCCGGTATCGCTGGAGCTGGGCGGCAAGAGCCCGTCGATCGTCTATCCCGACGCCGACGAGGACTGGGTGGTCGAGGGCATCATCACCGCGATGCGCTTCACGCGGCAGAGCCAGTCCTGCACCGCGGGCTCCAGGCTCTTCCTGCACGCCGACATCTTCGATTCGTTCCTCGCCAAGCTGAAGGCCAAGACCTCGGCGCTGAAGCTGGGCGATCCGCTCGACGAGCAGAGCGACATCGGCACCATCATCAACAACAAGCAGTTCACCAAGGTCTGCAAGTATGTCGAGGAAGGCCTGAGCCGCGCCGACGCGAAGCTGGTGATGGGCGGCCTACCACCCAAGAGCGGGCCGCTGAGCGAAGGGTATTTCGCCATCCCGACGATCTTCGCTGACCAGTCCAACGACTGGCGTCTGGCGCGCGAAGAGATCTTCGGGCCGGTGCTGGTGGCCATCCGCTGGACCGATGAGGCCGAGGCGATCCGCATGGCCAACGACAGCCACTATGGTCTGGCCGCTTATGTCTGGACGCACGACATCGGCAGCGCCTTGCGCACGGCGCATGCCATCGAGTCGGGCTGGGTGCAGGTCAACCAGGGGCTCGGCCAGTCGCCCGGCCATTCCTATGGCGGCTACAAGCAGAGCGGCATCGGCCGCGAGTTCTCGCTCGAGGGCATGCTCGACAGCTTCACCCAACGCAAGAACGTCACGGTGAATCTCAACACGCCGCGGCGAGTGTAGACGTCTTTGGGACCGCCGGCGTCCCGCCGGCTCTTTTCATGATGCCGGCGGGAAGCCGGCGGTCCCACATGAAGCTCAAGCCGCCGTATAGGCGCCGTCGACCGTGTGGGTCGAACCGGTGACGTAAGCCGCACGATCCGAACAAAGCCAGCACACCATCTCGGCGATGTGCTGCGGCATGCCCATGCGCTTGACCGGGATGCCGGCCATGATCTGCGCGCCGCGTCGCGCCATCGTGTCCTTGGTCATATCGGTCTCGATGAAGCCGGGGCACACCGCGTTCACGCGGATGCCGTTCTCGGCGTATTCCAGCGCCGCCGTGCGCGTGAGTCCCACGACGCCGTGCTTGCTGGCGACATAGGCCGAAGAGGTCGGGATGCCAAAGAGGCCGGCGATCGAGGCGGTGTTGACGATCGCGCCGGAGCCCTGCTTCACCATCTGCTCCAGCTCGGCGCGCATGCAGAGCCACACGCCCTTCAGGTTCACCGCGATCATGCGGTCGAAGGCCTCCTCCGGCCATTCCGCCGTCTTCTTGCCGGCGCCGCCGACCTGGTAGCCGGCGATACCGGCATTGTTGAAGGCGCAGTCGAGACGACCGAAGGCCGAGACCGCGGCGCTCACCATGCTCGCGACCTCGCCCGGCTTGGTCACGTCGGCGGTGATCGCCAGCGCCTGACCGCCGGCCTTGTTGATCAGCGCCACGGTCTCGGCCGCGCCCTCGGCCATCTGGTCGGCGACGGCGACACGCGCGCCTTCGGCGGCGAAGAGCAGCGCCGCGGCGCGGCCGATGCCGCGTCCCGCGCCGGTGATCAGGGCCGTCTTGCCTTCGAGCATACCCGCCATGATGTGTCTCCCCTCTATGTCAGATTGGCCAGCGCGACGCGCAGGTAGTTGCCGCCCAGCAGCTTGCGCATGTCGGCGGCGTTGAAACCGCGCGCCATCAACGCCGCGGCCAACGCCGGCAGCCGCGTGTAGCTGGGCAGAGCCGAGCCGCTGAGCAGGCCCATCATGTCGCTGCCAATGCCGACATGGTCGACGCCCACCGCATCGGCCATGCGCGCCATGCCGTCGGCATAGGCGGTGACGTCCCTGAATATGGTGGCCGGCGGCCAGATGCCGATGACGCCGCCGGTGCGTGCCACCAGACGCGCATGCTCGGCGCTGATCAGGCGGCTGAAGCGGTTGGGCGTGGTGGCGAACGACGTGTGGGAGAGCACCAGCGGCTTGGTCGTGACCTCCGCCGCGCGGCGCACCAGGGACGTCGTGCCATGCGCCACATCGACGATGATGCCGCGCACGTTGCAGCGACGGATCACATCGGCGCCAAAAGCGGTGAGACCGTCATGCTCCGTCAGCTCGGTCTGGATATCGCCCAGCTCGTTGACGCGGTAATGCGTGAGTTGGAGCTGGCGCAGGGTCCACTTCTCATAGGCCTCGTCGACGCGCTCGATGCGCCCCTCGAGGAAGTCGGCGCCTTCCGAGGTCACCAGCACCGCCGGCCGGTCAGGATGGGCCGTGCGCATCGACGCAGCGCCGTTGATCACACCAAGGTTCTGCTCGCGCAACAGTTGCTGCAGGCGGGTGAAGGCGAGTGTCGCGTAGCTGTAGAGTTCGCCCAGCGCCGGCGTTCGGTACGGTCGAATGCGCGTGTTGTTGTCGCTCGGCGCGATGGCCGGGGCGTCGGCGACAATGGCGAGGCAGATCACCGCCATGCGGCCCTCGCGCATCGGCGCCGCCAGAGGCGCGAATGGCGCGTTCGGCTCACGCATGCGGATCACGCCGCCGCCGTGGCTGTGCAGATCGGCGGTGACGGTGTCGCCCATCGCCTGCCGCGCGGCCTCGATGGCCGCCGCGTCGGGCTCGGCGGCCAATGCCAGCGGCGCCCAGGACGACAATCCGAACAACGCACCGCCGGCCAATGCAGCGCGGCGGGTGAACCCCGGCGCCACTGGCGACGCCAGCGCGCGCGCTTCGTGCAGCCGGTAGCGCCAGCCCATCTCGTCGCCATCGAGGCAGACAAGGCGGCCGGTCAGGCGCACGCCGTTGCCATCGGGCTTGATCAGCGTCGTGGCGAAGACCTCGATGCGCGCCAGCGGGTCGCGCGGCAGGCAGGCAACGCAGCATGATGGCTCGCCGATCAGCGCGAAACGCTCGCGTGCCTGCAGTGGATCGTCGCTAACTATCCATCCCTCGATATCGATGGTGGCGCCGTGCAGTCGCGCGGCGCGTTCAGCCCGGAGATCTGCCCAGTCGATGCGCATGGCGGCAGCATAGCACTACGTCTGACGTAATCGACGATGCGCGGAGCATGGACGATATGTCGAGCGTCCAACCGAGGAGGGTCGCCATGACCGACACGACCAAGCTGATCGACGACTACATCGCTTGCTGGAACGAGACCGACGCCGGCAAGCGCCGCGCGCTGATCGAGCGCGCCTGGACCGAGACCGCCACCTATGTCGATCCGATGATGAGCGGCGAAGGTCGCGGCGGCATCGACGCCATGATCGCCGGCGTGCAAGCGAAGTTCCCGGGCTTCCGCTTCCGCGTCAGCAAGCCGGTCGAGGCGGTCGCCGACCGCGTGCGCTTCTCCTGGGAGTGTGGGCCGGACGGCGCATCGGTGATCGGCGGCACCGACTTCGCCACCATCGCCGACGGTCGGCTGAGCGCTGTCACCGGCTTCATCGACTTCGCACCCGGCATGGACAAGGCGTAGGCGCAAAAAAAGAAACGGCGCGCGACCGTCAGGCCGCGCGCCGCTTTCTGTCAGAGGCCGATCAGGCGGCCTGCACGCCCATCACCGCCTTGACCTCGAGGAACTCCTCGAGGCCCCAGGCGGCGTATTCGCGACCATTGCCGCTCTGCTTGTAGCCGCCGAACGGCGCCGTCATGTCCATCGGCGTGCCGTTGAGATGCACGTTGCCGGCGCGCAGCTGCGAGGCGACCTCGCGCACTTTCTTCGGATCGCTGCCCTGCACGTAGGCGGCGAGGCCATAGACCGTGTCGTTGGCGTCCTTGATCGCCTGCGCTTCCGTCTCGTAGGGCAGGATCGACAGCACCGGCCCGAAGATCTCCTCGCGCGCGATGGTCATGCTGTTCTTGACGTTGCCGAAGATCGTCGGCCGCACGTAGTAGCCGCGGTTGAAGCCATCGGGACGGCCCGGGCCGCCGGTGGCGACCGTGGCACCCTCGGCGATGCCGGCCTCGATCAGCTTCTGGATCTTGTTGTACTGCGTCTCGCTGACGACGGGGCCGAGCACGGTCTCCTCCGCCTTGGGATCGCCGACCTTCAGCGACTCCGCCACCGACTTCGCCACGGCGACCGCCTCGTCGTGCTGCTTGGCCGGCACGAACATGCGGGTCGGCGCGTTGCACGACTGGCCGCTGTTGCGCATCATGCTGACCACGCCCGACGTCACCGCCTTCTTCAGGTCGGCGTCCGGCAGGATGATGTTGGCGGATTTGCCGCCCAGCTCTTGATGCACGCGCTTGACCGTGTCGGCCGCCGCCTTCGCCACCAACACGCCGGCGCGGGTCGAGCCGGTGAACGACACCATGTCGACGTCCGGGTGCTTCGACAGCGCCTGACCCACCGTCGGGCCATCGCCGTTGACCAGGTTGAACACGCCCTTGGGCACGCCGGCCGCGTGCATGATCTCGGCCCAGATGATGGCGTTCAGCGGCGCGATCTCGCTGGGCTTCAGCACCATGGTGCAGCCGGCGGCCAGAGCGGGGCCGACCTTGCAGACGATCTGGTTGATCGGCCAGTTCCACGGCGTGATGAAGGCGCAGACGCCGATGGCTTCATGCGCGATGAGCGTGGTGCCCTTCTGCGACTCGAACTCGAACTCCTTCAGCGTCTTGATCATCTGCATCAGATGGCCGACGCCGGTGGCGGCCTGCGCCTTCATGGCCAGCGTGATCGGCGCGCCCATCTCCATCGAGATCGCCTTGGCGATGTCATCGTAGCGCGTCTTGTAGACCTCGAGAATCTTCTCGAGCAGGGCGATGCGCTGTTCCTTGGTCGTGCGCGAGAAGGCCGGAAAGGCCGCCTTGGCCGCCGCCACCGCCTTGTCGACATCGGCTTCGCTGCCCAGGCTGATCCGGGCGCAGGGCTCCTCGGTCGCCGGATTGATCACGTCGATCGCGTTCGGCTTGGCGGGATTGACCCATTCGCCGTTGATGTAGAATTTCAGATGGTCGGTCATGTGTCCCTCCGGGTGATTTGATGGCGCAGTGTCGCCAGACCGGCGCCGTTTGCAACAAACAAGACTCGTTTAACCCTGCCTGGCGGAGGGTTTAAGCAGGGCCAGCGCCAGGGCTGCCACACAGCAACCCAGCGCGCCCAGCTGCCACGGTCCCAGCGGTTCGCCATGCGCCCAGACGCCGCCAGCCATGGCGATCACCGGCACGATGATGGTCGACACCGCCGCGGTATTGGCGGGCAGCAGGTGCACGATGCGGAACCATACCAGCGTGCCCAGCGCCGTGGGCACGATGGCGAGGTGGATGGCGGCCAGCAGCACCGGCCAGGAGGGCAGGAAGGGCCGCCAATCGGCGAGGATCGCGGCGCCGACCAGGATCGGCAGGGAGCCCAGGGTCATCTGCCACGCCGTCAGGGTCAGCGGATGCGTGCCGCGCCAGTCGGCGCGCTTCTGGATCAGCGTGCCGGCGGCCCAGCCGATGGCGGCGACCAGTGCGCAGGCGATCCCGGTCGGCGCGTCGGCAAGCGCGCGCAGATTGGGAACTGCCAGCAGCGCGACGGTGCCGGCGCCGAAGGCCAGCGCCAGCAGCAGCCGTGGCGTCGGCCGCTCGCCGAAGATCAGCACCGCCATCAGCGCCGCCCAGAGCGGCATGGTGTAGCCGAGGATCGAGGCCTGCCCCGAGGGGATGAACAGCACACTGGCGGTGGCGGCGACGTACCACACCGACACCGTGCCGAAGGCGGCGCCCAGCAGCGCGGGCCAGCTGGCGCGCGGCACGCTCAGCGATACGCCGCGCAGCTTCGCGATCGCCAGCAGCATCAGGCCGGCGCCGAGCACAGCGAGACCGCGGAACGTCCACACCGAGAACTCGCGCAGCACGACGCTGAACATCGGCCAGGACGAGCCCCACAACACGCCCAGCAGCAGCACCAAGCCGGTGGCGCCGTCGACGCGACGCGTCGTCATGATGTGCGTGGCGTCGGGGCCGGCTTGAGCAGCGCCAACGCCAACGCGATCACCGTGCAGGCGAGGGCGGCGATCTGGATCGCGCCCAGCGGCTCGTCGAGCAGCAGCTTGCCGCTGACCATGGCGACGATCGGCACGACGATCGACGACAGCGCGCCGACATTGGCCGGCAGCAAGCCGACGATGGCGAACCAAGTCGCGGTGCCGATGCTCATGGGGATCAGCGCGATGTAGATCGTGGTCAGCACGCTGGTCCAGGACGGCACGATCCAGATCCAGTCGGCGAAGAACGCCGAGGCCACCAGGATCGGCGGCAGCGACAGCGCGATCTGCCACGCCGTCAGGGACAGGCCCATGCCGCCCCAGTCGGTGCGCTTCTGCACCGTAGTGCCCAGCGCCCAGCCCAGGCCGGCGCCGAGGCCGCACGCGATACCCAACGGCGCGTCGGCGTAGATCCTGAGGTTGGGCACGGCGAGCAGCACGACCGAGGCGGCGCCGAACACCAGCGCCAGCAGCACGCGCCCCCCGGGCCGCTCGCGCAGGAACAGCATGGAGATGGCGGCGAACCACAGCGGCATGGTGTAGGCCAGCACAGCCGCTTGGCCGGACGGAATGTAACGCACCGCCGCCGCGGTCAGGATGTTCCAGAGCGCAATGTTGAAGAATGACGCCCACAGCAACGCGGGCCAGAGATGGCGCGGGACCGCCAGCCGCTCGCCGCGCAGCCGCGCAACGGCGAACAGCGCGGCGCCGGCGATGATCACGACGATGACCCGGAAGGTCCAGATCGAGAACTCGCGCATGGCGATGGCGAACAAGGGCCAGTTCGTGCCCCAGACGAGCGTCAGGAGCGCGAGCAGGGACAACGCGCGGGTATGGGCGGAGCGGTCGGGCATCGGAGGCGGCGCACCGTATGGGCGCGCGACGTCGGCGTCTATCCGCGTGCGCGCACGACGCCTATGCGAGGCCGGTCAGGTCGAGCGCTCCTCCGGCGCGGCCAGCGAGCAGCCGGCGATGCGCCAGGTGCCGTCGGGCTGCTTCTCCATCACGTAGAACGCCGTCACGGCCGAGCCGTCGGGGGCCTCGATGTGGACCTTCTGGATCACCCAGTCCTCGACCGCGCGGATATCGCGGAAGGCGAAGCTCTGCCAGCGATGCACCGGCTGATAGCCATTGCGCACCATCGCCATGAAATTGTCGACCGTGCCGAACATGCCCTTGATGCCGGGGGCGGCGAAGGAGAAGGCGGTCTCGCCGTCGTCGCGCCGGAAGGCCTCGAGCTGGCGGCCGATAACATCGCGGATCTGGGCGCGATCGGCGTCTGTCGGCGGCTCAATGGCGAGCGCCGGGCCGCTCAGCAAGGCGACGAGCAGCAGCCAACCACCCGCACATATCCCCAATGCGCCGCGCATGAGCCGACCTCCCGCACCGAAGTGATGGGAGTCTATGCGATCGCGGCGCTATTGGATGTGCGTCGCGCTCACGATCTCGCGAGCGTGACTAAGGCCCCGAAGGCAATGGTCAGAAGCGGCGGCCGGGATAGGGGCGTGGGCCGCCGGCGGCGGTCGCCGGACCACCGCCCAGGCGGCCGGCGCTGACGCCATAGCTCAGCCCGGCGAGGTTGGAGCGCTCGGCGGCGAGGAAGGCGTTCTGGCGCGCGATCTCGCCGTTGAGGTCGCCGATCAGGCGATCGATCGCCTGCATGGTGCGATTGGTGTCGGCCTCGATCTGGCGCAGCTGGCGGTGATCCTCATCGACCGCGCCGCCGACATTGTAGGTCGAGCGGATGGTGTCGAGCAGGTGGCCGGCCACCGACGCCTGGGTTGTGACCTGGGTCGCCAGCGAGTTCAGCACGCCGATGTCGCCGGTCATCTTGTCGAGATGCCCCTGGGCCTGGTTCCACCGGCCGACCATCTCGGGATTGGCGGGCGTCGTGCCCACCGACAGGCGGGAGGTGATCTGGCTCACGGCCGTGTTGTAGCCGCGCGCCTCGGCGCCGAGGGAGTTGCGCAGCGCCTGAAGCTGGTTGACCTGGGCTTGGTGGGACGACGCGACGGCGTTCTGGTCGGCCCGCAATTGCTGGACACGGGCTGAAACCGTAGCCCCGCCGGTGGCCGTGACCGACGATGCCGGCGCGACGGTCCCGGGCCCCCCGAACAGATCGCCGCACGCCCCCAAGGTGAACGCCGCCAGGAGGCAAGCGGCGCGCGCGGTCCATTTCGCCATCGGTGTCACGTACCTTGGTCCGATTCGCTATCGTTGGGCACCCGACGGCCAGCCCGTAGCCACACGGACCACGCGCCACCAAGGCACCAGCCCCAATAGCAGTACCCTGAAGCTACTGAAACCCCCACTTTTCAACAAGCGCGGAGTTCCTGCGCGGAAATCCGGATTCGCGAGCTTCGGCCGCCAGGTAACGGGCGACCTTGAACGATCCGCCGGACCCGAATGGGGCGTTCTGGCGACAACGGGCGGTTTCGCTTGCGCCGGATCGGCGTTTTGGTTACCTACCGCGCCTCGACCCGCCCATGCGGGCCGCGCGACTTGGCCGCAGGCGCCCATAGCTCAACTGGATAGAGCATCTGACTACGGATCAGAAGGTTGGGAGTTCGAATCTTCCTGGGCGCGCCAAGCCAGATTTCAGCCTGACGCCGAGATAGCTGCCACCCGACGGGCCGACTCCGTCCACTTGCAGCGGCGATGCAAGCGCCCATCCACGCGTGGCGAAGTAAGCGCCGCGGTCGGCGCCCATCCCATCCACGATGGCGCTACTTCGACTTCGAGTAGGACGTCGGCAACAGCAGCACCGACTGCATCTCCGCCAGCATCGACGCGCCTTTGCCGAGGAACTCCTGCCACTTCGGATCCTTGGTCGCGCCGGCACGCGCCGCGGTACGGGCGGCGAGATCCTTGTAGACCCACATATGGGAGACTGAATTGGGCTGCGGGAACTCACCCACCCACAGGCCGTGGATCGGCGAGTACTTCTCGCGCGCCGGCAGGTATTCCTTCATCAGGTTGGTCCAGGGGCGCGCCTGGCCGAGATGTGTGCGGTAGGTGCGCAGCTCGTAGACGTTGCCCTCGGTGGTGGGCTGCTTGTAGTCGACCACCGCGTTCCAGATCTGCAGGTCCTGGCGGATGATCAGGTCGCGGATCGCCGGCACGTACTCGCCGGTCCATTTGGGATTCTTCTGCAACTCGCCGCGCAGACGATCGCGCTCGTCGAGGCTGGGATAGGACCACAGGTGCCAGATCTGGTTCACCTGGCCGAACTCGCTAGTCCAGTAGCCGTGGTTCATGCCGTAATTGTCGCCGCGCGCCGGCCGGCCGATGGTCTCGGCCGCTTTCAGGTAGGCCGGCATCTTCCCCGGATACATGGTGTAGGTGCGCATCTCGTAGATCATGGGATCCTCCCCTTTGTTTGGGCGCGCTAGAACAGCGTGTAGCCACCGTCGATGACGAAGTCGCGACCAGTGGTGTAGCGCGACGCGTCGGACGCGAGATAGACGGCGATCGGCCCGAAGTCCTGTTCGACGCCCCAGCGGCGCTGCGGGATACGCGGCTTGACGTTGCCGGCGAACTTCTCGTTGTTGAAGGCGTTGGCGGTCATCGCCGTCTCGATCCAGCCCGGCAGGATCGAGTTGACGCTGATGTTGTAGCGCGCCAGCTCGACGGCGAGCGCGCGCACGAAGGCGCAGACGCCGCCCTTGCTGGCGCCGTAGTGGCTGCTGCGCGCCGCGCCTTCGATCGCCGCCGTGCTCGACATCGCCACCAGCGAGCCGCCCTTGCCGCGCTCGGCCATGTGCTTGGCCGCCGTGCGGAAGGTGAAGAACACGCCGTCGAGGTTGACGCGCATGACGCGGCGCCACTCCTCGGTGGTCATCTGCAGGATGGCGCCCTGGCCGCGGCCCGAGACGCCGGCGTTGGCGACGCAGTTGTCGACATGGCCCAATGTCTTGATGGTCTCGGCGAAGCCCTGCTCGACCGCCTTCTCGTCGCCGACGTCGACGAGCTGCGAATGCACGCGCTTGCCGTGGCGCTTGAGCTTCTCGACCGCGGCGGTGTTCTTGGCCGCGTTGGTGCCCCAGATGCAGATATCGGCGCCGGCCTCGGCCATCGCATCGGCCATGCCGAAGCCGATACCACCATTGCCGCCGGTGACCAGCGCCACCTTCCCCGTCAAGTCGAATCCCTTGTAGGCCATCGCGCGCCCCTCCTTTGCGTTGGGCGCATCCTACGGCCTCGCGCACGAGGCGCCAGCCCAGCGTTCCGCGCGCCGGAAAGAATACGGGCCGCCAAGGGCGGCCCGTCGCTTGCGACTTCGCCGATGCGCTACTGCAGCGGCGCGGTCTCGACCAGGACGATCTCGGCGTCGGCGGTCGCCTCGATGGTGATCGCCTCGACATCGGCAATCGCCACGCCGTCGCGCGCGTCGACCGCGATGCCGTTGACCGTCACCGCGCCCTTGGCCGGCACGAGATAGGCCGGCCTGCCATCGAGTGTGTGGCTGACCTTGTCGCCGCTCTTGATGGTCGCGGCGTAGAGCGCGCCGTCGGCGTGCAGCGGGATGGCGCCTTCGCCCTCGTGGCTGACGAAGCCCGAGGCCAGCGGCACCAGCTTGCCATCGCGCGCGCCGGCGGGGAAATCGCGCGTCTCCCAGCGCGGCTTCACGCCCTGCTTGTTGGGCAGCAGCCAGATCTGGAACAGCTCGGTCTCCTCCGGCTCGCGGTTGTACTCCGCATGTGTGATGCCTGTGCCGGCGCTCATCACCTGGATCTGCCCGGCCTCGGTGCGGCCCTGGTTGCCGACGCTGTCCTGGTGCGTGATCGCGCCCTTCATGACGTAGGTCACGATCTCCATGTCGCGATGCGGATGCGGATCGAAGCCGGTGCCCGCCGCGATGCGGTCGTTGTTCCACACGCGCAGCGCGCCCCAGTGCATGCGGTTGCGATCCTGGTAGCCGGCGAAGCTGAAGTGGAAATTGGCCTTCAGCCAGCCATGGTCCGACTTGCCGAGATGCTTGAACGGGCGGAGCTCGATCATCTGTCCCTCCCCTCTTGGGGTCGATGTGTTGATGGCCACACAAATGGCCCCGCCGCCGCGCCCGTCAAGTTTCCAACCCGTAACGTTTAGTCCTCACGCCGCGTGGGGCAGCGCCGCGCCATAGGTCTCGGCCGGCAAGCGCAGCGCCCGGCAGTAGTACGCGACCGTGCGATAGAAGCCACAGAGCGCGATCACCTCGAGAATCTGCTCGCGGCTGAAGGCGGCGGCGAGCGCGCGCCACAGCGCGTCGGGGATATCGATCGTGTCATGCAGGGCGTCGACGGCGCGGATCAGCAGCCGCTCCGCCTCGCTCCACACCGGGGCCTCGGCGCTATCGGTCGCCAACGCCTGGATCTGCGCCTCGCTGAGCGCCACGCGCTTGGCGAAGAAGGCGACATGCACGCCCCATTCGTAGGCGCAGCCGCAGCGTGCGCAGATGCGGTCGATGACGATCTCGCGCTGGCGCAGGTCGAGCGGTCCTTTGTCGAGCAGCGAGCCGGCACGGAACTTCTCCCAGACGCGCGGCACCGAGGCGAGGGTTCGGAACAGCACTAGCGGCTCGACGCCACTGGGCATGATGCGGTCGAACGCGGCCTGGACGGCTTCGGGATAGGGCGCGCTCAAGGGCGCGACGCGGGGGGTCATGGCGGGCTCCATCGTTCTGCTACGGAAATCGTAGCAATGTGGACGATAGCGCCGCGCCACCACGCATGCTACTGTTTTCGTAGCATGGCGAAAATCCCCAGGCCCGGCCGGCCGGTACGCGGCTCGACCACGGGGCGGCCGATCATGGCCGTCTTCGACCTGTTGGGCCGGCGTTGGGCTCAGCGGGTGATCTGGGAGCTGCGCGAGGGCCAGCCGACCTTCCGCGCGCTACGGGAGCGCTGCGGGAATCCCAGCCCCTCTGTGCTCAACACGAGGCTCACAGAACTGCGTGAGGCAGGCGTCGTCGAGACGGTCGAGGGCGGCGGCTATCGCCTGACCGAGGACGGCCGCCGCCTGCTCGAGGCGCTGCTGCCGCTGCACGCCTGGGCCGAACGCTGGGCCAAGCGCGTCAGCCCGGGCTGAAAGGCTACTTGCCCTCGCGCCACCAGGCGAAGCCGATGGCGAAGAGGAAGAGCAGCGCGATGGCGATGCCGGGCAGCAGCGGGTAGCGGTCGACGCCGGTGACCGTATAGCCGCCGTTGCGACGGATACCGAGCCAGTCCGAGCCGGCCATCGAGCGGCCCGGCTGCACGGCGCGCACGTCGGGATCGGCGGTCTCGCCGAGCCAGATCATCGCGCCGCCCGAGGCCTCGACCAGCGGCTGGAGCTTGTCCGGCGTGGCGCGCACATCGGCGAATTCCAGCGGATCGGGGTTGCCGACGGCGGCCACGGCGCTCTTCTCGCCGTCGTCGAAGCGATAGACGCCGGGCTTGTCGACGCCGATGCCGGCGATGGCGCGTCCCGGCGCGATCGGATTGAGAGTCAATGTCTGCGTCCTGCCATCGGGGCCGGTCATGGTCACCGGGCGGAAGCCCTCAGCCATGGTTTGGCGGCGCAGCTCGATGCGCGCGCCCTGCACGGTGGCGCGCAGCGCCTCTTCCTCGAGGTCGGGCTCCTTCATCAGCCAGTGGGCCATGCGACGCACCAGCTCGGCCTGCGGGCCGCCGCCGTCGACGCCGCGGTTCCACAGCCAGAGGTGATCCGAAAGGATCTGCGCAACGCGCCCCTCGCCGGCGCGGTCGAGCACGATCAGCGGCCGGTCGTCGGCGCCCGCCATCAGGGTGTGGCCGCGATCGGCGCGCGTCGCGATCTGGCGGAACCAGCGACCCCAGCTCGGCTCCTCGCGCTGCGCGTTGGCCACGCCCATCGGCGCCGGCTTGCCCGCGCCGGTGAGATCGGCGGTCACCGGATGACGATCGCCCAGCGTGGTCACGGTGGGCTTGAAGGCGCGCTCGATGACCTCGCCCAGCGGCGCCGCCGGCAGCACCGCGCCCAACGGCGTGCGGTGCAGGGTGCGCGGCGTCGCGTAGACCGGGCCGACCGAAACCAGCAGCGCGCCTCCGTTCTGGACGTACTGCGTGATGTTGCGGAAGTACTCGCGCGTGATCAGGTTGCCGGTCTCGTAGCGGTCGAAGATGATCAGGTCGAACTCGCGCAGCTTGAGATCGAACAGCTCCTTCATCGGGAACTGGATCAGCGACAGCTCGCGCGTGGGCGTGAAATCGTCCTTCGACGGCGTGCGCAGGATGGTGAAGTGGATCACGTCGACGGCGGGATCGCCCTTCAGCAGATTGCGCCAGGCGCGCTCGCCCTGATAGGGCTCACCCGAGACCAGCAGCACCCGCAGGCGATCGCGCACGCCGTTGACGACGAACAGCGCGCGGTTGTTGTCCAGCGTCAGCTCGCGCGTGCCCGGCGGCACCTCGACCTGGATGACATTGGGGCCCGGATTGCTGACCGGGATCTCGACCTCGAAAGCGCGGCCCAGCGGCGCGTTGAGCCGCATCGGCGCGTCGTTGCCGACCTTCACGGTCAAGGGAATCGGCCCGCGCGCGTCGGGCGCGGTGTCGACCACGCGCAGCTTCATGGTGACGTTGCGGCCGACCACGCCGAAGCGTGGCGCCTGTTCGACAACCAGCAGCCGGTCGGCCTCTTCCTTCCGGCCGGTCAGCAGCACATGGACGGGCGCACCGGTGAGATCGGCGGCGAGCTGCTGCGGCACGTCGTGCACCTGGCCGTCGGTGATCAGCACCACCGCCGACAGCCGCTCGCGCGGGATGTCGGCCAGCGCGTTGCGCAGCGTGCCGATCAGCCGCGTGCCGCCGATGCCCTGGCTGCCGAGCTGCAGGGAGGATGGCGGTAGCACCGCTTCGCGCACCTCGACGCCGCCCAAGCCGGCGATCTTGCGTACCATCGCCGCGCGCGCGGCGGCGGCCTGCTGGCGGCGCTCGCCGATGCCCTGGCTGTCGCTGTCGTCGGTGATCACCAGCGCGATGTCGTCGACCGGCTTGCGCTCCTCCTCGACCAGCGAGGGATTGGCCAGCGCGCCCAGGATGGTGAAGATCGCCGCCAGGCGCAGGATCAGGCCCCGCGCGCGCTTGGTCGCGCCGAGGAACGCCAAGCCGATCGCGACGATGGCGAAGGCGAGCAGCACGCCCCACGGCAGCAGGGGATCGAAGGCGATCGCCGAGATCGTCGTGTTCATCGGCGCAACCGCTGCATGATGTCGTTCATGTGGACGGTGTCGTCCTTGTAATTGCCGGTCAGCGCGTACATCACCAAATTGACACCGAAGCGGAAGGCGAGCTCACGCTGCGCCTCGCCGCCGGGCGCCACCGGCAAGGTGCCGCGGCCGGACCGGTCGACCGCCCAGGCGCCAGCGAAGTCATTGGCGCCGATGATGATCGTGGCCACGCCGTCGTTGATGCGCCCGCCGCCGGCCTCGATCCACAGCCGCCCGCCCGACCAGCGGCCCGGCGTGTCGGACAGCAGGTAGAACGCCTTGGTCAGCACGTGCTCGCTGGGCATCGCCACCAGCGGCGGCACGTCGATGCCGCGCAACAGGCGCCTGAGGTCGGGGTTCAGGCCGCCACGGCCGAGCGTGATGTGCTGGTCGCGCGTGTCAAAGAAGATGATGCCGCCGGTCTTCAGGTGGCGGTCGATCGCCGCCATCGCTTTCGGAGACGGAGTCGCCTGCTCCTGGGTCACCGGCCAATAGAGCAGCGGGAAGAGCCGCAGCTCGTCCTTCTCGATGTCGACGGCGATCGGCTCGCCGGGCTCGACCGAGGTGCGCGCGCGCAGGATCTCGCCCAGCCCCTCGAGGCCGGCGCGCGAGATGTTGTCGACCTCGGCGTTGCCGGTGACGATGTAGGCCAGCCGGGTCTCGAGCGTGGCGCGCAGCAGCGGCTCGTCGGCGGGATCGACCGTCGCGGATCGCGGCGGCGCAGATCGCGGCGGCGCGGGCGGCGGCTGACGCCCGCCGGGCGTCGACTGCGCGAGGATGCTCTCCTCGAGCTCCGACGAGGCTTGCACGGCGCGCTCGGGTATCGCCGCAAGACCGATCGCCAGCGCGGCGATCAGCAGGGCCGCGGGTGTTGCGCGACGCGACAGGCCGCGAGCCGAGGGCAGCATGCCGCGCAGCCACAACGAGATCAGCAGGTCGAGAAGCAGCAAGCAGAGCGCCACGGTGAGGAACCACTTGGTGAGATCGGTTTCGCCGGCTTCGGTCAGCGTGTCGGTCGTCGCGCCCGAGGGTAGGCTGGCAAGCGGCGCCGGCGCCGGCACGCGGTTGCCGAGGTTGAAGGCGACCTGCGAGGCTTCGTCGCCGTACAGGCCGGGCGGCGTCTGCGGACGCGGCACCATCGTGCTGGCGGCGTCGAGCGGCAACGGCAGGGTGCCCAGTGGCGGCGGCACGAGGCGCGCGAAGCCGTCGAGCGTCTTCCACGGCTTGAGCGAGGTCTGGCCGCCGGCGTCGCCGGCCACGCCGCGACTCAGCGCGACGAGCCGCTGCAGCATGTCGACGAACAGGCCGGAGATCGCGATGTTGCTCCAGCTGGTGTTGGCGGTGGTGTGGATCAGCACCAGCCAGCCTTCGCCGCGCTTCTCGGCGGTGACCAGCGGCGTGCCGTCGGCCAGACGCGCCCAAGTCTTGTCGGACACGTCGGGACCCGGCTCGGCCAGCACCTGCTGCGCGATGCGCGCGTCCGGCGGCACACGCAGGCCATAGAACGGACTGCCCGGCGCGAACTCGGCGATCGCCGCCGGCTGGCCCCAGCTCATCACGCCGCCCAGCGCGCGATCGCCCAGGCGCAATTTCACCGGCACCAGGTCGTCCTCGCTGGCCGCCAGACGCGGGCCGGCGAAACGCACCATCACGCCGCCCTTCTTCATCCACTCGATGACGCTCTCGCGTTCCGCTGGCCCTGGCGAGGCGCCGTCTGGCACCAGCAGGATCGCCGTCTGGCGATTGAGTATGGTGGCCGCATCGCCGACGCTGAGCTGGGCGTAGGGCTCCAACGCGCGCTCGAGGAAGAAGACTTCCTGCAGCAGCGGCTGGCCGCTGGCGGTCTGCTTCTCGCCCAGGATGCCGACAGGGCGGCGGCGATAGCGCTCGTCGAGCAACGCCACGGCGCCGGCGCTGGTCTGGCCTTCGATATCGAGGCGGATGATGCGGTTGCGGATCTCGGTCGGAACGTTGAGCGTGCCCGTCGCCTCGGTCGCGGTCGGCGCGAAGTCGATGAAGCCGCGCGCCAGCAGCGCGCCGCGATCATCGACGCCCTGCACCGCGACCCGCCGCGGCCCGTCGCCCGACGGACGGCGCGCCGTCACCTTCAGCTCGCGACCGGCCAGGGCCGGCGGCATCAGCACCATCGGTGCGCGGGGCCCGGCCGGCCGCACGACCTCGAGCGTGCCCAAAGCGGCCAGACGCTCGCCGTAGCGCGCGGTGTCGGGCGACTCCAGGCCATCGCTCAGCCACACGACATGCGCCGGCCGCGGAATGCTGACGCGGCCGATCTCGTTGGCCGCCGCGGCGCGATCGACCGGCCATGGCTTCGGCTTGAGCGCGCGCAGCACCGCGCGCGCCTCGTCGGGTCGCAGCAGGCCGCGCTGCGGCTGCGCCTCGTCGAGCGCGGCCGGCGCCGTGGTGAGTATAACGACCGGACGCTTGGCGCGCTCGGCGCGCTCCGTCAGGCGCTCGGCATGCCGCTGCATCACCGACCAGTTGGGCGCCGCCGACCAGCCATCGTCGATCGCCAGCACCAGCGGGCCACTACCCGGCAGCTCAGCCTGCGGATTGAGCAGCGGCCGGGCCAGCGCCAGGATCAGCAGGGTCACCAGCAGCAGGCGCAGCAGCAGCAGCCACCAGGGCAGGCGCACCGGGGTCTGCTCCTCGGGCTCCAGCCCCAGCAGCAGGCGGATCGCCGGAAAGCGGATCAGCTTCGGCGCCGGCGGCATCAGCCGCAGCAGGAAGTAGATCACCGGCAGCGACAGCAGCAGCGCCAGCATCCACGGCGTCGCGAAGGCGAGTGTGCCCAATGCCAGCATCAGGCGCCCCACCGCACGGGCCGGGCGCCCATATCAGCCATGGCGATATAGAGAGACAGCAACGCGGTCTCCGGCGGTCGGTCGGTGCGATGCGCCCGCCACGTCCAGCCAACCGACGAGGCGATCTGCGCCAAGCCATCCTTCTGCGCGCGCAGGCGGCCGCTATAGGCCTCGCGCACCGCCTCGACGCGGCGGATCAGGTGGTCACCCTCCCGCTCCAGGCCGGAGAAGCGGACATGACCGTCATATGGCAGGTCCTCCTCGGCCGGATCGAGAACCTGCAGCAGATGACCGCGCACGCCCTGGCTGGCGTAGCTGCGCACGATCTCCTCGATCTTGGGCAGTGGATCGAGCAGGTCGCCGATCATCACCAGATGACCGTGCGAGGGCAGCGGCAGCAAGGGCGGCAGGCTGTCGTGCGGCCGCACCATGGCGTCGGTGGCGATGCCCTCGGCCAGACGGCGCGGCGCGGCATGGCCGGTCATCGGCCGGTCGCCACCCAACAGCGCCACGCGCTCGCCGGCGTCGACCAGCAGGGTCGCCAGCGCCAGCAGGATGATCTCGGCGCGTTCCCGCTTCATCGGTACGCCACGACCCGAGGTGAACGCCATCGACGGCGAGCCATCGCGCCACAGCCAGACGCTGGCGGCGGCCTCCCATTCGGTTTCGCGCACATAGACTGCGCGTCCCTTGGCGCTCTGGCGCCAGTCGATCCGATTGATCGAGTCACCGGGGCGATACTGGCGAAACTGCCAGAAGGCATCGCCCTGACCGACGCGGCGGCGGCCGTGCACGCCCTGCAGCACGGTCGAGGCGACGCGCTGCGCGGCCACCAGAAGAGGCGGCAACGCGCCGGCCAGGACATTGGCTTGGCGCAGCGCGATCGGATCGTCGGGACGGACCATCGGAGGGGAGATGGGTTCCTTAAGCCAGCTTCGCTACCAGCCGGCGGATGATGTCGTCGACGGTGATGCCTTCGGCGCGGGCGGTGAAATTCACCGCCATGCGATGGCGCAGCACCGGCGGCGCCAGGGCGACCACGTCGTCAACCGAGGGCGCCAACCGGCCCTGCAACGCCGCCCGCGCGCGGCAGGCCAGCATCAGCGCCTGGCTGGCGCGCGGGCCGGGGCCCCAGTGCACGTGCTTGCGCACCTCCTCGATGTCGCTGTTCGAAGGGCGGCCGGCGCGCACCAAACGCAGGATGGCGTCGACCACGCTGTCGCCCATCGGCACACGGCGGATCAGCGCCTGCGCGGCCATCAGGTCGTCCGCCGTCAGCACGGCCGCCGGCGCTGGCTGGCCGGAGCTGGTGGTGACGATCATCATCTGCCGCTCGGACGCCTCGTCGGGATAGCTGACATCGACCTGAAGCAGGAATCGATCCAACTGCGCTTCGGGCAGCGGATAGGTGCCTTCCTGTTCCAGCGGGTTCTGGGTGGCGAGCACATGGAACGGCCGCGGCAGGTCGTGCCGCTTGCCGCCCACGGAGACGTGATACTCCTGCATCGACTGCAGCAGCGCCGACTGGGTGCGGGGCGAGGCGCGGTTGATCTCGTCGGCCATCAGCAGCTGGGCGAAGACCGGGCCCGGAATGAAGCGGAACGAGCGGCGCCCGTTGTCATCTTCTTCCAGGACTTCCGAGCCCAGAATGTCGGCCGGCATCAGGTCGGGCGTGAACTGGACACGCTTGGCGTCCAGTCCCAGCACCACGCCCAGCGTGTCGACCAGCTTGGTCTTGGCGAGGCCGGGCAGACCGACCAGCAGCAGGTGGCCGCCGGACAAAAGCGAGATCAGGGTTTGATCGACGACTTCGGTTTGCCCATAAATGATCCGGCCGACGCCTTCGCGGACACGCCGCAGCTGGCCGCCGAGCGCTTCGATGGATTGCAGGACGGCATCGGTCTCGGCCGCCGTCGGGGCGGCAGCGGTCAGAGGCGGGGGCAGATCGGGGGGCAAGGATGAACTCCCAGGGGTTGCGGGGGCAGCATTTCAGAGCGGCCGCCGCAGCGCAAATAACGTTCGCGCGGACATGGTGACGCAAGCGTTGGAATATGGCGGGGCCAAGGCATGACGCGCGAGGAGATTGTGCAGAAACTTTCCGCCCGGCGCGACGCCATCGCGTCGGGCGCGCTGGTGCCGCCGCCCTATGTCGGCAGCGATTTCGCGCTCAGCGGTCTCGACGAACCGCCCACCCAACTGCGCGCCGCGGCGGTTCTCGTACCCCTGGTCGACCGCGCCGGCGTGCTGAGCGTGCTGCTGACCCAGCGCACCGAGGACATGCCCAGCCATGCCGGCCAGATCGCCTTTCCCGGTGGTCGCAAGCAGTCTGAAGATTCCAGCCTGATCGTCACGGCGCTGCGCGAGACCGAGGAGGAGGTCGGCATCGATCGAAGCTTCGTCGAGGTGGTAGGGCCGATCGACACCTATGTCACGCGCACCGGCTACGCAGTGACGCCGATCATCGGCTTCGTGCGACCGGTCTTCACGCTCAAGCCCGATCCGCGAGAGGTCGCCGACGTCTTCGAGGTGCCGCTGGATTTCTTCCTCGATCCCGCCAACCACCACATCCATTCGCGCACCTGGCAGGGCCGCGAGCGACGCTACTACGCCATGCCCTACGGCGAGCGCTATGTCTGGGGCGCCACGGCGGGGATGATCAAGAACCTCTACCACATCCTCGCCGAGGGGGGCTGACCTCGCATGCGCATCGCGCTGGGCGTCATCGCTCTTCTGGTCGCGCCGACCGTCGCGTTCTTTCTGTGGGCGTGGCTGGTGAAGATCAAGCGCGAGCGCAGGCTGGCCGGTACCCTGCCGGAGTGGCAGGCCTTGCCCTGGACCAACCTGGCGATCGCCGGGTTGACGCTGGTGGTCGGCGCCATGCTCTGGGTGTTCTTCTTCGCCGAATCCACCGCACCGGGCGGCCTGCTGGGGCCGACGCGCTAGTGGCTGCCGCCGATCGCATCGCGCCGCAGCCCTGGATGGCCGACGCGTCGACCACGCGCCTGCTGTCGGCGTTGTCGGCCGCTGGCATCGGTGCACGCTTCGTCGGCGGTTGTGTGCGAAACGCACTGCTGGGCCTCGCGCCCGGCGATCTCGATATCGCCGTCGACAAGCCGCCCACCGATGTCACACGCGCGCTCGAAGCGGCGGGCATCAAGGTCGCGCCGACCGGCATCGCGCACGGCACGGTCACGGCGATCGTCGACAAGCGCCCCTACGAACTCACGACCCTGCGCCGCGACGTCGAGACCGATGGACGCCGCGCCGTCGTCGCCTTCACCGACGATTGGCGCGAGGACGCCGCGCGCCGTGACTTCACCATCAATGCGATGTTCTGCGACGCGTCCGGCATGTTGTGGGACTATTTCGGCGGTCAGGCCGATCTCGCGGCGCGGCGCGTGCGCTTCGTCGGCGACCCCGACACCCGCATAACCGAGGACGTGCTGCGGGTGATGCGCTTCTTCCGCTTCCACGCCTGGTACGGAAGGCCGCCGCTCGACCCCGACGGCTTGGCCGCCTGTCGCCGCCACGCCGGCAAGCTCAGCGGGCTGTCGGCCGAACGCGTGCGCGCCGAGCTGCTGAAGCTGCTCGACGCCCCCGATCCCGTCGACGTCGTCGAGGCGATGGCGGTCAGCGGTGCCTTCGACCACTGGCTGCCGCAATACCAAGGCACCGCCCGCCTGCGCGCGCTGATTGCCGGCGAGCGCGTGGTCGGCGAAGGCGACGGCCTGCGGCGCCTCGTCGCCCTGCTCGATCCCGATACCGATGTCGTGGCTTTCGCCAAGCGCCTGAAGCTGTCGACGCAGCAAAGCGTGCGTCTCGAGGTGATGATGGCCGCCGAGCCCATCATCGACTCGACCAACGAATCGGTCGTGCGCCGACAGATCTACCGGCTGGGTGGCTCGCTCTATATCGACCGGCTGCTGCTCCATCGCGGTACGGCCAGCGACGAGCAGCTGCGCGCCGCGCATCGCCTCGCCCGCGACTGGCGGGTGCCGGAGTTGCCGATCCGTGGCGCCGACGTGATTCGCGCTGGCGTCAAGAAGGGCCCCGATGTCGGCGCGCTGATCGACGTGGTCGAGGCTTGGTGGCTCGCGCGCGACTTCGTGCCCGACCGCGAGGCCTGCCTTGCCGAGCTGGCGCGGCTGATCGCGGCACGATGATTCGACCCGGCCTGATCTTCGCGCTGTGGCTGGCGCAGGCCGTGGCGCTGCTGGCCAACCACGCGCTAGGCGACACGCTGATGGCCGCGCTGCTGGGCCCGCGCATGGCGCTCACCTACAAGACGCTGATCCCGCTGCCCTACATCGCACTGTTGGCGCTGATCCATGCGCGGCGCACGCGCGGGCCGCAGGCATTGGCCGCCGGCATCGTCGCCGGCGCGCTGTGGGCGAGCTCGACCGTCCTGCTCGACGCCGCCTACGGCCGACTGACCTTCGGCGAGACTGTCGATAGCCTGATCGATCGCTATCGGCTCTTCGAGGGCCCACTCTGGGTTATCCTACCGCTGACGCAGTTGCTGCTGCCGCCCCTGCTCGCCTGGCGCCTTACCAGTGGACCTCCGGCGGCAGCGACATGAGGATCGCCTCGACATTGCCGCCGGTCATCAGGCCGAACTTGGTGCCGCGGTCGTAGAGCAGGTTGAACTCGACGTAGCGGCCGCGCCGGCGCAGCTGGTGCTCGCGCTCCGCCGGCGTCCATGGCTCGTTCATATGCGTGCGCACGATCCTCGGGTAGATGTCGAGGAACGCCTCGCCCACCGCGCGCGTGAAGCCGAAGTCGCGGTCGCGGTCGGCGCTGTCGAGATAGTCGTAGAAGATGCCCCCGACGCCGCGCGGCTCGGAGCGATGCGGCAGATAGAAGTACTCGTCGCACCAGCGCTTGTAGCGCTCGTAGTATGCCGGATCGAAGCGATCGCAGGCGGCCCGCAGCGCGCCGTGGAAGGCCTCTGTGTCGCGTGCGTCGGGCGTCATCGGCGTCAGGTCGGCGCCACCGCCGAACCAGGCGCGGGTGGTGACGATGAAGCGCGTGTTCATGTGCACCGCCGGCACGCGCGGCGAGCGCATATGCGCTACCAGCGAGATGCCGGATGCCCAGAAGCGCGGGTCCTTATTGGCGCCGGGAATCTGCTGGCGGAAGTCGGGCGAGAACTCGCCATGCACGGTCGAGACGTTGACGCCGACCTTCTCGAAGACGCGCCCACGCATGACCGACATCACGCCGCCGCCACGATCGGCCTCGCCCTCCTCCGTGGCGCGCTCCCAGGCCTTGCGCTCGAAACGGCCGGGCGGCAGATCGCGATGTGTGCCGCCGAGATCGTCCTCGATTTTCTCGAAGGCTGCGCAAATGCGATCGCGCAACTGCTCGAACCAGGCGCGCGCTGTCGCCTTGCGGTCTTCGATGTCCTCACCGAGCGGCGAGGGCGTGGCCGAGGGCGCGCGTTCGGGCTTGATGGTCGTGGTGGTCATGTCGTGTTCGGGAAACCGTCGATCTGACGCAATGCCTCGCCCAATACCACGGCGGCCGCGAGCGCGACATTGAGTGAGCGCAAACCGGAGGCCATCGGCACACGGACGCGCGCGTCAGCCGCGTCGTGAACCTCGCGCGGGACTCCGGCGCCTTCCTGCCCGACCATCAGTGTATCGTCGGGCCGGAAGGCGAAGGCGACGTGGGCGGTCTCGGCGCGCGTCGTCAGCAGCACGAGCCGGCTCGGCCGCTCATCGCGCATGAAGGCCGCCCAAGAACTGTGCCGGCGCAGGTCCACGCGATCGAGATAATCCATGCCGGCGCGGCGAAAGCGCCGCTCGTCGAAGGCGAAGCCGCACGGCTCGATGACGTCAACCGCGACGCCGAGGCAGGCGGCGAGCCGCAGCATGGTGCCGGCGTTCTGGGCGATATCGGGCTGGAACAGGGCGAGGCGCATCGCAGGTCGAAAGAGGGAGGCTCACGACGGTGCCGCAGCGACAACGCGCGCATTGGCCCGACCACGCGCGACCTCCTATCCTCGCTTCGCTGGATGATTTGTGCGTCATCCTGTCACAGAGAATGGAAGCCACGCGCCGGAACGGGCATTAAAGCCTTGAACGGCTAGGGGCTTTCCGCTTCATTGTGCCGCGTTTTCCGGGCGAGTCGATCGTCCGTCTCTGGGGGCGTTTTCGATGGCGACATCCAACAAGACCGCGTCGCTCGGCGGGCACGGCGAAGCCGTGACGCGTCGCGACTTTCTCTATGTCGCCACGGCGGCGACGGGCGCGGTCGGCGCAGCCGCCGCGACCTGGCCGCTGATCAACACCTTGAACCCCGCCGCCGACACCCTGGCGCTCGCCACGGTCGAGATTTCGCTCAAGGGCATCGAGGTCGGCCAGAGCATCACCGTGAAGTGGCGCGGCAAGCCGGTCTTCGTGCGCCGCCGCACGCCGCAGGAGATCGCCAAGGCGCAGGCCGACGACAAGGTGGCGCTGCCCGATCCCGAGACCGACGCCAAGCGCGTCAAGAAGGACAAGGCGGAGTGGCTGGTGCTGATCGGCGTCTGCACGCATCTCGGTTGCGTACCCGGTGGCCAGCAGGTCGGCTCCGACCGCGGCGAGTTCGGCGGCTGGTTCTGCCCGTGCCATGGTTCGCACTACGACACGTCGGGACGTATCCGTAAGGGACCCGCGCCCAAGAACCTCGAGGTGCCGGAGTACAGCTTCCTCGACGGCGACGTCCTGAAGATCGGTTGAGCGGGGAGGAAGAACAGTCATGGCCTCGACTCAGGGCGGCCCCCCGGCTTTCAACAACGCAGTCGTCCGCTGGATCGACAAGCGGTTGCCGATCTTCACCTTCATGCACCACGAGTACGGCGTCTTCCCGACGCCGCGTAACTTCAATTACTGGTGGAGCTTCGGCGGCATCGCGATGGTCATGCTGATCATCATGATCGTCACCGGCGTCGTGCTGGCGATGAACTACACGCCGCATGTCGACTTCGCCCACGACTCGGTGCAGCGCCTGCATCGCGACGTGAACCACGGCTGGCTGGTGCAGTACCTGCACATGAACGGCGCGTCGTTCTTCTTCATCGCCGTCTTCATCCACATCTTCCGCGGCATGTACTACGGCTCGTACAAGAACCCGCGCGAGCTCCTGTGGATCCTGGGCGTCGTCATCCTGCTGCTGATGATGGCCACCGCGTTCATGGGCTACGTGCTGCCGTGGGGCCAGATGAGCTTCTGGGGCGCCACCGTCATCACCAACCTGTTCTCGGCCATCCCGGTGATCGGCCCCGACCTCGTGACCTTCCTGTGGGGCGGCTTCTCGGTCGACAATCCGACGCTCAACCGCTTCTTCTCGCTGCACTACCTGCTGCCCTTCGTCATCGTCGGCGTGGTCGTGCTGCACATCGCGGCGATGCACGTCGCCGGCTCAAACAACCCGATCGGCATCGATCCGAAGGGCCCGCAGGACACGCTGCCGTTCAGCCCCTACTACGTCACCAAGGACGGCTTCGCGCTGGTCGTGTTCCTGACCATCTTCGCGATCTTCGTATTCTTCGCGCCGGACTTCTTCGGCGAGCCGGACAACTACATCAAGGCCAACCCGCTGGTGACGCCGCCGCACATCGTGCCGGAATGGTACTTCCTGCCGTTCTACGCCATCCTGCGCGCGGTGCCCGACAAGCTGGGCGGCGTGGTGGCGATGTTCGGCGCCATCGCCGTACTGTTCATCCTGCCCTGGCTCGACACCGCCCGCGTGCGCTCGGCGCGCTTCCGGCCGATCTACAAGTGGTTCTTCTGGGTGCTGGTGGTCGACTGCTTCGTGCTCGGCTATTGCGGCGCCAACCCGCCGGAAGGCTACTTCGTGCCGCTGTCCCAGGTGGCGACGCTGTACTACTTCTTCCACTTCCTGATCCTGCTGCCCGTGCTCGGCAAGCTGGAGAGGCCGTTGCCATTGCCCAACAGCATCGCCGAATCGGTGCTGAAGAAGAACGCGAGCTAGGGGGCCGACCGATGCGTAAGCTTCTCGCCACGGCCGCCGTGGCCCTCGCCGCGCTCAGCGCCCCGGCCTTCGCCGAAAGCGCCAAGGTCAAGCTGCTCGACGTCAAGTTCAGCTTCGAGGGCCCGTTCGGCACCTACGACTACAAGGCCGTGCAGCGCGGCTTCCAAGTCTACAAGGAGGTCTGCGCGGCGTGCCATTCGCTGTCGCTGGTCGCCTATCGCAACCTCAGGGACATCGGCCTCTCCGAAGCGGCGGTCAAGGCGATCGCCGCCGAGGTGCAGATCCGTGATCTCAACGACGTCGGTGAGATGGCCGAGCGGCCCGGCCGGCCGGCCGACAAGTTCCGCGCGCCCTTCGCCAACGAGGCCGCGGCGCGCGCCGCCAACAACGGCGCCTATCCGCCTGACCTCAGCCTGATGGTCAAGGCGCGGCTCGACGGCGCGCGCTATCTCTACTCCCTGCTGCTGGGTTACGAGGACTACGCCAAGCTGACCGACGCGCAGAAGAAGGACATGAAGCTGGCCGCAGACTTCAAGATGCAACCCAACATGCAGTTCAACAAGTACTTCCCGGGCCATCAGATCGCCATGGTGAAGCCGCTCAACGACGGTCAGATCACCTACAACGAGGAAGCCACCCAGGCGGGCATCAAGAACGACCTGCCGCAACTCGCCAAGGACCTCGTGCACTTCCTCGCCTGGGCCTCGGAGCCCAAGATGGAGGAGCGCAAGAAGACCGGCGTGAAGGCGGTGATCTTCCTGCTGATCCTCTCCGGCCTGTTCTACGCCGTGAAGCGCAAGGTCTGGGCCGACGCGCATTGAGCCGCGCTTCCAAGTCCACAATCGCAAAGGCCGCCGATGGGCGGCCTTTCGTCTTCATGGGACCGCCGGCGTCCCGCCGGCCTCTTCGCGGTATCGCGCACTGCTCCATCGCCAGAGGCGAGCCTCCGATACCAGACCAGCCTTCACCGGATTGTTCTCGATATAGGCGATCGCGATCGCAAAGTGCCGCTCGCCTCGGATGTAGCGATCGAAGTACTCCCGACGCCAGAACGCGCCGTCGCGCTTCAGCAGCTTGTTCGCCGCCTTCGCGGTGAACGACTTCCAGCCGCCAACCACATCTGCCAAGGCGAATCCCGCCACTGGCTCGACCAAGGCATGGACGTGATTCGGTATCACGCACCAAGCCAGTAACCGATAGCGCTCGCCATCGAAGTGCAGCATCGCCCGCTCGACCAGGTCGGCGATCCGTTCGTCTCTCATACCAACCGACCGAACTGCTGACTCGCAGGGGATTCCCAAGGGAAAGGCGCTGT